>JAAYSO010000104.1 GCA_012523945.1 Bacillota bacterium
AATGGCGGAGCTGACGGGAGTCGAACCCGCGATCTCCTGCGTGACAGGCAGGCATGTTAGGCCACTACACCACAGCTCCGCGTTTGTGTCAAGGTCGTGACACTTCTATAGTATACACAAGCTTTCCTGAAAAGTCAACACCAAAAACAGAGGTAATTTATTCCTTCAAGGCGCGTCCTTCATCTTCCTGTGAATAGTAGATTAAGCTTTGCAATTCAATGGTGAGATCGGCATTATGCACGTAAACACCTTCAGGAGTATGCAGCTTTGTGGGAGCAAAATTCAAAATAGCCGTAATGCCGTTTTCAACCAGTATGTCCACAACTTGTTGCGCCACTTCTGCCGGGACTGTCAAAATGGCAACTTTGACATCTTCTTTTTGAATAACTTCCGACAGCTTATCCATAGAGTAAACCTGGAGTCCTTCAATATCAGTATGCAGCTCATTGGGATCGTTGTCAAAAGCACCCACAATTTTTACATATGGATTCTTATTCATATTATAGCGTGTTAACGCTTTTCCCAAATGACCAAAACCAATCACAATAATTTTTGTCTGTTTATCCAAGCCAATAATACGCAGAAGCTTTTCTCTCAGATAACTTGTATTATATCCTGTACCCCTGGTACCGAAGGCACCAAAATACGCCAGGTCTTTACGAATTTGTTCAGCAGTAAAACCTGTCTCATCGCTTAATACCCGTGAGGAGATAATTTCTACATCGCGGCGAATCAAGTTATCAAGGATCCGCAGGTAAACAGGCAAACGTTTCACCACAGATTTTGGCGCTTTTTTTCGAGACATATAATCCTCCTTTACTTTTTTACTTCAATTCATTTCTATTATCTAATAGATGCTAATTTTGCACCTGCAAGCATATAAGGGTTTCCTTAACAGGGACTATCCCCCATAAAGTAGATCTGATTTTGTGAAATGTAAAACTATATTCAAGATAATTTGCCTTTTTTCCTGCTTTTGACTGAATTTTTTTGCGAATTCTACCTATTTAGTGGGTTTTGTTAAACGCTGTATGGCTAAAAGTAACGGGGGACGATTAATCTGATTAATAAACTTATATTCCAGCACCGCATACTCTTTTTGTGGTAATTTAGTACAGAAATTACGTACGGCTTCAAGTTCTTCCTCACCGCCGTCATGGCCGGTATAAACAACTAAAGTAATAATACCTCCCGGCTGCAACCTTGTTACCGCAATCTGTAAGGCCGCCACTGTGCTTTTGGGTTGCGTGATTACTTCATGGTCTCCACCCGGCAAGTACCCTAAATTAAACATCACTGCTTGCAGAGGTGCCGGCGGCCAAAAGGCTTCATTGGCATGACTTGTGTTAAGCAGCTCCACCCGCTCAGATAATTGCGCAGCTTCCAGCTTTTTTTGGGTGGATAAAATGGCCTCCTGCTGAATATCAAAAGCAAACACTTTTCCCTCCGGTCCCACCAGCTCGGCAAGAAAAAGCGTGTCATGACCGTTACCGCAAGTGGCATCGACAGCAATATCCCCGGGTGTAAGAACTTCCCGCACAAGTTCCTTGGCAAATAATAATGGCTTTTTCACTCTCTTCCCTCCCGGCAATTTGAAACCTGCCTATTTAGCCCATGGCAGGTTTTTGCTTTGCCTTTTCTTTTTCGCTTAGATAAAGATTGCCGTCTGTATCTAGACTGGCATAAAGAACATCCTTTGTAGACTCCAGTCCCGCTTTTTTTACCTCCTTGGTCAACCATTCTTCATCCAGGTTTAGGTTGCGCAAATTATTATAATGAATATGACCGTCAAAAATCAAAGGCGTGGGCAAGCCCTCATATGGTGCAGGCAAACCTAAATCGCTTAAGGTTACCGGCCTTTTATTGCTTTTAAGCATTACACTCAATTCCCCTGACGTTTCCAGCACTGCATATTGCACATCAGCAATATTAGCAACGCCTTTTTCTCGCAACTGACCTAACAAATCAGACAAATTATAACGTTGTTTGCGCAGCTCTTTTTCTAAAATTTTGCCATTGGCAACGACTATACTGGGAGTACCGTCAATTAATTTACGTATCATATGGCTTTTTAAACTAATATAGGAAAGCAATATTTCCAGAAAAACTAAAGTAAAAATTGGCACTAGTCCTTCATGCAAGGGTAGTTTTAAATCTTCTATCGACATGGCAGCCAGCTCGGCAATCATAATGGCCACCACAAAATCAAAGGCAGATAACTCCCCAACTTCTCGTTTGCCCATAATGCGTATTGCCGCCAGTACCGCCACGTAAATAACTACCGTTCTATACAACAAAATTAACTCCAAATACAGCTCACCCCATAAATAGTTTTTGTTATAGCATTACCGGGATCAGCTGCAATATGCTCATTTTAGCAGTAGCGTCATGCGAGTAATTGTTCTTAATTTACCTGCTTGCGCAACAGATTTAATAAATGAGTAAACTCCGCCGGCGGGTTACTGGTAAATTCCAGATACTTACTACTTACAGGATGAATAAACCCTAGTTTGTATGCATGTAGTGCCTGGCCGTTCAGGTCGAAACGCTGCCTTTTATAGCCGTAAACAATGTCTCCCACGATGGGATGCCCCAAAGAAGACAGATGCACCCTGATTTGATGTGTCCTTCCTGTTTCCAGCTGTAATAAAACATAAGTATAATTGCGAAATTGTTCTAAAACGGTAAAATGTGTCACTGCCGGCCGGCCTTTACCTTCCGGAACTACAGCCATTTTTTTGCGGTCACGGGGATGACGGGCAATGGCGGCGTTAATACTTCCCCGGGGAGTGGATATTTTCCCGTGCACAATGGCCAGATACTCCCGCACAACACTTTGCTCTTTAAATTGCCGTGCCAAATAAAGGTGTGCATGATCATTTTTGGCCACTACCAGAACACCTGATGTATCTTTATCAAGGCGATGCACAATACCGGGACGTACTTTCCCGCCAATACCGGACAGATCATCACAATGATACAAAAGAGCATTAACCAAGGTGCCGTCAGTATGACCGGCCGCCGGATGAACAACAAGGCCTTTAGGCTTATTAATCACTATAAGTTCCCGATCTTCGTACAGGATGTCCAGTTCCAGCGGTTGCGGCTGCAAAGAAAGCGGTTCAGCCGGGGGAATTGTCACCTGCAGCACTTCCCCCGGGTGTACGCGATAATTGGCCTTACGGGTCACACCATCAACTAAAATCAAGCCTTCCTGGATAAGTTTTTGCACCCGTGAACGCGTTAATTCGGGAACCAGCCGAGTCACTACTACATCCAGCCGCTGACCCTTTAACTCCCCTGTCACCTCATATGCGTTTGTTTTCATCCCACATTCTTCCTCCCTAATGGCCACAAACGTATGACAGCAAAAGCTAATACAGCCCCAAGCAGGCTGGCTATCTGTCCTAAAGTAAAAATACCGGTATGTGTACTAACTTCACGGAAAAACTCTACCAGAAAGCGATAAATGCAGTAGAGCAAAATAAATTCCCAAAAGAGCTGACCGGCAAAACGAATCTTTTTTTTCCGCACATGCAAAAGTAAAAAAATAAGTAAAGCGGCCAGAAAAGCATAGAGCTGGGTAGGATGCCGTAAGGTATCGTCCGCATATGCTGCCGGAAGAGCCCAAAAGACATTGGACGGCTGCCCGTAGCAGCAGCCGTTAAATAAGCAGCCTATGCGGACAAGAGCATATCCCAGCGCCAAATACGGCGCCACCAGGTCAGCCACTTGACCTTGAGGCAGTTTGTGCTTTTTTGTGTACCATAAACCGATAGCAATGCCAAACACCAACCCGCCATGAAAAGAAAGCCCACCGCTGCGAATATTAAAAATTGAAACAGGATCAGATATATAAACAGGTAGCTCCAGTAAAACATACAATAGTCGCGAACCAACCATGGCCGCCACCATAATCCAAAGCACCAGACCAGTTAATTTCTCCTCTGGTAAACCCGCCCTTTTTCCTTCACGGATAAAACCTAAAGTACAGCAGGCAAAAGCTATGGCTAGCATAAAGCCGTAGCTGTAAACCTTAAAAGAGCCAATCCGAAATAAGATCGGATGCATTGCTAGCTTCCTTTCTCCTGTGGCATTTTCATTACAGCCAAAACCAACAGCCCCACCCCTACCACTATGGCCATATCAGCCAAGTTAAAGACCGGCCAGATCCGAAAATCTAAAAAGTCAATGACATATCCCAGGCGCAAGCGGTCCAGCAAATTTCCCAGTGCTCCGCCTAAAATAATTGCTAAAGCTATGCGCAAGAGCCTCTCCTGTTGAGGCAGGCTTAAAAAAATAACAAGCAGTAAAACAACAACCATTGCCACCAGAGTCAAAAAACCCGGGTAATTATTCAGGAGCGAAAAGGCGGCACCGAAGTTATGAACATGGGTTAAATGAAAGATGCCTTTAATTACAGGCAGGCTTTGGTGTAACTGCAGATGACGCACCACCAACCATTTGGAAAATTGATCTAAAACAAAAATAATAAGTGTTAATAAATAGACTTTCACATTGGCACCCCGTAAAGTTTTTCTCTATTGTACCACACATAACTTCCGGCAGACAATTACTCGGGCAGTTGTTCCTCGAACTCCTGGTTGGAGAGTCGCTCAATATCTTCAACAGCACCAATAGTTTCATCACTTTCAGCTACAGTTTCCTGCTCAAAGACATGGTTTAACTTGTTATACTGGGCAACATCCTGCCAGGCATCTTCCCCGTCATAACCTGTATAATCACTGCCTCCCATATAAGTGCGACTAAAAGGCGGCAGTAAATTTAACTCTTCCACAGGACGGGAGAAATTTTCTTCTGCAGCTTCCGCTTCCTTTTTACAAGCCAGACATAATTCGGTATAGGGAACCGCCTTTAATCTTTCTTCCGGGATGGGTTTACCGCAGTTTTTACAGTTTCCGTACTGACCTGATTCTAACCTTGCCAGTGCTTCTTCTACTTCCTCCAAAATTAATCTGTTTTTTTCATGCAAAGAAAGATCTTTTGCCCGCTCATAATTTTCACTGCCCAGATCGGCAGGATGATTATCGATAAGAGAAAGTTCTGCCGTAGCCTCCCGTAATCCTGTATGTTCCTGCAAACCCTTTGCATGTGAAATCTGTTCCTGCAGATTTTTCTTCATTTGTTCGAGCTGGAGTTTATACTGCCTATATTTTCTTTCCACCACACAGCCTCCTTAAAGATGGTCTTGGACAATCTGTATTAATTCGGCAATATAATCGCCGATAATGGGCAAATTTAGCAGGACCAGCCTACGTAAAATTGTCACCACAATAGCGGCAACAAGTGTAGCACCCAAAGCGGCACCCAGACCACGCCCCACGCCACCTAAAAAGTTAACCCAAAAAAAACGTCGCGGGTTATTAAGCAGTTCCATATATTCAGCCAGATTGAACTTATCTATTTCCTGCAGCAAGCGTCCCGTTTGCCGGTATAGCCGATTCAGGATAAATTCACTGGGTTTTGATGGGCCTCGCACGCACTCTTGCCCCCTCTGTTTGTTATCCTTCTCTATTTTCTCACTGAATAAGGATCTTAAACCCCCGTTGGTTAGGAAAGAGGCAAAGTAAGGTTATTATAATTCCTAACCAACAGGAAAGACAAAAGACGCTGCCTGCTGAGAGGCAACGTCTTTTGTTACTTTAACCTTTAAGATTTTCCACACAACGGGGGCAGATTTCGGGATGTTCAGAATCAGAACCCACCCGGGGATGAATCATCCAGCAACGTTCACATTTTTGACCCGGGGCTGTGCTAACAACAACACCCAGCCCTTTTTCGGTTTTTACGTCTGCAGCTGTACCCGGTTCATGCAGCGTACAGGCTGAAACAATAAAAAGCTCGCATAAACGCTCTTTAAAGGGCAAAAGTGCGACGTAAGCTTCCTGGTCCGGATACAAATCCAATCCGGCTGCCAGGGAAGAGCCGATAAGCTTTTCCTTGCGTGCTTCTTCCAGGCGCCGTGTCACCACATCACGATAAGCCAGAAGCTTTTGCCAGCTTTCTGCCAATTTTTCATCTTTACATTCTGCACGCACCTGCGGCCAATCAGCCAGCTGAACTGACTCTGCTTCACGCACCGGCAGGTAGCTCCATGCTTCTTCCGCCGTAAATGTTAGTACGGGCGCAATCAGTTTAATTAATGTTACCAGTATCTCGTAGAGGGCAGTTTGTGCCGAACGGCGGGATTTGGAGGCGGCAGGCATGGTATAAAGTCTGTCCTTGAGCACATCCAAATAAAAGTTGGACATTTCGATGACACAGAAGTTATGAACGGCATGAAAGACCACATGAAACTCAAATTCGTCATAAGCCCGGCTGACTCTTTCGATTAATAACTGCAGCCGGTGCAAGGCATAACGATCCAATTCATCCAGTTCTGCCAACTCCAGTGCATCTGCCTGCGGGTTAAAATCATAGCAGTTACCGAGCATGTAGCGAATAGTGTTGCGGATCTTCCGGTATACTTCAGATAACTGCTTGAGAATATCTCTTGAGACCCGTACATCACTCTTAAAATCGGCTGAAGAAACCCACAGGCGCAAGATATCGGCGCCGTTTTGTTTAATGATTTGCTCCGGCGCAATCACATTCCCCACCGACTTGGACATTTTCCGTCCTTCGCCGTCCACCACCCAACCATGGGTTAAAGTTGCCTTGTAAGGCGCACGGCCGCGGGTAGCCACAGCAGTTAACAAAGAAGACTGGAACCAGCCGCGGTATTGGTCTGAACCTTCCAGATAAAGATCCGCCGGCCAGCAAAGATCCGGATGGGTTTCTAAAACGGCTGCATGTGTTGAGCCGGAATCAAACCAGACGTCCATAATATCAGTTTCTTTACGGAATTCACCATGTCCACACTGTTGACAAGTAGTTCCCGGGGGCAATAAATCTTTAGCCTCATGGGCAAACCAGGCATCTGAGCCCTCTTTGGCAAAAATATCCGCTAAGAAATTAATTGTATTGTCATTAATTAATTCCTGATTGCATTTTGTACAGTAAAAAATGGGAATGGGAACACCCCAGACGCGCTGGCGGGAAATACACCAATCGTGCCTGTCCACGATCATATTGTGAATCCGCTCCTGTCCCCAGGACGGAATCCATTTTACATCTTTAATGGCAGTCAAAGCTTCTTGGCGGAAACCTTCTATGGAAGCAAACCATTGTTCAGTCGCTCTGAATAAAACAGGCTCTTTACACCGCCAACAATGAGGATACGGGTGTTTAATAAAAGACAGAGACAAAAGCGCCCCGGCTTCTTCCAGTGCCTTGGTCACTTTTTTATTCCCTTCATCATAATGCAGACCGGCAAAAATGCCCACATCTTCTGTAAAATGTCCACGATGATCAATGGGAGCGTAAATTTCCAAACCGTACTTTAAACCGACTTCATAGTCTTCCTGGCCATGGCCGGGGGCTGTATGCACGCAGCCTGTTCCCGCCTCTAAAGTGACGTGGTTTCCTAAAACAATGGGAGATTGCCGCTCATACAAGGGATGTTTATAAAGAACGCCTTCCAGATCGCTGCCCTTGTATTCTGCCAGAACTTTGTATTCAGTAATTTTCAATACTTCCATAACATTTTCAAGCAGCTCTTTTGCCAAGATCAGCTTGCCATGTGCAGGCGTCTGAACTTGCACGTACATAAAATCCGGATGCAGACAGATGGCCAAATTAGCCGGGATCGTCCAGGGAGTTGTCGTCCAGATTACAAACCAGGTGTCGTCGGCCCCGGCAATTTTACCTTTGGCATCAACCACAGGAAAACGCACATAAATGGAAGGGGAACGGTGATCATGATATTCGATTTCCGCTTCTGCCAGTGCCGTTTCACACTGCGGGCACCAGTGTACAGGCTTTAATCCTTTGTAGATATAACCTTTCTTATACATATCGCCAAAAACTTTAATCTGGATGGCCTCAAATTCAGGTACTAAAGTAATATAAGGGTTGTCCCAATCACCGCGCACTCCCAGCCGTTTGAACTGTTCACGCTGAAGATCAAGATACCGCAAGGCAAATTCACGGCAATGTCTACGGAACTCTAATGCACTTACTTCACTGCGCCTTACTTTACCGGTTTTAAGCACCTGGTGTTCAATGGGCAAACCATGTGTATCCCAACCCGGCACATAAGGGGCATCGAAACCAAGCATACTTCTATGTTTAACAATAATATCTTTGAGTACTTTATTCATAGCCGTACCCATGTGAATATCACCGTTGGCATAGGGCGGACCGTCATGCAGAACATATTTAGGACGTCCTTTACGCAGCGCCTGTACTTTGCCGTAAATGTCCATCTCCTGCCACTTTTTCAGTAATTCCGGTTCACGTTTTGCCAAATTGGCGCGCATGGGAAAGTCGGTTTGAGGTAAATTAAGTGTTTTTCGATAATCTTTTTCGTCCATCTTTAAGTCCTCCATCTCTAATCTTCTCTAAACAAAAATAAACCCGTCCATTTGAGGACGGGAATTTCCCGCGGTACCACCCCGCTTAGTTAAAGATTTAAGCTCAATCTTTAACTCTCTTGACTACATAACGGCTCCCGCCGGCGACGGCTACTTAAATTCACCTGCAACTCCCGGGTGATTTTCATTAAAAGTTACGCACCGGTTTCCAGCAAACCCGGCTCTCTGTGGCGCAGTCTTCTAATTACTCGTCCCGTTCATAGTTTTTCCCGTTTTAACTTGTTTTATCTCTAAACTTGATCAGATCAATTCAAATACAAGTATAATCAAAATGGTCATACGCTGTCAAGAAAGACGCTTCGCGTTTATTTTTAATGTTGCGTCTTTCTTGTCCTTTAAGGGCTGCACCCCTTCGGCGGACCTGCGGTCCTGACCACCCAGCAAGTTTAGAGGGGATTCTCCCTTAACAACCCCTACCGGTAGGAAAGCAAGCAAATCAAGGTTGAGATAATTTCCCATCCGATAAGAAGAGTGCGTATGACCACTTAAATCTTTTAAGCACCTTTTTCTGTCTGTACATCTTCCTCCGGAGTTAACCAGTCTTCCATCTCCAAGGCTGCCAATTGTGCCTCCACCAAGGAGCGAAAACGCATTTTATAGATTTGTGCTTGTTTATAAACTTCTTCATGTTCCGTGAGAATACGACTTGCTTTATAACGAGCCTCATCAATGATACGGGCAGCTTCTTTTTCCGCCTCACTGCGTATTAGCTCCGCTTCTTTAGAAGCACTGCGCTTCACATTTTCAGCAGTTTCTTGTGCCACCACAATGGCATTATGTAAAGTTTCCTCCAGTTTATGATAATGACTGATTTTCTCTTTCAACTGGGCGATTTGTTCCTTGGCAGCCACATTTTCTTTAATTAATTCTTCTAAATCTTTAGCTACACGGTTAAGAAATTCATCCACTTCAGACGGAGAATAACCACGAATAGAACGACTAAATTCTTTATTCTGGATATCAATCGGCGTTAAAGGCACGCTTATACACCCCCATTTTTTCCGCACCAAAGCCTGACTGACTTGCAATTGGGAGCTTTGGTTTTTTCTAACATTTCGCGCCAAAGGAGATAAAATCCTGCAGTTTTAAGTGTATTTTTTTAAAAGCAGCTGAATACGCCCTTTTTTGCTGAAACCTCGCACTTCAGCCACCTCCACACGCCCTCGCCCGGCTACGGAAATAATGTCACCTTCTTTAACAGCGGCAGCGGCGCTTTTTACTGTTTGCCAGTTTAATTTCACATGTCCTGCCTTAATGGCAGGAGTCAGTTTGCTACGGGAAAGCCCAAAGCCGGAACTGGCCACTGCATCTAACCGCAGGCTGGCCACAGTAGTTTTAATCTCACGTACCCGGGCAGGCGGAGGAGTTAACTCTGCTGCGGAAATTTCCTCTACGGAAACCCTGTATCTTCCCACCTCACGCCAATTTGTCAAGATAAAACCGGCAATTTCCGGGCAAACAACAACTTGTGCTTTTCCCTCCGGTAAAACTAAAATATCTCCTACTTTTTCCCGCCTTAATCCCAGTCCTAAAAGCGACCCCAAATAGTCGCGATGAGTTAAACCTTGTGCCTGTTTACTCACTTGTGCCTGTAAAAAAGACAGCGGCACGTCTGTCAAAGAACTTTGCCAAACCGCCGGGAAAAGCAGAATGCGGGCACGTTCCGCTCCGTCATATCCACCCCAGCTTATTTGTTTAAGTCCTTTAAAAAAATGGAGCACATTATCGGCTATACGCTGCTGATACGGATCGAAAAAATCAGTAATTTGACTTTCGCCGGTCTTATCCGCTTTCAGGGCCCGGTCTAGAACTATACTTGCCGTTTGCCGCTCGCTTTCCTGTGTAAAACGTTCTAAAATTTTCTCTTTATCCATAATTTACCCCCGTCAAAACTAAAACAGCAAACGCCACAACAAGCTTCTTATCAAGCGTATAAGCAGCATTGCAATCAGCGGTGATAGATCCAGATAAAGACCTGAACCGAACTGAATCGGCATTAAGACTTTGCGGATAGGAGCCAAAATAGGTTCAGTCAGTCCATAAACAAAGCGGCGTATTTGCAAAATAAGCGGATGAGTATTGTGCCCCAAACGAAGTAAAGGAAAAATGATCCGTGCAATCAACAGCCAGTAGTAAATTTCTATGACCAGATCTAAAACTGCTCTTAATTTAAATCCCCAAAACGGCAAACATACCACTCCTAGTCATCCAGAGTCACCGTAACGCCATGGTCATTTAACTCTCTACGAAATTCCGCGTTAACTTCCACTTGTAGCGGTGCAAAAACAAAAATCTGCTGGCTCACCTTTTGCATATTTCCATCCACAGCATAGGTTGCCCCGGAAATAAAATCGATAATCCTTCTGGCTGCTTCCGCTTCAGCTTCCTCCAGATTAACAAGTACAGGTTTTCTGTTTTTGATATGATCTACAATCGCCTGTGCCTCTTCAAACTCCCGCGGTTTAGTTATCACTAAACGCAAATCTTTACTGCTGTTTACACTATGGAGATTATAAATATTTCCCTTGCGTGTCCTTTGTGATCTGGCAAACTCCACATCACTAATGGTCTCTTCTTCCTCTTCCTCTTCAATCAAGCCTAAAAATGTCAGAATTTTATCCCAGAATTTTGCCACCATAATTCCCCCTATTTAGGTCTTGGCCCAAAAAGTAGACTCCCCACACGAACAAGATTAGCTCCTTCTTCCACGGCAACCTCGTAGTCGGCAGACATACCCATGGACAAATATTTCATCTCTATACCCTTTATACGAGTATTCTTGAAAAGTTCATACATCCGGCGAAAATAAGGCCGTGCTTCCTCAGGTTCAGTGCAAATGGGAGGCACAGTCATCAGCCCCTCAATGCGCAGTTGCGATAAAGCAGAAGCATCCTGTAAAAAATCCTCAACTTCATCGGGATCTACGCCTCCCTTTTGCTCTTCCCTGCCGATATTAACCTGCAGCAGAGCTCGTACTACCTGTCCCCTTTTTAAAGCTTCCTTCTGCAGGGCTTCAGCCAGCTTCCAGCGGTCTAAAGAGTGAATTAAAGTAAATTGGCCCACCACATGCTTAACTTTATTTGTCTGCAACCTGCCGATGAAATGCCACTGTACTTCCGGGAAAGCAGCTACTTTAGGTAAAGCTTCCTGCACCCTGTTTTCCCCAAAGGCAGTGACACCCAAATCGATGGCTTCGGCTATCACCAGTGGTGGCACAGTTTTTGTCACCGCAATAAGTTCCACTTTTTGGCCACGGCTACGGGCTGCCGCTTGAGCAATATTTTGTTTTACCTCTTTTAGATTCAACGCCAAACTACTCATATTTGCTGTCCTTCCTCTACCCATGACGGATTGATAATAACCGGAAGACCTGGTTGAATACCGTCAACCACAACTTGATCGTCATATGTTTCCAATACTTCCACTTTACGATACCTGACTTTTGATTTGATCAGTACATATACACCTACTTCATCGTCCCGCAAAATAAGGGCTGATGCCGGAAGAATGATACCGCGGGCCCTGGCATAAATAATATCTGCCCGGGTGAAACGTTCCCGGTAATATCCGTCCACTTCTTCCTGCAATTGAAAAACCACGGTTACAAGATCTTCTTCTGTGCGGATTTCTGTGATTCTTGCTGCTACCGGCTCTACCTCTTCTCCCGCAAAAGAAAAACTTATAGCCACTTTGCTTTGTTCTTCGAGCTTTATAAAGCGATTTCCTTCAAATTGAGCCACATAATACCAAGGAAAATTATCGACTATTTTAAACAAAAAGCTGCCTTTTAACACAAAAGCCTCTGCTGTGCCTTCAGTTTTTTCTTCGTCAGCTTCTTCCTCTTGTGCTTGTTTCTGCAGTAGTGCCGGGTCAATTTGGCTTAAACCATGTGGCTGCAAAATTTGTTCGAAACCGTCTAATTGCGGCACCATTATTCCCGGCTGCGGGGCGGTAACCGTTACCACTGAACCGCCCACAGTAGTAATTTCCGCCACAGGATAACCGCTGGGCACACGCTCACCCTCCTGTACCAGCCAGCGTAAGGTACCACTGGTGGGAGCAGCCACAACATTTTCTTCCCGGACTAAAACTCCGTCTACATTTAGTGTTTGTTCCAAAACATCTTCATAAGCAATTACTGTTTCCACCAACAGTTTGGCCGCCAGCTTTCTGCCCCCAAACCATGCCCCCAATACAGCCAGCAGCACAATGGTTATAAGCAAAAACCCGCCCTTTACGCTGCGTCTTTGTTTTTTGCCGCGCTGTCCTTCTATCACTGTAAACTTTCTTTTTCTCATTCTCTGCATTTTGCCTACCACTTCATAGAAATTATACCGGCCATGCGGCCTGTCAAGCCACCGGCAGCCCGGTACGAATAAAAAAGATCAGTGCGGCAATGTGTACAGTAACTGCTGCGAAACAGATTGCTCTCTTTAATCCCAGCTTCCAGGAGATCTAAAACTTGCAACTCGGGTAAATCTAAATAAAAACTATTACCTGCCTGCTGCAGTACCTGCTGCCGGAAACGCCCGGGTACAGCCTCCACAACTTCTGACCCCACCTGGTAACAGCAGGGACCAATGGACGGAGACAGTACCACCCGCAGATTTTCCCTGCGGCAGCCGCATTGGCACATTGCTTCCACCATGCGTGACCCCATACCGGCAACGGCGCCGCGCCAACCAGCATGGGCCAGGCCGATACAATGTGCCTCCGGATCGTAGAAAAAAAGCAGGGTGCAGTCGGCTGCATGGGCCATCAGCACCACATGCGGCTCCAGTGTAATCAGACCGTCTGTACCCGGCAGGGCATCTGCATAGTTTAAATGACCCAGGCTCCTTTGCTTCACCCCCACCCGGCGAATGACAGTGCCGTGAACCTGCCGGCAGGTAACAACATTTTCCGGCACATAACCTAAAGCGGCCGCTAAACGGTTCCGGTTTTCCCTGACAAATCCGGGATCATCACCCACATGCAGCCCCAGATTCAGTTCCTCATACGGGGGCAGGCTGACACCTCCTTGGCGCAAGGAAAAACCATGCACCAGCCCTTCGTCAGCTAAAGCAGTAAATTGCAAAAACCTTATCCCGCCCGCCGCCACAATTCTTTCTGCTTCTCGGCTTTTCTTTATATTTTTAGGCATTAGCCTGCCTCGCTTCCCGGCGGTGTAAATCTGCAAGCACTACCTCCCCGGCAGCCAAGCTGGCCGGCAGATCAATAATCCGCTGGTTACCGGATCCGCGATATAAAAGCCCCAGATCTTTTTCTTCCTTTTTGAAAGGTCCGTCTATCAGCAGGTCACAAGCCGCTAAAAGGGCTGCCGTGGCTGCATCTGTCTTTGCCTTTGCCTTTAACTCTTCAAAGGTATAGCCGCTATAAACTACCAGGTGAAGCTTCTGTGCCTTAAGTTTTTCCGCCAGTACGGCCAGTGCTTCTGCCTGCAAAAACGGCTCACCCCCGGAAAAAGTCACTCCGCGCAGACGCCTTTCCTGCAAAATTTCCGTCGCCACGGCATCCACATCGGCCCAATAACCGCCGTCGGGATCATGTGTCTGTGGGTTATGACAGCCGGGACAGGCATGCGGACAGCCTTGAGTAAACACTACTGTCCGCAGACCCGGTCCGTCTACCACACTATTTTTATGCAAACCGGCCAATTTAAGCCGCACATCGCCACCTCCATCAGCAGTATGCTCCGGCTTCCGTGTTTCCTGCGCCGGCCATGCTCTTACCGGCAGTGTGCCCTGCGGTCATGCAGTTCCGCCAGTTTTGCATTATTAAAACGTTCTTCTGTGGAGAGATAACCTGTGATGCGGCGAATCCGCCGGACATCAAAACCTCCGCAGTTCGGGCAGCAATCATCAACAATACCGCTAAAACCGCAACTGCGACATTCATCAATGGGGTAGTTGATACCGCCATAACCGATATCTACCTCACTCATGTGCCGCACAATCTCTTCCACGGCTTCATAGTTTTCGCCGGGGGGAGATTCCAGTTCCACATAAGCAATATGGCCGGCATCAAGATATTGATGATAAGCTGCTTCAATTGTAAGTTTATCAAAAAGAGACATGACATAGTTAACCGGAATATGCACAGAGTTTGTATAATACTCTTTATCAGTTATCCTGGGGATAATGCCAAAAACTTCACGGTCCATCTTGACAAAACGGCCGGACAAGCCTTCAGCCGGGGTAGCGTACAAGGTAAAGTTCAAATCAAACTCCTCGGCAAACTGCTTTACCCGTTTCGACATGTGGGAGATAATTTTCAGCCCCAGCTCCTGCGCTTCTTTATCTTCACCATGATGTTTGCCCAGCAAGGCAATAAGTGTTTCCGCCAGTCCAATAAAGCCAATAGATAAAGTTCCGTTTTTAATGACCTCTTTAATGGGATCGTCCGGACCTAGATTTTCCGAACCCATGTACAACTTCTGCCCCATCAAAAAGGGTAAATCTTTGGCGCGCAGGTTGCCCAGAATCTCAAAACGATGCAGAAGCTGCCGCGCCGCTAAACGCATCAGGCGGTCTAATTCCACAAAAAAGAGGTTAACATCCCTTGTCTGCAGAGCTAAACGCGGCAAATTCAGCGAAACAGGCGCAATATTACCGCGACCGGCTGAAACTTCCTCTCCATGGCGGTTGCCGATCACGCGTGTCCGGCAGCCCATGTACGCCACGTCATCCCCGTACTTGGCATTAAAACTGGCATCCATAAAACTAAAGGTGGGGTTCAGGCGCTTGGCGGCAACACGCATGGCATACTGGAACAAATCATAATTAGGATCTTCCGGATTAAAATTAACTCCTTTTTTCAATCTAAACACTAAATTGGGAAAAATTGGACTTTCTCCCCGGCCCAGTCCTCTTTCAAAAGCACGCAACACGGCCCAGGTAATGGCTCGGCCCATTTTACTGGTATCAGTACCCAAATTAAGCGTGGAAAAAGGAACTTGAGCACCGGCACGTGAGTGCATTGTATTTAAGTTATAGATCAATCCTTCCATTGCCTGGAAGATTTCATCTTCATCAGGCTGCTGCGGCATCTCGGCAATGATTTGCGCCATGGCGCGATCAAAATGCGGGAAGCTTTGTCCACCAAACATATCGTTTTGGTTGCTCTGCAGGATAATGGCTGCCTGGGCGGCAGCGGAAGCAATCCGCTTCGGCGGGCGGATATAACCGTAGCCGGTATTAAAGCCCTGGCTTAATAATTTATATAAATCAATTTGCAGGCAGTTAATTGTTTTGCCGTAATAATCTAAATCATGAATATGAATGGCACCGTTTATATGTGCTTGCGAAAACTCTTCAGGCAATAAATTAGTCAGGTAATAACGCTTGCTGGCTGCACTGGCAATTTGCAGCATTTTGGCCGAAGGTGAATTGGAAATATTGGCGTTTTCTCTACTGGTTTCAATCAATATTTCTTTAACCGTATCCATCAGGTCACTTTTACCTTCGCGAATACGGCTCCTTTTATCACGGTACAATATGTAAGCTTTTGCGGTACGAGCATGTCCATTTTCAATTAAAACTTTTTCCACAATATCCTGTACTTCTTCTACAGTGGGGATTACCCCGTTATAGCCTTGTTTGGCCAACTCTTTAATGACTTGATTAGTCAAGCTTTCAGCTATCTTTCTGTTTTCCCCGCCCACAGCTTGTGCCGCTTTAAAGATAGCGTCCGTTATTTTTTCCGCGTTAAACGGAACAATCCGCCCATCGCGTTTTCTTATTTCTGTAAACATTAAGATTCCCTCCGGTTGTCTCTTTCCTCTTCCATCGGCATCTTTGCCAACGCTTCTTTAAAGTCGTTAATGTCCTCGAATTTGTGATATACAGAAGCAAAGCGCACGTAAGCCACTTCATCAATTTTATATAATTTTGCTAAAACGCGCTGACCAATTTCATCCGAGGTTACTTCCTGCGCAAAATTACTCCGCAACTCCCGTTCCACCTCATCAACCAATTCTTCAAAAACTGAAAGTGGAATTTTTTGTTTGCCCCCTGCGTAAACTAAACCGTTTAATACTTTACTGCGATCAAATAATTGTCTGCGACCGTCGCGCTTCACCACAATCAAAGGAGCTTCTTCAAGCTTCTCGTAAGTTGTAAAGCGCCGTTCACACGCAGTACACTCCCGTCGCCGCCGGATCGCACTGCCCTCATCGGTGGAACGAGAATCAATAACACGGCTTTCCAAACAACCGCAGAATGGGCACTTCACCCGTCTCCCTCCTTTAAAAATCTCTTAAAACCCAAGCAAACTAAAAACACTATATCTAGTACTGGCACAATTATACACCACCAGATATAGTGTGTCCAGGAAAATTTAATAATTTTTTGGGGAATTAAAACTTAAAGCAAAGCGGACGTTAAGGCACAGTACCGGTCAGCTCCACCAGGATCGTATCAACACCAATTTTAACAATATTTTCCCACGGGATGATATAATCGCGGTCATTACCGAAAATTTTAAAAATGCCGGTAGAGCACGGTACAATAATGGCGGAAATCCTGCCCTTTTCCAGGTCCAACTCCAGGTCGTAAATCATCCCCAGACGTTTTCCGTCCACAATATTTATCACTTCACGATTGCGGAGGTCAGATATTTTAATCATATCGCACCTCTATTCTTACCTTTACCTACAGTATATGCGAAACAGTCACAAGTAGACAAAAAAAGAGAGCTTTTTGCTCTCAAGATTCTAAGGCCGAAATTCTGAAACCGGTGCCACACGGCGGTAATAATATTTACCATCCACTTCGCGCACTTCTGCTACCCTAATTAAATTGTCCTGATTAAAAGCCAAAACAGTTTCACCCGGGGGAGACAGGAACACTATTAACAGCACTGCTGCCAGCATTAAACTTAAGCTGACTTGAAAAATTGTTTTTTTGTGCACCTTCTCCACCTCCTTATGCAAGATATTATCTGTTATTAGTTGCTGCTCCTACTGTACATGCTTGCGCAAATGTCCCAGGGCTGCTTTTTCCAAACGTGAAACTTGTGCCTGGGAAATACCGATTTCATCAGCTACCTCCATTTGCGTTTTCCCGCGATAAAAGCGAAGAGTCAAAATTAATTTTTCCCTGTCACTTAATTTTTGCAAAGCCTCCTTGATGGCCAGGACTTCCAGCCACTTTTCGTCTTCATTTTTATCATCGGATATCTGATCCATGACAAAAATAGGATCACCGCCGTCATGGTAAATAGGCTCAAATAAAGAAACAGGCTCTTGGATGGCGTCCAGGGCAAAAACAATTTCTTCTCTTTTCAAATCAAGTTCATTGGCAATCTCATTGATGTTGGGCTCTCGTCCATAACGATTGGCCAAACTGTCACGTGCCTGCAAAACTTTGTAAGCAATATCACGCAGTGACCGTGATACTCTGATAGGGTTGTTATCCCGCAAATAACGGCGAATCTCACCGATAATCATGGGGACGGCGTAGGTGGAAAACTTCACGTTTTGCCCCAGATCAAAATTATCTATCGCTTTGATCAGGCCGATACAACCAACCTGAAACAGATCATCTACATATTCACCGCGATTATTAAAGCGCTGAATCACACTTAAAACAAGCCTTAAATTCCCATTAACAAGCTTTTCCCTCGCACTTTTGTCGCCTGCCTGCATCTGCTTAAAAAGGCGCCGCATTTCCTCATTTTTCAGGACGGGTAATTTGGAAGTATTAACGCCACAGATTTCAACTTTATTCATCAAGCCAATCCCCTCCCGGTTGAAAATGACAAGGAAGAAATCCCCTGCCTTTATACTTGCAGTATTTCCTGAGAGGGTTATTTTATTCAACAAATGATTGGCTACCCTGACAAGCTCATTTAATTTATTCCATTTTTTTGATTTCTTTTTGCAGCCGCTTAATAATTCTTTTTTCCAGACGAGAAATATATGATTGCGATATACCCAGCATTCCGGCTACTTCTTTCTGTGTTTTTTCTTCCTCTCCCAACAAACCAAACCGCAATTGCATAATCTTTTTTTCCCGACAACTTAATTTTTCCATAGCGGAATAAAGTAATTTGCGTTCCACCTCTGCTTCAATATTTTTTAAGACTAAATCATTTTCCGTTCCCAGCACATCGGAAAGCAAAAGTTCATTGCCGTCCCAGTCCACATTAAGCGGTTCATCAAAGGAAACTTCCGCTTTAACTTTATTATTCCGCCGTAAAAACATTAATATTTCATTTTCTATGCACTTTGAAGCATATGTGGCCAGTTTAATATTTTTATGCGGATCAAAAGTATTAACTGCTTTTATTAATCCGATGGTGCCAATGGAGACCAAGTCATCAATATGAATCCCCGTGTTTTCAAATTTCCGGGCAATATAAACCACAAGCCGCAGGTTCCGTTCAATCAAAACTGTCTTTACTGCACCATCACCTTTTTTTAGTTTTTCCAGTAAAAAAATTTCTTCTTCCTGTGTTAACGGAGGTGGAAGCGTTTCCGAACTGCCGACATAATAAATTTCCGGTAATACTTCGATGCCGACACGCTGCAGCAGCCGCAGATAAACTAACCTGAGACGAAGTCTCCAGTGTGTCAACAGTTTCAATAGCCCACACCTCCTGTTTTTTCCAAAATATACGGGTGTAGTAATACTTCCGCCTCATCGTCCAACGACAACGGCTTTCTTGTCAGCGCAAACTGCAAATCTTGTCTCTCCTCTCTGTAGTTGCTTGTTCCCAGAATTACTTTTTCCGGCCGATAAGTCAATAAAACACCGGCATTTTCCAAAGCACGAAAAGGTGCCACGCCAAATTTAGCCGCTTCTTCGCCGGAAAGTTCACCAAGTGCCATTACCGGATCCTGGCCTGTTTTATAGGCTGTCCGTAAAACAGGCGGCAAAAGCCGGCTCACGGCGTGGAAACTGGCCACACATAAAGGTTTGCCTGTAAACGGATCATGAAGACGATTACCCGTATCCACCAGTGCATTTACAGTTACCTTCTGCCCTTCATCAAAAATCTCAAGATAAAAACGAAATTTTCGGCTGTTTCGCTGCCATTCGCCAAAACGCCAAACCACAAGTAGCAAGAAAAAAGTTATCAGTGCTCCATAAAACAACACTCCCGGCCGGGCAGGCCGGAGATAAAAAACACCGCCTTCTCTGAGAACCTGCGCACCGGTAAAAAAATAAAGCGCAAAAACAGTCCCCCCAACAATAAATGAAGCCAGAAAAAAACCACCGCACAGCCGCAGTGTTTCCACAAAACGCCTGGGTCTAAAAGTAAACCAAACAATAATAACGGAAACCAGCAGCTTGCCCGCCCAGGAAAAAAATACGGCAGAAGCCGGCAAATAAATTGCCAGGCTATACAGTGCAGCCAAGAACCCACCGGCCAGTATCCGTTTTTTGGCCACATTTCTGCCCAGCAGGCGAGCGGTAAGATACAGGAGAAATACATTCATCATAAAGTTGAGGGCAAGGAGGTCCTCCACATACATTAAAAACACCCCGCCCCGAAAATGGGTGCATAAAACCGTTAGATTATATGCCCGCCATTTTATACCTATGCAAAATTATAACTCATCTTGCCTACAAATTTTGTCAGAGTCTGGTGTCGAAAGCAATTAAATACCCTTATTTTCATTTACCAGAAACGATGCGGTAAACAAAAAGAGAAGTTTTAGAGCAAAAAAAACAGGTTCGATAGCTATCGAACCTGTTTTCTGTCTTAACTATTTTTTACCGTTTACGCCGCAAAAATGCGGGAATGTCTATATCGCCACTGCTAAAATTCTTATGAGAAATCTCATTGAGCATTTGTATCCGTTCAGTGGCATCATGCTCAAAGCCGGTAGCAATTACTGTTACCCGGACTTCATCCTGTAAAGAATCATCAATTACTGCCCCAAAAATAATATGGGCTTCGGGGTCGGCCGCTTCTGCCACAATCTCGGCCGCTTCATTCACTTCAAATAAACCTAAACTAGAACCGCCGGTAATATTTAAAAGCACGCCACGGGCACCGTCAATGGATGTTTCCAGAAGAGGGCTTTCAATAGCCATTTTCGCAGCTTCCACAGTACGGTTATCACCGGAAGCCACACCGATACCCATTAAAGCGGCACCTGTTTCCTGCATGATAGTTTTCACGTCTGCAAAATCAAGATTAATGAGACCGGGAACGGCAATCAGGTCCGAAATACCCTGTACCCCCTGGCGCAACACATCATCAGCTATCCTAAAAGCCTCTAAAATGGGAGTTCTTTTCTCCACCACCTGCAACAATCTGTCATTAGGAATAACAATGATGGTATCAACTTTTTCTTTTAATTTTGCAATTCCTTGTTCCGCCGCTTTGCGCCGGCGCGGCCCCTCAAAGGTGAAAGGTTTCGTCACTACACCGACTGTTAAAGCGCCCATTTCTTTGGCAATTTCAGCAATAATGGGAGCCGCACCTGTGCCTGTCCCGCCCCCCATTCCGGCCGTGACAAAAATCATGTCTGCTCCTTTAAGACTTTCCTTAATTTCCTCACGGCTTTCTTCTGCTGCCTGCATGCCGATTTCCGGATTGGCTCCGGCACCCAAACCTTTTGTCAGTTTTTCTCCGATTTGCAGTTTGTGTTCAGCGCTGGACATATAGAGCGCTTGCGCGTCGGTATTGACGGCAATAAACTCAACACCACGCAGTCCGGCCTCGATCATGCGGTTTACGGCATTACAGCCCCCGCCGCCGACGCCAATAACTTTTATTTGTGCAAACTGTTCCATCTCAAAATCAAATTCTATCAAAATAGCCCTCCCCTTCCCATCTGCGCGGATTAATCAAACATCTCCAGGAACCAATTTCTAACTTTTTCAAAAAAACCAGGCAATCCGGCCCGTCCACCCCTATATTCACTCAAAAGATGCATCTGCGTATGCTGTACATAACGGATAATGCCCACAGCCGTAGAGTATATAGGGCTTTTTACTCCCATATAACTTGGCTGGGCAACCCGTGCCGAAGTCTGAAAAATCTGCTCCGCCAGCTCCACAAGTCCCGGTGTTAATGATACACCGCCTGTCAGGACAATTCCTGCCGGCAGCGGATCAGGATATCCCAGTTCAACTAATTCTTCGTACGCCATATGTAAAATTTCCATTAAACGTGATTCAATAATCATAGCCAATTCCTGTAGCGGTATTTCGCGCGTAGTTTTACCGGCAATATGCGGCAACTCCATAGTTGCTCCTTCCGGCACCAAATGTTGCATGGATACGCCGTGGTCCAGTTTAATTTTTTCCGCATTATGTAAGGTGGTCTGTAACCCCACGGCAATATCATTTGTAATATGATCCCCGCCTACAGGCAAGGTGGCAATGCTTTTTAAATAACCATTTTGGAATACGGAAATTTCCGTAACGCCGCCTCCTATATCGATCAATACCGTCCCCAATTCTTTTTCGTCCCGGGTCAAGGCAACTTCAGCATTAGCCAGCGCACTTAAAACAACACCTTCAATTTCCAAGCCGGCCCTTTCTACGCAACGATATAAATTGCGCAAAGAGGAAACCATACCGGTTATAATCATGGCATCAACTTCTAAACGCACCCCTACCATACCTACAGGGTCGTGTATTCCGTCATAGCCATCTAAAATAAATTCACGGGGGATGACATCTATTATTTCACGATCCGGAGGCAGTGCGATCACTTTTGCGGCCTGTAATACGCGTTCCACATCTTCTTCAGATATTTCCCTGTCTTCCCCGGTGACTGCGACCACACCGCGATTATTCACCAAACCAATTTGGGAGCCCACAATGCTTAAAAAAGCAGTAGGAATACTTGTTCCTACCATTCTTTCCGCCTCTTCCACCGCGTCTATAATCGCTTCCACCGTTTTATCTAAATCGACAATAACCCCTTTTTTCAGACCGTTTGAGGGGCTTGTCCCAACGCCGATAATGTTTGTCGTACCGTCCAGATTCATTTCGCCGACTATGGCCCGAACAGAGGACGTACCAATATCCAGACCGCAAATTAAGTTTCGTTTCAAAAAAACACCCCCCTCGCCATTAAAACTACTACTGTTTTATTCAACAAG
The DNA here is from genome assembly GCA_012523945.1 of Bacillota bacterium. Lineage (GTDB taxonomy): Bacteria > Bacillota > Dethiobacteria > Dethiobacterales > Dethiobacteraceae > JAAYSO01. The sequence goes on from JAAYSO010000104.1 coordinate 22,564, forward strand.
AGTTAGGTTTTCCCTTTTTTTAGACTATTGTTTTTCTAATTTTCCGTAATATGAAAAGCAGGAGCCGTTGCGACCCGCAGGTCCAAATATCCCTCTTTTTGCCGTATGTCAAGCTGTCCCATGATCTGTGCTAAAATTCGTGTTTTTTTGGCAAAATCCTTCTCCCCAAACCAAACGGTTAGTCCATCAAGGGTAATCAGGATAATATTGTTTTCATTAGCCACATTTATTTCCGAAACCATTAGTTTTTCCTCTTCCAGTCCGCTACAGATTTCCTTGACTTTATCAAGTAACTGCGTATGTAAAATATATTCCCCCACGGCAACAGTTACCGGAGCCAGCCCGGTAAGTAAAGGCAAGGCGGGATCTAACGCCTGAGGGGCGGAGCCTAGGATTTGCCCGTTAGTACCTACTTCCAAAAAATACTCCTGGAAAGGTATCAGTGCTAAAACTTCCCTCTCCGCCAGCTCCACCTGTAAAATTTGCGGCCACCGGCGCTCAATTTTGACGCTTTCCACCCGGGGAATTAAAAGTAGCCTTTCCTCTAAAAGCGACATATTCATTTGCAAGACATTATCACCCAAGTGCACCTGCAAAGAATCTATAATCTCTTCTTCGCTTAAGCGCTCATTACCTATAATCTCAATTTGCTTAAGACTAAAAAAATCGGAACGGATAAAAACCAAACCTGCCCATAAAAGCACAAAAAGCAAAAAAACGAAAAGCAGAATTTTTCTCAATTTTTTACCAAGAGAAGCCTTACGATTATTACTTGTCCAATTAGTTTGTCTCTGTGAGAACTTGCTCATATAAAGTCCTCCGGTCGACACCAGGGTGCAGCGACTGTTTTCGCCGCTACACCCTGATGCGCTTAATCTCAGCACCTAGTTTATTTAAGTCACCCTCTAAATTCTCATACCCTCTGGCAATATGCTCTAAACCTTCCACAATTGTTTCCCCTTCAGCCGCCAAACCGGCAATGACAAGGGCTGCACCGGCCCGTAAATCAGGAGCCGTCACCGTGGCGCCTGTAAGTTTTTCAACACCATGCACAACGGCCGTCCTGTTATCAGAAGCCACCACAATTTGTGCACCCATGCGATTTAATTCTCCCACATGTTTAAAGCGAGAGTCAAAGACATTTTCTACCACCATACTGGTTCCGTCCGCCAGGGTCAGGGCAGCCATAATTGGTGCCTGCAAATCTGTGGGGTAACCCGGGTAAGGCAGCGTCCGCACAAATTCAACGGCACGCAGGCGCTTTGGCGCCTTAATAAGTACCCGCTCACTTTCTTCGCGTATCTGTACCCCCGTTTCACGCAGTTTGGACGTAACCGCCTCCAGATGTCCCGGAATAACATTTTCCAAAATAATTTCCCCACCGGTGGCGGCAGCGGCAATCATTAATGTGCCGGCCACAATGCGATCAGGAATAACACTGTACTCCACACCATGCAATTGGTTCACGCCGATAATTCTAATCTGATCCGTCCCGGCACCACGAATTTTAGCTCCCATTTTATTTAACAGATTTTGCAAATCAACTATTTCCGGCTCTTTAGCGGCATTACTAATGACAGTGACGCCGCGAGCATAAACTGCAGCCATCATAATATTTTCCGTTGCCCCCACACTGGGATAATCCAGATGGATATCGGCACCGGTCAGGCGTGAACAGGAAGCATAAATATAACCGTGTTGTTCACGTATTTGTGCTCCCAGCTTTTTCAAACCTTTTAAATGCAGCTCAATAGGTCTTTGACCAATGGCACAGCCGCCCGGATGGGAAATACAAACTTGACCGAAACGGGCTAAAAGGGCACCCATCAAAAAAATCGTCGACCGCATTTCCCGCATTAAGTGCTCTTCTACAGCATACCCGGTAAGATTACGGGGCGACACAGCCATATTAGTTCCGCTCCAGGTAATTTCTGCCCCAAGACTGCGGAGTATTTCCACCATTTTTGCCACGTCACTGATGCGCGGGACATTGGTGAGAATAATCTCATCATTGCTTTTATTAAGTAAAATAGCTGCCAGGATGGGCAAAATGGCATTTTTTGCCCCACCAATGCGGACAACACCTTCCAGCCGTTTTCCTCCACAAATTAATAGTTTTTCCATGCTTCCACCTTCCCCGTTAATACCGAGCAGGCAACCTTAACGGTATTAATACCAAAGTCAGCCGCTCTTCCCGCCCAGAATTTTTGCAACCGGTTCCCTGTATACTTGCTTGCGGGCAGGTTTGATGTAGTCGGCTTCAGGCAGACAGGGGTGGCGGTTTCTTTAGGATATGTCTTCGTTGCTGTAGTCCAGCCCGGTCTCCTCCAAGCAAAACGGGACGGCAGGCACGAAAAGTCCTGCCCATCCTCATACGGTATGGTTATGTAGTTTCCACCTAAATCCCCTAAACTCTGCCTTGCCATACTTCATAGTATGCAAAACGGAGCAGAGTGTGTTTATTCTAGAGAAGGGAAAACAGGATTAATCTGACCAAACCGTTACTAACGGACTAATTCACAGATAACACCCGTCATTTTTGCCGCAGCATCAGGGATGCCTAAAGCCTTGCTTGCCTCTGCCATTTTGTGCAGCTGCCTTTGATTTGTTAATAATTCAACAAGACGGGTGGCTAAACCTGCAACAGAAAGGTTCTGCTCACGTATTAAAAGCGCCGCTCCTTTTTCCGCCAGGATCTGTGCATTATATTCCTGATGATTATTGGTCACATTGGGGGAAGGAATTAAAACAGCCGGAACGCCTAAAGCCGTAATCTCCGCCAGGGTGGTAGCACCGGCCCGGCTCACTACCAAATCGGTTCGCGCCAGCAAACGCGGCAGTTGCCGGTGATAGGGCAGAATATGCAGCCGACCGGCAAAACGCTTGCTTTGCGACTCTGTTTGTTTTTTTATTCTCTCATAATATTGGGGACCTGTAATATACACAATCTGTACATCACACGCCGTTAAGATCAACTCCAGACTACCGCTGAAAGCTTCGTTTACTTTAGCTGCTCCGTGACTGCCGCCCACACATAAAAGCACCGGTCGGTCACGATCCAGGTGCGGCTCCAATGCAGCAGAAAAATCGGCAGCCGCCAGCACTGCTTCTGTGGCCCGCGGATTTCCCGTTAATATAGTTTTTTCCGGGCGAGGAAAGTATTTTTCACTGCCTTCTAAACTCAGGCAAACCCGGTTAGCCAGACGGGACAGCCAAATATTAGTCAGTCCGGGGATGGCATTTTGCTCATGAATAACTGTGGGGATACGGGAAAGTTTGGCCGCCAAAACTACCGGTCCTGCCACATACCCGCCTGTCCCCACCACTACATCAGGCCGGAAAGTATTTAAAATTTTTCGCGCTTGTACCACTCCTTTGGCAGCCAGATAAGCAGTTTGAGCCAGCCGCAGGGAAAGACGTCTCTCCAAGCCAATGACCGGAATCACTTCCAGGGTAAAACCAGCAGCCGGAACAATTTGTTTTTCCATCCCGCGTTCTGTACCTATAAATAAGATTTCCGCCTTTTTTTGCTCACGGAGGTAGCGGGCCAATGCCAAAGCAGGATAGACATGCCCTCCTGTGCCGCCCCCGGCAAATAATACTCGCATCTGCCAACCCCCTACCTGGTGTACTTGGAAATATTAAGTAAGATACCAATACTGCATAAAGTAAAAAATAAGGAGGAACCGCCGGAACTAATGAGCGGTAAATTAATACCCGTTACCGGAATGGAGCCGGTTACCACGCCAATATTCATTAAAGTCTGCAGGCCTATCATCCCGGTAATTCCTGTGGCAAGAAGGCTCCCATACGCATCCGGCGCCGACAGCGCAACTTTAAAACCGCGCCAAAACAAAAGAAAAAATAAGAGTAAAACAGTGCTGGTGCCGATAAAGCCCAGTTCCTCTCCAATGACGGCAAAAATAAAATCACTGTGCGGTTCAGGCAAGTAGTACATTTTTTGCCGGCCGTGACCAAGGCCTACCCCAAAGAGTCCACCGGGACCAATAGCGTACAAAGACTGAATAATCTGATAACCTGTATCAAGGGGATCCGCCCAGGGGTCACGAAAAGAAAGCAGGCGCCTCAGGCGGTAGGGCTCGCTGAACATCAAATAAAGCAGCATAGGCACGGCGCAAACTGCCACGGCAAAAATATGATGCAATCTCATGCCGGCCACAAAAGTAACAATCATAATTGCTCCCGCCAAAACCACAGCCGTTCCCAAATCAGGTTGTTTTAAAATCAGAACAAAAAAGATACCCATGACAGCCAGTACAGGCAGAGGTCCCTCAAAAAAGTTTTCTACCCGTACTTTTTTTTGGGATAAATAGGCGGCGGCAAAAAGCACCAAAGCTATTTTTGCCATATCGGACGGCTGCGCCGTAAAACCGCCAATACCAATCCAACGTTTTGCCCCGTATATTTCCACCCCGATGCCGGGAATAAAAACAGCCACAAGCAGCAAAAAGCTGATTAGAAGAACGAGATTAGTCCAACGTTTTAATTTCCAATAACTATAATTGCTAAAAAAAAGCATGCCCACCAAGCCTAATGCCGCCCATAGAACTTGTCTGCGCAGATGAAAATAAGGATCACTACGGTCCTGCATCACATAGTAACTGGCGCTAAAAACCATAACCACGCCGATGGCCAACAGCGTCATTGTGCAAAAAAGGAGAATAAAATCCGCCTCTTTTTTGCGGAGATTCGGGTTCCTGCCGGTCATGACAATTTTCCCCCCAATGCCCAGACTGCCTTTTTAAACAAGTCTCCACGCTCCTCAAAATCCTTAAACATATCCCAGGAAGCACATGCCGGCGACAATAGTACCACATCGCCTGCCTGTGCCTGTTTTTGCGCCAGCCACACGGCATCATCCAAACTGCCGACCAAGGAAAAAGAAGTAAAACCGGCACTTTCAAACTCCGCCGCCAGTCGTTCCGCTACCTGCCCCATAAGCACAGCATGCCTGACCCGTCCCTGCACTGCCTGTGCCAGCTCTGTAAAATCTGCCCCTTTTTCGTATCCTCCGGCTATGAGCACAATGGGACGCGTGACGGCTTCTAAAGCCTTAATGGTGGCATCGACATTGGTACCTTTGGAATCATTAACATAGTCAACACCATTGTATGTACGGACATATTCCAGGCGATGAGCCACACCGGGAAAAGTTTTCAGGACTTCCGCAATAACCTGCGGACTCACTCCCCCCAACCAGGCCAAAAGTGCTGCTGCCAATGCGTTTTCTACATTATGGGCACCTAACATGACCAGTTCTTCTACCCGGCAGACTGCAACTTCCCGGGCTTGATCCCGCAACACAATCATGCCGTTACACAGATATGCGCCTTGCTCCACTTTAGCCTGGCGGCTAAAATAAAAAACTTGAGCAAGCGGCCGGCTGCCTAACATGAATGTTTCCGCATTATCTGCATTTAGCACAATGACATCTTCCCGCCGCTGATTGGCAAAAATTTTGGCCTTGGCCTCCCGGTAGGCTTCCATACTGCCATGGTGATCAAGATGGTCCGGTGTAATGTTTAAAATAGCCGCCAGTTGGGGGCGGAAATTTTTTGTACCTTCCAGCTGGAAGCTGCTAAGTTCAGCCACAATCATATCCTGTGAACTGTCTTTACCTACCACTGCCGACAGCGGCGAACCGATATTACCTGCAATAAAAGTATTTTTCCCTGCAGCTTTAAAGATTTCCCCGGTCAGGGCAGTGGTGGTGGTTTTGCCGTTGGTACCGGTAATAGCCACAAGTTTTCCCTGCAGATGCCAAAAGGCATGTTCTACCTCTGTGATGACCGGAATCCCGGTGGCAAAGGCTTTTTGCAATAATGGCAAAGACGGCGGTACTCCCGGATTTTTTATCACTAAAAATGTTTCCGGGTCCACAAGCTGCGGCGGATGTCCCCCGCCCACGAATTCCACTTCCGGGTACTTTTGTAAAAATGCAAGCTCTTTGGCGTCCAGTTGCGATAACTCACGCCGCTCATTGACAACAATTTTGGCGCCTTCCTCCAAGAGAAGACGTACACTTGCCATGCCGCTGCGCGCCAAACCGATTACAAGCACTTTTTTGTCTTGCAAATTCATATGCTACTCCCTTTCCCGATATTCAAATTTAGAGCGCGCCAAGCTGCAGCAAGCCAATAACGGCAAAAACAAAACCTACAGCCCAAAAACCTGTCACCACGCGCCATTCACTGTGGCCGCCCAATTCATAATGGTGATGTAGGGGACTCATGCGAAAGACACGTTTACCTGTGCTTTGAAAAACAATAACCTGGATTATGACAGATAAAGCTTCTATGACAAAGATACCGCCAATAATCAGCAAATATAACTCTGTTTTTGTCAGCACCGCCAGAGCTGCCAAAGCACCGCCTAAAGACAGGGAACCTACATCGCCCATGAAGACCCGGGCCGGGTGAAGATTATAAACTAAAAATGCAAAAACTGCCCCTATCATTGCGGCACTAAAGTAAGAAAGGGAAACCGGCCCAAACTTAAAGGCAATTAACAGGTAAGAGAGCATGGCCAGAATCGCCGTGCCCCCGGCTAAACCGTCAACACCGTCGGTAAGATTGACGGCATTGGTATAGCCCAAAATAAAAAACAATAAAAACAATAAATAAAGCGGTCCCAAATCAAAGGTAAAATTAGTAAAAGGCACTGTAAGCACCGTACTGGCCTGACCTGACATTACCCAGCCCAGATAAAATAAAACACCCACAATAATTTGCCCGATAATTTTACTGCGCGCCTTTAAACCCAGTGATTGTTTGCGGACAACTTTTAAAAAATCGTCAATAAAACCAATCAGCCCATTACCCAGCACCATAAATAGAGCCAGATATAAATTTACATCTTTAGGTGCTAAAAACAAGACAACCGGTAAAAATGCCAAAAGAAAAATCATACCGCCCATGGTGGGAGTGCCTGCTTTTTTGAAATGTTTGCGCGGTCCTTCTTCCCGAATCTGCTGCCCCAAAGCCAGTCTTTTCACCAGGCTGATAAAAATAGGTGCGATGATCATTCCAATTAAAAAGGCTAAAAACGCTGTCTGTACCAACTGTAGATTCATTCTACTCCCCTCCGTAGGGCATAAAGCACTTCTTCCATCTTCATACCCCGCGACCCTTTTAATAAAATCCAGTCATTTTTTTCTGCCAACTGCTGCAACAGATCTGCAGCCTGTACATGCGTAGCACAGGAAAAAATGGCTGTCCCGGGCATACCGGCTGCTTCTGCTCCTTGCGCAATCCAACGGGCCCTCCTGCCCATAACCACTAAAGCTTTGAGCCCGCTTTTTGCCGCCAGCCGTCCCACCTGAAGATGCCCTTCCTTTTCCAAGTCCCCCAGTTCCAACATATCACCTAAAACAGCAATTTTCCCTGCCCCTTGGGCAAGTTCCTGCAAAACCTCCAAAGCTGCCGCCATGGAGGTAGGGCTGGCGTTATAGGCATCATTAATAATATTATAACCCTGTGGTAGTGTCACTGTCTCCAGACGCATGGCACTTAAAGTCACATCTTTCAGACCCTTTACAATCTCACTATCAGCAAGCTTTAAATGCCGCCCCACGGCGACTGCCGCCATTAGATTATAAAGATTATGTTTCCCCGGCAAAGGCGGCTCCAGCCATAGCTCAGGAAAATTTTCCTGGCCGAGACAAATTAGTTTCCTGCCGTCCTTAACCGTTTCAGCCGTACAGCGGATAGTAGCTCCCTGCTTAAAGCCAAAAGTAATAAAGGGACGTTTTAGTTTTTGCACAAACTCCACTAAAAGCGGTTCCTCAGCATTAACAATTGCCAACCCATCTGCAGGTAACTGCTCAAGCAATTCGCCTTTGGCCCGGGCAATTCCTTCGCGGCTGCCCAGTGCCTCCAGGTGAGATTCACCAATATTGGTGATAACACCAATTGAAGGCCGGGCCAGACCGGCCAGAAATTTGATTTCGCCAAAGCCGCTCATGCCCATTTCCAAAACGGCGGCTTCTACACTCGAATCCAGGCGCAAAAGCATCAGCGGCAAACCAATTTCATTATTTAAATTTCCTTCAGTTTTTAGAGTTTTAAAGCGGGCGGACAAGACGGCGGCAATCAAGTCTTTAGTGGTTGTTTTACCAACGGAACCGGTGACCCCCACTACAGATAGGTCAAATTTTTGCCTGTAGAAGGCCGCCAGCTCCTGTAGCGCTACCAGGGGGTCAGGAACAGCAATCATAAAAAGCTGCGGCGGAATCTCCACCATTGCGTTTTCCCGGACAAAACAGCCGATGGCCCCCTTTTGTGCTGCGTGACCTATAAACTTGTGCCCGTCTGTCTGTTCACCGGCTAAAGGTACAAAAAAATCACCCGGGCTCACCTGCCGGGAATCAATAACAAACCGGCGAATCCATCTATCTTCCGGGCCCTCGGCGATAATTTTTCCCTTTACAGCCGTAGCCACCGCCCTGCAGCTCATTTCCATTTACTCTCGACTCCTCTGCAGTAATTCCCGCACCACTTGCCGATCGTCAAAAGGAATGGCGTGGTCGCGAAAAATCTGTTGTGTCTCGTGGCCTTTACCGGCAATGACCACCACATCCTTTTTTTGAGCCATCTTTAAAGCATGAGAGATGGCTTCTTTACGATCTGTCAGGACAATGTACCGGTTTTTAGGCATTTCTTTCTGCAAACCGGGTAAAATCTCACGTATAATCTGCCATTCATCTTCGCCGCGGGGATTATCTGATGTGACAACACAATAATCGCTATACATTCCCGCTACTTCCCCCATTAACGGGCGTTTGCTACGATCACGCTCCCCGCCGCAACCAAAGACTGTAATAACTTTGCCTTGCGCAAATTCACGCACAGCCTGCAAAATATTCTCCAGCCCGTCCGGTGTATGGGCATAATCCACAATTACGGTAAAATCCTGCCCCACGTCAATTAGTTCAAAACGTCCGGGAATGCCTGTGATTCCTTCCAGCACGGCTTTAATATGACCAAGCCCTAAACCTTCCAAAAGGGCCACAGACACAGCCGCCAAAGAATTATATACAGAAAAAAGCCCTGTCATCTTCAGCTGCACTGTCAACCCGCCCACCGGGGTGTCTAAACGGTAACGGACACCGTCCTGCCTGACACGCACATTGGATGCGCGGACATGACAATGCGGCGATAACCCGTAAAGAAATACCTCTGCCGCCGTCTGTTCAGCCAGATGTTGCCAATGTAAATCATCACCGTTAATAACTGCCCGGCGCGGCCTGCCGCCTTTAACAGGCATGGAGCCCAACCAGGCAAAAAGCTTACTTTTGCTTTCCAGATAATGCTCAAAAGTCTTATGAAAATCAAGATGGTCTTCCGTAATATTTGTCAGCACCACAGTATCAAAATCACAACCGATAGTCCGGCCCCACGCCAAAGCATGGGAAGATACCTCCATGGTAACATGAGTCACGCCGGCGTCAACCATTTTGCGCAAATAGTACTGCAAGTCGGCAGCTTCCGGTGTCGTAGCCAAAGCCGGGTATTCCTGCCCCCGGATATGGTAGCCGATGGTGCCAATAAGCCCGGTGGCAGCCCCGGCACTTTTCAGCAAGGCATCAATCAAATATGTTGTTGTGGTTTTTCCGTTTGTGCCGGTGACACCGGTCAGAACCAAATTTTTAGAGGGATAATTATAATAATATGCTGAGAGTAGTGCTAATGCCAGCCGGGGATCAGGCACGCGTACAACTGTGGCTTCACCGGCCGGCACATCATCTAGATCCGTGACTATGGCAGAAGCCCCGGCAGCCACTGCTTCTGCCGCATACCGCTTGCCATGGGACCTGGTTCCCGGGAGACAAACAAAAATATTGCCCGGACGAACACGGGAGGAATGATAACAAATTCCCGTGATTTGACGTTCCAGGGGGCCCCGGACTTCGGCGTATAACAGACAGCCGACCATTTGGGCAAGCGTTTTCATCGTGCTATTATACCCCCTTATGCGCGATATCACACATTTACCAACATCTTCACCGCTAAAAACTACTCTTGAAGATTTTCAGGGGCATTCTCTGCTTGCTCCTGTCCAGGAACTGCAAGCTCTACATTAACAACCTCATTCTTTTTCACTTTCGCCTGCGGCTCCGGATCCTGACCGATAATGACCCCGGATCCGCTGCTATTGATTCTTAAACCCAGCCAGTTAAGAATTTCCGTTGCCTCACGCAAAGTTTTCCCTTGCAAATCAGGCACCACAATATCTTCCTCATCGCTTTCGGGACCGAGATAAACTAAAACTTCTGTTTGCAGCGGAACTCGGGCCCCGCCTTTAGGTGTCTGGTTCAAAATTTCGTTACCTTCACCAATATAACGAACCAGCAAGCCTGCTTTTTCCAATAGGCTAACCGTATGATCATCCAAGGGTAAGCCAATTAAATTCGGTACCTCCACAATTTTAGGTACTGTTTCGGTGACGGTAGTGGAAGGTGGAATTTCCATGTATTGTAATATGCTTTCCATCATGCGTTTATACATGGGAGCAGCCACTTGCGAACCCCATTGCGGGCCTACTTGCGGGGCATCAACGGCAATATAAAGCAGAATCTTTGGATCCTCCACCGGCACAAATCCGATGTATGACAAAATATATTGCCCATCAATATAACGGCCGCCGGAACCTACCTTTTGCGCTGTTCCGGTCTTACCACCCATGCGGTATCCTTCCATATACGCAGTTTTACCACTACCGTCCGTTACCACCAGCTCCATAATCCGTTTTACTTCCTGAGCTGTTTCCTCGGAAATGACACGCCGCAGGACTTGAGGTTCATTCTTGCGCACATTGCCTGCATGGTCACGCATTTCTTTCACCACATAAGGTTTCATCAGGTAGCCGCCATTGACCATGGCTGCCACTGCCACGGCTTGCTGGATGGGAGTGACAGACACACCTTGCCCAAAACTTGTGGTGGCAGCTTCTACAGGGCCATATTGCTGGGGTGAAAATAAAATACCGGTTCCTTCTCCTATGATATCAATTCCGGTTTTTTGCCCAAAACCGAAAGCTTTCACATACTCCATAAGTTTATCGGCACCAATACGGTTGCCCAGCTCAATAAAGCCGGGGTTACATGAGCCCAGCACAACATCTGTAAAGGTAATTGCCCCGTGTCCGCCGCGCCCCCGTGTCCAGCAGCCAATGGTGGTGCCGGCAACTTTGGCATAACCGGTACAAAAAAATCCTTCTTGGGCATGATAATGCCCTTCCTCAATGGCTGCAGCCAAAGTAACCAGCTTAAAGGTTGAACCCGGTTCAAAAGTATTGGAAATAGGCGTTAGCTTCCAGTTCTCCTGGGGGTAGGCGGCATAATTATTGGGATCAAAATCAGGTTTACCGGCAATGCCTAGAACTTCCCCCGTCTGTGGATCCATGGCAATGGCATAGATGCCAAGTGGCTCTGATTCCAGCATTACCCGCTCCATTTCCCGCTCGATTATGAATTGAATATTTTGATCAATCGTTAAAACTAAATCAGTACCTTCTATGGGGGGAATAAATTTTTCCACGCCCTGGGGCACTTTCTTGCCCTTACCGTCAGTCTGCATTTCAATACGTCCGTCCTGCCCGGCCAGTTCCGCCTCATATTGATTTTCCAAACCGGCCAGGCCCTCATCAATCCCCACAAAGCCCAGCAATTGTGAAGCCAATTTATTGTTGGGATAATACCGTTTAGGTTCCGGACTGAAGTAAATTCCCTCCAGCTCAAGTTTGCGGATTTCCTGGGCAATTTCCTCATCCAACTGTCTTTTTAGGTAAACAGAATCAGCCTGCCGGTCTAACAAATCTAAAAGGCGCTCTTCTTCCATTGCCAAAATGGGCGCCAGCCGGCGCGCCACATCTTCTTTATTCTCTATCTGCCGGGGGCGTGCTAAAATGCTAAGTGAACTGGCACTGCCCGCCAATAAATTTCCGTTTCGGTCCAGGATATCTCCCCGCTGTGCGCGGGCCGGGTTGGCACGTGTCCATTGCTCCCAGGCCCTTTCCTGCAGTTCAGGTCCTTTTACCAGCTGCACCCATACTAGGCGGAGGATTAAAGCAAGCACAGCTGCTGCCATACAAAAGAAAAGGAAGATTAGTCTCCTTTTCACAGTGATATTCGAGATCGTCTGCCTGCTCAAAGCTAACCCTCCCAGAGTTTACACCATATAAAGTTTCTTTGTATCATCTTCCCGTCTTATCCTTAATCCCCTGTCGCATCATAAGAAAGAATAATCAACTGATCCCGTCGGGGATACTGCATTCCCAGTTCATATGCTTTTTGTTCTAAACGTTCAGGTGTCCGTAAAGTTGCTATTTCCAGTTTTAAATGCTGTGCTTCTTCCTGCAAAGCCTGTAGTTCCGCCCTGGCTGACTCAACCTGTCTTGTCACTTCAACCATTTTCACCGCATGAGCAACAACAGTAATAGCCATGACTGAACAGACTAAAACTGTGGCCAGCACTTTCAATTTTTGCGTTACCGTGATTACTTGAGGTTGTTTGCCGGTATTTGTTTTTAATTCCGGTTGAAATTGTGACTGCTGCCACGCGTGGCTACTTTTTTTTGCTACTAACAACTTTATTCACCTTTCCCCTCATTTAGAACTTTCATTGCCGCACGCAATTTAGCGCTGCGTGCTCGCGGATTTTCTTTTACTTCCTGCATACCGGGCTGCAGCGGTCTTTTTGTCAGGATCTTTACTGCCGGCTTTTGCCCGCAGGCGCACTGGGGCAAACCTGGCGGACATACACAACCGGCCGCTGCATTTTGCAAAATTTTTTTCACAATCCGGTCCTCTAGAGAATGAAAAGTAATTACTGCCAGCCTGCCACCGGGCCGCAGCGCTTTAATGGCAGCTTGCAATCCTTTTTCCAACACATTTAATTCATCATTAACGGCAATACGCAGAGCCTGAAAAGTACGCCGCGCCGGGTGTGGTCCGCGGCGTCTTGCTTTGGCCGGAATAGCCGCTTTAATTATTTCCACCAACTGCCCGGTTGTCTCAATGGGGCCCTCTGTTTCCCGCTTATGTACAATAAACTCTGCTATACGCTTTGCCCAAAGTTCTTCACCAAAGTCGCGAATAATCCGTGCCAGTGATTTTGCATCTAAATTATTGACCAAATCAGCCGCCGTAGTTTTATCGTTTTGATTCATCCGCATATCTAAGCGGCTGTCTGCCTGGTAAGAAAAACCTCTTTCCCCTTCGTCCAACTGATAGCTGGATACACCAATATCAAAAAGGATTCCGTCTACTGCCTCCACCCCTAGTTCAGCCAAAATTGTGGCCAGCTTGGAGAAATTACGCTGCACAAAAGTAACGGCATGAGCATAATCATGCAGGTGAGCCGCTGCCGCTGTCAACGCGGCATTGTCCTGGTCAATGGCAATGAGACGGCCTCCCGGTAAAATCCTTTTTAAGATTTCGCGACTATGCCCGCCTCCACCGACAGTCCCATCCACAAATATTTCTCCCGGCTGCGGTGCCAACACAGCCAGGGTTTCTTTGAGCAGGACAGGCTTATGCGTGAATTGCATGATGTACACATCCTTATCTCTCTGCTTGTTCTGCCTAGTATCCCCCTCTTATAGCTCTATATCTATCATTTTTTCTGCAATACTTTCAAAGGACAGCCCTGTTTCCTCGCTATACTGATCCCAAACTTCCTGACTCCAGATTTCCACTCGGTTGGAAACCCCAATGACGACTACATCTTTTTTTAATTTGGCATGATCACGTAAATTATTCGGGATTAAAATCCGCCCCTGCTTGTCCAACTCACATTCCGCGGCGCCGGAAAAGAAAAAACGCATAAAAGCCCGCGCATCGGAACGGGTAAAGGGCAGAGTTTTAAGTTTTTGTTCCAGTAGAGTCCATTCGGAAAGCGGATAAACGAAAAGGCAGTTATCCAGGCCACGGGTAATGACAAAACGCTCGCCCAGTTCTTCACGGAACCTGGCCGGCATTATCATGCGTCCTTTAGCATCAAGCACATGTTGATACTCCCCCATGAACATGGACTTCCCACCCCTTTCGTATACTACTCCCCACTTCCCACCACTTTTACCCACTTTCGACTACAATTCCACGATAATTTGTAATTTCCTGCTTACAAGCTCAAATTTTTTTAAAAAAACTTAACTTTTTAAGCAAAAAAAGAAAGCCCCCAACGGGACCTCCAGTTTTTACAAAGTTAAGTATTCAATTTTTTCTTTTTTAAGCAGTAAAGATGTAATGACACGCTCGCCGCATTTTGGACAAAAGACTTCAGCGTCATCCAACGGAGGCCATTGAACTAATCCCTGTAAGCCGCACCCTAAACATAAAAACTCCACCTTGCCGTCAAATGCTTCCATCTGCCGCCTCCTTATTTATTAGGGTAACCACAGCAATCCGGCGAAAAACAGCTCATTTGCAGCCTCCAAGAAAAACGCTTTACGTTTTCTAATGATGCGTCTTTCTTGTTCTTTAGAGGTTAAAAGTTGAAATAATTTCTTTCCGATAAAAAGCGGCTGCTACCATTGTATGCAAAAACCTGTTTGGCCAATGCCTGTACGTAAATTAAAAATTACGCGGTTTGCAAATAATTTCACGCACCCGTCCTTCAAAAAAATCTTTAGCATGGGCGGGGCAAACTACCATGGCCGTGTCGGCACCGCGTCCGGAACCACCGATGGCAATAACGTCTTTGCCGTAAGGAATCATGCCGGCATCTAAAGCCATGGCCGCTATTTCCACACCTACTTTAACGCCCTGCCCTAACATGCGCAAAGTATGAGCAATAATTCCGGCCGGATAGGTTCCGCCAAATTTATTTTCTACCCCGCGATCGACTCCACCCAATAAATGAGTAGTCGTTAAAACCTGCACACCTGCTTTAATTAGTTCTTCCCTTACTTCAGGCGGCATCTCTTGCTCGCCCGGTTTAGCAAAACCGGTGTGATGTGTTACGCAGACTACAGACTGCCCCGGCACCAGTTTCAATAATTGGCGCACTGTTTCGCCCGTATTGGATGCCACCACAAAATGATTAATGTCCAGTTCCTCTGCCCGCTTGACTGCCAGTTTTAACGTCATCTCCGTATTGGCCGAGCCTTTCTTCTCAAATAACATTTACATCCTCCTTAAAAGTTTCTCACAGGGTAGATGTAATTTTTGCCACATTAATCTTCTGTTAGTGTATCTCATTTCTTCCTGCATCATCCATTATAGTATCTTTTTTATAAAAAAACTACTCCCAAAGCTTTGCCGGATAATATTACAGCAGATCTTTAACCATGGCGCCAAGTGTTTCGGCATCAATTGGCCCATAATGCAGATGCCGGATAACACCATTGCGGTCTAAAAGCAAGGTTTTGGGAATGGAATATGCCTCATAAAGGATACTGACCTGCCAATCTTCATCAATCAGTACCGGAAAAGTATAACCGTGTCGCCGCATAAAATCGGCTGCTTCCGCCGGGCTGTCATTAATATTTACCGCCAAAATAGTAAATCCTTCACTATGTAATTCAGTGTAAACATCTTGCATATCCGGCATCTCGGCCCGACAATACGGGCAGCTGATAGCCCAAAAATTTAGCATTACTACTTGTCCTCTTTGCTCGCTTAAACTAATTTTATTCCCGTCCAAATCTTTCAAAGTAAAATCAGGAGCCCGCATGTCCACAGCGATTCCTACCGGTACATCAGCAACGGGATCCTGCTCCGCATTCTTTGCCTTTTGGCTGAACTGTTTCTGTAAAAAAAAGATGGCTGCAGCCACAATTATAATTGTTACAAGCAGGGGAAGAATTTTTCTCATCCAACCACCTCTTTCTGTCAAAATGAGGAAAAACGACCGAAGAAGAAAGTGATACCTAAAGCCACCATAAAGATACCGAAAATGCGTTGCACAGTAGGCAGAAGCCGGCGATAACGTTCCAACCAGCGGCTCAAATGTTCCACCAGAAAAGCCGCCACTAAAAACGGTATTGCCATCCCCAGGGCAAAAGCCACAAATAAAGCAACACCGCCCCCTGTTGCGGCCGCATAAGCAATCATTGCCCCCAGAACCGGACCGATACAAGGCGTCCAGCCGGCAGCAAAAGCTACGCCCAGTAAAATTGATGTCCCGGGACCTGCCGCCTGCGGGCGATATTGCACGCGTCGCTCCCGATTAAACAAAGTGGGAGATAAGATGCCCGCCAGGTGCAAACCAAAAAGCAAAATCAAAACACCGGCTATACGCTGTACAATAGCCTGGTAAGGAGCAAAAAAACCGCCAAACCAGCCGGCCACAAGGCCTAGAAGGATAAAAACGGCACTAAAACCGACAACAAAATTTAAACTGTTAAAAAGTATCTTGTTTTTTTGTACACTTTGTTGATCACCGGTAACTGATCCGGTCAAAAACCCTAGATAGGCCGGCAAAAGCGGCAAATGGCAAGGAGAAAAAAAAGCAACCATGCCGGCAACAAAAGCGGCAACTACAGATAAACTCTCCGGCTGCATAAAATACCTCCTCGGGGTATTTGTGATATGTACAATTATGAACAAAAATATGCTGTATTGTCAACAGCATATTTTATCTCTTCACACTTTCTTCATATTCTAGCTAATATATTTACCCAACAAATTCATTAGTTCGTCAACAAAATCTAAATCCGGCTCCTTCTCCGTGGCGGCTTCCAGACAACTTCTGAAGTGGGTCTGGAAAACCATGGTTCCCACCTTATTAATGGCCGCTTTAACGGCAGCAACTTGCATCAAGATTTCTGCACAATTCTGGCCTTCTTCAATCATTTTTCTAATGCCCTTAACCTGGCCTTCGATGCGATTTAATCTGTTGATTATTTGGCGATGCTTTTCGTCCATACCCACACCTCATTTCTACATATCATCCCCTACACCACCAAGACATAAAGAAAACCCCACCATGCCGTGTATACCGTTAGTTTTGAACTGCTCTCTCTACAGGTGGGTGTCCTCCTGAATGCTTTACATGTCCTTATGGCAAGGCTTATGTGCCACATTCAGAGCCCAGACTCCCGCTTCATATGTGTTAGCTCAAAACTTTAAACGGCTGTCACAAACATAGCAGGGTTTGTTAACGTGTTTCCGGTGTACATTAATTATAACAATTAATTTTCCGGCAAGCAAGTGGAAGATCCCAACATATAAAGCGGCCAATTTCCATAAACATTTACTAAGAAAAGAAAGGTTGTGATACTTTGACTTTTGAAGCCCTTACAACCATAGTTGTGTTAGCCGTAATTGTCGAGTTTACCACAGAAATTGTCAAATCCATCTTTCCGTCAGTACGCTCGCGTTACAGCCGCATAATTGCCGTCCTTTTAGGTATGATCCTCTGCGTCAGCACCCAAAACGGCTTACTGGGGATTTTCGGCATTTCCTCCCCTATACCGCTGCTTGACTATCTTTTAACCGGAATCATTATTTCCCGCGGCTCCAATATCTTCCACGACCTGGTTACAAAACTGAAACTATCCTGATAAAAGCTTAAGCTTTTTTGGGTTTAACCGTTTGAATATGCAGCTCTTTCAACTGTTCTGCCGTCACTGCAGAAGGAGCAGCCGTCATCAAACAAGTGGCACTGGCTGTTTTGGGGAAAGCAATAACATCACGGATAGAATCCCTTTGCGCCATGAGCATGATCAGCCGGTCGAGTCCAAAGGCAATACCGCCGTGAGGCGGCGTCCCGTATTCAAAAGCCTCCATTAAAAAGCCAAACTGCTCCTGGATGCTTTCTTCGGTAAACCCAAGGAGTTTAAACATTCTCTCCTGAATCTCCCGCCGGTAAATCCTCAGGCTGCCTCCGCCCAATTCTATACCGTTTAAAACTAAATCGTAAGCTTTTGCCAGCACATTTTGCGGTTCACTTTCCAAAATGTCCAGATCTTCATCACGCGGTGAAGTAAAGGGGTGGTGATTAGCTACATAACGCCCTTCATCTTCATCAAAATAAAGAAGCGGAAAATCTACAATCCATAAAAAATTACGTTTTGATTTATCAATTAAATCCAGGCGTTTACCCAAATGCAGGCGCAATTCACCTAAAGCCTGATAAGCAACTTCTGGCTTGTCTGCCACAAACAGTAATAAATCATTTGGCTGGCCTTCTAAAATCTCCACAATCCGGTGTAATGTTTCCTCGTCAAAAAACTTGGCAATGGGTGAACGGATGCCTTTTTCCTCCACATACATATAAGCCAAGCCTTTTGCTTTAAACTGGGCTACAAAAGCCGTCAGCTCATCAATTTCCCGCCGGCTAAAACCTCCGCAGCCCTTGGCGTTGATTCCTTTAACCACACCGCCGCCGGCTACAGCCTGCTGAAAAACTTTAAAACCACAATCTTTAACTACAGCAGAAATATCTTTTAACTCCAAACCAAAACGGGTATCAGGCCGGTCTGAACCAAAGCGTTCCATGGCTTCCTGATAAGTCATACGCGGGAAAGGAAGAGAGATCTTTTCTCCCAGGGCACCGGCAAAAATATAAACCATCATTTTTTCCATGAGATCAATAATCAGATCCTGGTTGCAAAAAGACAGCTCAATATCAATCTGGGTAAATTCAGGTTGCCTGTCAGCCCGCAAATCTTCATCACGGAAACAGCGAGCAATTTGGAAATAACGATCTACACCGGATACCATCAACAATTGCTTAAATAATTGCGGTGATTGCGGCAGGGCATAGAAATTCCCCGGATTGACACGGCTTGGCACCAGGTAATCACGCGCCCCTTCCGGTGTACTGCGCGTCAGCATCGGTGTTTCTATTTCCAAAAAGCCTTCCCGATCCAAAAATTGCCGCACCAACTGTGTGACCCGGTGACGCAGCATTAAATTTTGCAACATTTCCGGCCGCCGCAAATCCAAGTATCTGTATTTTAGGCGCAC
>JAAYSO010000105.1 GCA_012523945.1 Bacillota bacterium
TATTACTGTCATCGCTTCTTAAAATTTTGCACACTTCAAAACCATTGATGCCGGGCATTACAATATCCAAAATAACCAGGTCAGGTTTTTCTGTTTTAACCTTTTCCAATCCCTGGTAGCCGTCGGCAGCTGTAATGACATCATAACCGGCGGCTGATAAAATTTCAGATATTAAGTTAGTCATAAATTGGGAATCATCGATAATTAAAATCTTTTTTTCCGGCATGCAACAGGCTCCTAGCAGAAATATTACTATCTGAATTATACAACAATGCAGATGAATTGGAAAGTTTAATCAGTAGAGCCAATACTTAAAATTAAATACTAATATCACCCATAGACTCGGGCTTTTTAGATGAAGTAAAGCCGTTTGCTCTAGCGGCAAACGGCTTTAGCAGTAAAGTAAAATTAAAAGATTTCTTTACTTAATTTATCGATTTCTTCGCTAATGGCTTCATAAACTCCGGGGTAAACGCTACCCGGTCCGCCTTGTGTAATGCAGGGGATAAAGTAATGCTTACCGCATTCTTCCACGGTTTTCCGTACCAGGTCTCTAATGCTTTCCTGCGACCAGTCTTCCCTGTCAATTAAAGAGTTGTCAATTCCACCCATGAAGGAGATCTGGCCGCCATATTTTTTAATTAACTCGGGGATATTGTTTTCAGAGATGCAGCCCTGCCAGATATCAATACCCATTTCAATCATGTAAGGCACCAAGTTTGCGGCATAAGAGTCGCTATGGTGAACAATTAATTCCACGCCGTTTTCTTTATAAAAGCCGTAGATCTTTTTATAAGCGGGGACAATGAACTCTTCGAACATGGCGGGAGATAAAAATGAGTTTTTGGAGCTGCCCCAGTCATCATGATGGAAAATGCAGTCAGGTTTGAAATACTTGACGAGTTCGGCAGCATATTTTAATTCATATTCAGTAATATAATCAATTAAAGCATGCATTTCTTCAGGCTCTTCATAGAAGTTAATTAAACAATCATCCATACCCATTAAATGGTGACACATCTCGAATACGCCGGGGGCAACAAAGGCAGTGGCAAAAACTTCATTGCGATCAATTTTTTCTACTTCAGCCACAAAAGGTTCCCATGCTTCCGCCGGGAAATCTGTTTTGGGCATTTTGACAACTTCTCTCCACTTGGTAATATCTTTGATTACTTTATGTTCCTCATCGTGCATAGGAAAGGCACCGGGAACATTTTCCGGCCAGGCGAAAGTAACTCCCCAGGCGTTTTTCTCGGGCTGACCGCCGGGCATAGGATGTTTACCTTGGGCAGAAATTGGGTCTCCCATAATCATTTTGTAAAGAGCATCTGTGCACTCGAAAGGTTCATACTGGTTTACAAGCCGATCAGGTTTGCCTCCTCTGATGGTTTCAAGTAGATTTTGCCTTTTGGTTAGCATTTTTTTACCTCCTTATATTTTTACCTCTTACGGCTCATTAGGTACATACCATTCCATCTTAAATATTCTCCCAGTAGCATTATTTTCCTGCCACAGCCGGTAAATAATTCGACCCGGCTACATGGAGATACTATCAAAAGTAGTATAAACAATAAAGGCAGGCAGCATACCACAAGAAAGACGCATCCATTTTTTATAAACCCCATCGAATCTACGATCCGCCAAGAAAGACATTGCAAAAAGCAAGGTATGTAAACCTTTTGTCCTGTTGCACAGAAAACCTCCCAAAAAAACAACAGGATGTTGCATCCTGTTGTTTTAAGCAAAATTAGATAGCATGTTTGGTACCGTTTTCAGTTTGTCTGGCCACAATATTGGTAGCTCCGTATTTTTCCCTTAAACGCGGTTTTTCAATTTTTCCGGTGGGATTGCGCGGAACCTGATCAAAAATGATTTTACGCGGCCGTTTATAGCGCGGCAGTTTTTTGCAAAACTCGTTTATTTCCTCTTCAGTGCATTTTACTCCGGGTTTCAGTTCAATAATTGCCACCGCAATTTCTCCCAGACGTTTATCAGGTATACCTATGACTGCCACATCTTTAATGGCATCATGTTCACGCAAATAATCTTCCACCTGCACCGGATAAATATTTTCACCGCCACTAATTATGACGTCTTTTTTCCGGTCCACCAGGTAGATAAAACCGTCCTCATCCTGCCGGGCCATATCACCTGTATATAACCAACCGTTTTTCAGCACTTTCGCCGTCGCTTCCGGATCGTTAAAGTAGCATTTCATGACACCTGGGCCTTTGACAATCAATTCTCCTACCTGGCCTTGCGGAACAGGGTTTCCCTTGTCATCAACAATTTTTGCTTCCCAGCCGTATCCCGGCAGGCCAATGGCGCCGACTTTATCAATATTTTCCACACCAAGATGGACACAGCCAGGACCGGCAGATTCACTTAAACCGTAATTAGTATCGTAAAGATGGTGCGGAAAATACTTTTGCCAACGGCGGATTAAGCTGGGGGGAACAGGCTGGGCACCGATATGCATAAGCCTCCACTGCGAAAGTTCATAATCTTCCAGTTTAACGGCGCCGCTTTCAATGGCATCCAATAAGTCCTGAGCCCAGGGTACTAAAAGCCAAACAATAGTTATTTTCTCTTCGGAAACAGTTTTCAGGATCCATTCAGGTTTTACTCCCCGCAGCAAAACGGCTTTGCTTCCGGAAAGCAAACTGCCAAACCAGTGCATTTTAGCGCCTGTATGGTAAAGGGGCGGAATACATAAAAAATTGTCCTCCCTGGTCTGCCCATGATGTTTCTGTTCCGTATAGCAGGCGGACATTAAGCTTCCGTGGGTGTGTAAAATTGCTTTGGGAAAGCCAGTGGTACCTGAAGAAAAATAAATTGCCGCCTCATCTTCATCGGTAAGTTTTACATCCGGGGCATCAGAGCAGCAGTTGGCAGTTAAACGGTCATAACTTTCCGCAAAAGTGGGCCGGTTTTCACCGGCATAAAGTAATATTTTAACATTGGGAATATCATGATAAATAGCTTCAATTCTGCCAATAAATTCAGGCCCGAAAATCAAAGCTTTAGTTTCCGATAATGTTAAACAATGCTGGATTTCTTCAGCTGTATAACGAAAATTCAAGGGCACGGCAATGGCACCGGCTTTTAAAATCCCAAAATAAACAGGTAGCCATTCTAAACAATTCATCAAAAGAATTGCTACCTTTTCCCCTTTTTTGATCCCTCTTTGCAATAGTAGGTTGGCTAACCTGTTGGCTTTTTCATCAAATACTTTCCAGGTCATCTCCCGGCGATATTCACCGGCAGGGTTATGCATAATCAATTCATAATCAAGCCAGGTAACATTATGTTCTTCCTGGAGATCCATGTTAATTTCAGTCAGACAAAGTTCATTTCCGTATAATTTTGCATTACGCACTAAAAGTTCTGTGATAGGCATTGCTTTTCCTCCCGTTCTACCGTGGTACAATTTTCGCAGATATTTTGCCGTACTACCAAAAACCTGCTTTCTTTTAAATTATAATCTTAAGTTATTACTTTATCAAGGGATGTAAAAAAGAAATGCCGTCCCCAAAGACGGCTCTGTTTTATGAAAGGAGGGCCCTGTCGTTGGCAAATTCTTCACCACTGGCCTGACCAAAGCGTTTCAGTAAATCTTCCACTGTCAGTTTTTGTTTTGCTTCTTCCGCAATATCCAGTAAGATCCGGCCTTCATACATCATAATTAAGCGATTACCATATTTGATGGCATCCCGCATATTATGTGTCACCATTAAAGTGGTCAGATTGCCTTCTGTAATAAATTTATCCGTCAGCTCCAAAACTTTAACGGCAGTTTTCGGGTCTAAGGCGGCAGTATGCTCATCCAAAAGCAGCAGCTTGGGCTTTTTTAGTGTGGCCATCAGCAAAGTAAGTGCCTGACGCTGACCGCCTGACAAAAGACCTACTTTATCGCTGAGACGATTTTCCAGCCCCAAGTCCAGCTGGCTTAAAAGTTCTTTGTATAACTGTCTTTCCTGGTTGCTAATCCCCCATTTTAAAGTGCGCCTTTTCCCGCGCCGGTAGGCTAAAGCCAAATTTTCTTCGATACCCATATTGGCGGCGGTGCCCACCATGGGATCCTGAAATACACGACCTAGCATGGCGGCACGCTTATGTTCCGGGATCCTGGTAACTTCATCACCGTCAATGGTAATACTGCCTGCATCCACGGTATGAACACCGGCAATACAGTTAAGAAGGGTTGATTTCCCGGAACCGTTACCGCCGATCACGGTGACAAAATCGCCTTGTTTAAGTTCAAGGGTAAGATTGTTTAAAGCAGTTTTTTCATTGACTGTACCGGGATTAAAAGTCTTATGAATTCCTCTTATTGACAGCATCCACTGCCCCTCCTTTCATGCTCTTGGTAAGAGGGCGCAAGTATGACCTAAAGGTAGGAAGGGCCAAGGCAGCAGCAACGGTGATGGCAGTAAAAAGCTTTAAGTCATTGGCCGGCATCCCCATTTTCAGAACCAGGGCAATAATTAAACGGTAGGTGATGGCCCCGAAAACAAGAGACATGAGCCGGCTATAGAAACTTCTCCTGCCAAAAAGCACCTCACCGATAATTACAGAAGCCAAGCCAATCACAATAGAGCCGATACCCATCTGAATATCGGCAAAACTTTGCTGCTGTGCAATTAAAGCACCGCTCAGTGCAACTAAACCGTTACTGATAATTAAACCCAGGATAATCATATTGTTGGTATTAATTCCTTGTGCGCGGGCCATTTGTGGGTTATCACCGGTAGCCCGGATGGAACATCCGATTTCCGTGCCAAAAAACCAGTAAAGAATGGTGACAATTGCTAAAACACAAATGATGCCTAAAATAATGGCGGGAAGCTGGTGAGCTATATTTAACCGCACAAAAAGCGGGTTATTAACCAAACTTGATTCTTTAAAAACAGTATAAACTGTATCCATACGCAAAAGTGATAAATTTGACTTGCCCAGGATGCGCAAGTTAATGGAATACAGGGCAATCATTGTTAAAATTCCTGACAATAAAGCAGGAATTTTTAACTTAGTATGCAGCAGGCCTGTAATCAGGCCTGCTGCCATTCCTCCCAAAAGGGCCAAAAAAGTCGCCAGATAAGGATTCATACCAGTGTAAATACAATGGGCAGCAATGGCTGCACCGGTAGTTATGCTTCCTTCCACCGATAAATCAGCAATGCCTAAAATACGGTAGGTTATATAAACTCCAATTGTCATAACGGCCCATAACAGGCCCAGCATTATGGCTCCTAAAACTATTTGCAACATTTTCCCCACTCGTTTCCGGATGTTTTATTCTTCTGTTACGTATTCCAAAAGGTCTTCTGGGATTTCCAGGCCAATTTCCTCTGCCACTTTACCGTTAATGGTAAAATCAAATTCTTTGGCTGCTTCAATGGGCATAGTTGACGGATGGGCATCTTCTTCAAAGATACGGACTGCCATCAAACCGGTCTGATAGCCCAGTTCATAGTAATTAATACCTAAAGTAGCCAGCCCGCCTTCATTTACCATGCCGGATTCCCCGCAGATCACAGGCGTTTTGGACTGCGAAGTCACGCCGTGAACTAAAGGCATGGAAGAAGCAAAAGTATTGTCAGTGGGAATATAGATGGCGTCACACTGGCTGACTATAGATTGTGTCGCCTGCTGGACTTCATTGGTATTAGACACAGTTACTTCCGTATACTGCAGCCCTTTTGCCTCAATGGCTTCTTTGGCAATTTGTGCCTGTAATACGGAGTTGTCTTCACTGGAGTTGTAGAGCACACCTACTGTTTTTGCCCCAGGCACCAGTTTTACCAGCAAATCAATCTGTTCTTTAATAGGGTTCATATCAGTGGTGCCGCTGACATTGCCTCCGGGAGCCTCATTGGAGTCAACTAAACGGGCAACCACGTAATCTGTAATTGCTGTTCCTAAAATGGGAATTTCCGTTGTCTTCCCGGCAATTGACTGGGCAGCAGGCGTGGCAATGGCCAGTACCAAATCCACATTATTAGCCACAAAACGGTCGCTGATTGTGCCTAAATTGTTTTGGTCCGCCTGGGCATTATGATAATCGATTGTTATGTTCTCGCCGTCTTTGTAACCGTTATCGGCCAGAGCATCAATAAAGCCATCCCGGGCGGCATCAAGAGCAACGTGTTCGGCAAACTGAATAATGCCGATTTCCAACTTTTCACCGCTTTTTGCGCCTTTGTCACCGGAACAACCCACCAGTCCCACCAACAAAACCACCAACAGCATAGATATAGCCAACTTCAGATTTTTTTTCATACTAACCCTCCCTTTTAAACTTGCGTTATGTAGGATATTTAACCGGTTAAATATGTAATAAAAAAACGCCACCTGCAGTTAACAGGGGCGAATTTTCCATTCGCGGTACCACCTTGTTTTCGTTGCCAATGGCAACCTCTGCGGGCAACTACCATTGCCCCTCTGCATTAACGGGCAGATCCCGGCACAGCCTACAGGGCATTAAGCCTTTCAGTGTGCGGCTCTCAAGATGAATTCACAGCACTAATACCTGCTTTCTCGCACCGGCCGAAAGCTCTCTGAAATGATTAGCCTAGCTGCTACTACTTCTTGGTCATTGCTTTTAAACCAATCTTTTTACTTTACCGCTTTAATATATCAGTTATTATGCTAATTTATTTAATTTAATTTGTCAACCACTTTTTTTACTTCTTTAGCAATAGGTTAACTATAAGTTAAAAACCATGTCCTCAAAAGGTTTGCAAGCTTCCCGGTTCAGGCGCTATGAACCTGTTGTAGCCGCCCCTAATGCATGATATAGTAAGGTTAAACAACAGTTTAATTCGGTGAAAGGATAGTGCCATGTATAACAATATTCTTGAAACAATTGGCCGTACTCCCCTGGTACGTATTAACAAATTAAACCCTAAACCTCATATCCCCTTATATGCCAAATTGGAAGGGTTCAACCCCACAGGCAGTATTAAGGATCGCATCGCTTTAAAAATGATTGAACAGGCAGAAGAAAGCGGCGATCTGACGCCCGGCAAAACCATCATCGAACCTACATCGGGCAATACGGGCATCGGCCTGGCCATGATAGGAGCCGTAAAAGGTTACCGGGTAGAAATTGTGATGAGTGAAGCCGTTTCCGTGGAACGACGCAGAATGATTGAAGCTTTTGGGGGAAAAGTTACGCTTACAGATGCCGCTTTGGGCACAGACGGCGCCATCCAAAAAGCTCATGAATTGGTGGCCAAATACCCTGACCGTTATTTTATGCCCAACCAGTTTTCCAATGAATATAATAAGCTGGCTCATTATTTAACTACCGCCAATGAAATCTGGGAGGATACAAAGGGGAAAATCACTCACTTTGTCTCTGCCCTGGGCACCTCCGGCACTATTATGGGTGTGGGCATGGGTCTGAAACAAAAGAATCCGCACATACAAATTATTGAAGCGCATCCGGTACAGGGACATTACATCCAGGGACTGAAAAATATGGAGGAAGCAATTGTACCGGCTATCTATGATCCGCAGCAAATTGACAAAACAGTCATGATTGAATCGGAAGCCGCTTTTGCCATGTGCAGGGAAATTGTGCTCCATGAAGGCATTTTTGTGGGCATGAGCAGCGGTGCCGCCATGCTTGCTGCCCTGGAATGCATTAAAGAAATTGATGAGGGCTTTGTGGTGGTTATTTTTGCTGACCGGGGAGAAAAATATCTCAGCACCAGTTTATTTGACCACAAGCAAGCGGACAGGAAAGACAAATAAAACTTTTTTACAGGTAAAACTTTACCGACTTGACCGGATCTGTTTACCCGGCTACAATAATGAGAATAAAAGCTGTGGTGGTGCATGGAGTTGAAGTTGAAATTAAAACGTTTTTTTGCCTTTTTCTTAGGCCCTAGGACGCTGAAAACAGCCGTATCGGCCTCCCTAGCCGTCTTTTTGTGCCGACTTGTACCACATTCGCTGCCTTTGCTGGCGGGAACAGCAGCCGTTATCTGCATCCAGCCCAGCATTACCACCGGCCTGCAAAAAGGGTACGCCCGGGCTATGACAACTATTGTTGCCGGCCTTTTTGGCCTGGCTTTTTATCTTGTCTTTGGTTCCAACCTGATAGCCATGGGTTTTGCTTTAGTGATCCTGATCCCTATTTTTAAAAAGCTTGGTTGGGGGGAAGATATTGTCCTGGCCAGTCTCACTGTCATTGCCATTATGGCGGACGATTCACATAACCCTTTTTACTATATACTGGGACGTGTTACTTCCACCCTGGTGGGTATTGCCGTAGCCACAGTGACCAATATTTTTGTTTTACCACCGCGCCATGAATCAACTTTTCGTCAGGAACTAAAAAATTTAACGAAAAGTTTTCCCGATTTATATGTTAAAGCAGTTAATGCTTTCGCCATTAATAAAACTGAACTGGCAACCGAAGCATTAAGGGCTTTAAGCGAGGCGGAAGCCGAAATTAACTGTTTAACTACAGAATTGGTTTTTCTTAAAGCCGGGGCGGGAACACGTTACGGTGTCTATTTGGAAGGCGTTGATGTGCAGGCATTGGTGCTCTATGAACGTGGTGTCCGTTTTTTAAATCATGTCCTGGCCAAAATCCGGGATATCGTTTTAATTGCCCAGCGACGCTGGCAGCACAAGCTGCAAACAGAACAGGAATCCAGACCGCGCAGTGCGGAATTTGAACAGCTCATAACTGCCGTTTTAGAATTGGCCCAAATGCTGGGCAAGCTGCATCACAATGTGTTTTCACTGGTGGCGGAAAGAGATAATGATTTGCTGCCGGAAATTAAAGATAAAGCCAAAGAAATTATCACCCTGCAGGAAAATGTACGCCAGCAGCTGAAAAACTGGCAGGCAGAACATGTTCATGGGGTAGATATTTTTTCATTAATGTCAACCCACCGGATTATCTTTGACCTGGAAGAGATTACAAATGCTTTAATCGATTTAGCCAATACAAGTATCTCCTTTTCCGCTAAAGAAGAGGCAAAAAAAAGCTGATCGCTAACACGGATCAGCTTTTTTTAATCTATAAAGCCAATTCAGTTCTGCGGATCAGATCATTTTGGCCGTCAATATGCAGTTCCACGAAATAGGCGCTAAAACCGGCCACCCGCACAACTAAATCTCTGTATTTGTCCGGATTCTTTTGCGCATCCCTCAGCGTCTCGGCACTTACCACATTTATCTGCACTTCCATTCCGCCCAAGTTAAAGTAGGTCTGAATCAGATTGGTTAGCTTCCTGACGCCGTCCGGGCCGTTAAGAGCATTGGGATGGAATTTCATATTTAAGAGAGTGCCGTTGGAGAATTTACCCTGATCAATTTGCGAAGTGGAAACGAGGATAGCTGTAGGACCGTTTTTATCCATCTGCTGCACCGGGGAAATCCCGTCAGCCAACGGTTCGCCGGCAAAACGGCCGTCCGGGGTGGCACCTGTCATTTTACCAAAAACCACATTAATGGTTACCGGATACAAGCCGGCACTGAATCTTCCCCGCGGTCCGGTACAGGAAGTGACCGCATTGGCAAAAACATCTGCCGCCCATTTGGCATACTTGTCAACTTCCTCAATAGCGTTACCATAGTGAGGTACGTCATTTTTAATATAGCTGTGCAGTTCCTCATAGCCTTCCCAGTTATTCATAAGTGCATCGTACAGCTCACGGGCAGTACAGATTTTTTTGTCAAAAACTAAATATTTGATGGCGGCGAGACTATCGGCCACATTACCGATGGCAACGCCGGCAATACCGGTTGAATTATACTTGGCACCGCCATACATGACATCCCTGCCTTTTTCCATACAACCCTGCATGGTGGCGGAAACCACCGGTTGCGGCAGCACTTCCCGGGCCACATATTCAAAGGCATTAATGTTGCTGGCAAACCATTTCACAAAAAATTCCGTCTGCTTTTTAAAAGCTTCCAGCACTTCAGCAAAAGTTTCCATCTCATAGAGATAACCTGTAGGCAAACCGCAGCGGTCTTTGCGCGGAGGCTCTCCGTAGCGTCCCGCCATGGTGTTGCGACCGTCATTGATGGCCAGCATTAAACAATTGGCCAAATTAAAATAAGTATCCACGCCAATGCCGCCGCAGGCCGGCCATTCATTACCGCAGCCGCCGGGTTCAACACAACCGATAAGTACATAATTTCTGGCATCTTCCAAAGACATGCCCCTGCTCAACAGCGCCGGAATGATGACATCATCATTTTCAAATGTAGGCACACCACCTGCAAGCTTTGTGGTTTCAATGGCTGCTTCCCACAACTCAGGGGGCGTATTTTTATGGATGCGCAGCGCCTGGGGAGGATCATGCAGCAGCAGCCGTCCTGCAGATTGCAGCATCATGAAAGTAACCTCATTGGTGGCGTCTGTGCCGTCAGCCTTGACTCCGCCCAGGGTCATCAACTGGCCGCTGGTATAGCCGGGATTGGCCATGGTAGGACCATAACCCCAAGGTTTATTCATTTCCGCCACTTTCAAATAAAATAAATCCATTAACTCCTGGGCATATTCCGGCGTGATGCGACCGGCTTTAAGATCTGCTTCATAAAAATCACCCAGGTACTGATCGATACGGCCGAAACTAATGCCATGCATATTGGCATCAAGGCACATGCAAGTCTGGTAAAGGAAAATTGTTTGCAAAGCATCATGGAAAGTGCGGCACGGCTTTTCCATCACCCAATTTAAGGTATCTGCCATGGCTTCCAGTTCTTTTTTGCGTTCCGGGTTCTTTTCTCTTGCCGCCAATTCAGCCGCCAGTTTAGCATAACGTTTCGTGTAGATTATCATGCCTTCGCAGACAATGGCGATGGCACGGTAGAAATTATACTGCTCGATGGAATCGCCGAAAATCCCTCTTTCTTCAATTTCAGCAATTTTTGCTTCCGCCTCCGCTTTAATGGCGGCAAAGCCTTTGCGGATGGCAGTGTTATAATCAGCACAAAAATGCCCCACGGGAGCCTGGGCCCAACCCTTTTCATTAAGCATAATCACATTGTTATGCATATGCTTAAAATAACCTTCAGGAATATAAGGAGTCATCTTGGCACTCATACATTCTTTCAGCCAGAAATCGCCTGTGCTGAGAATATACTCCTTATCTTCTTCAGAAACTATATAGGGGTCAATATCCCTGGTGGAAATAAAACCACTTTTTAGTTCATCAAGGAGCCACTCTATGGAGTTTTCCGGGTAAAGGGCGCAGGCACGGTATTTGGAAGACTGCGCGCCAACAATTACTTCCCCCTCATCAATTCGAATAGCAATATTTTCACAAATATTCTTAAAATTTTGCGCCCTTTTCAGGATGCCCGTCAGCTCTGGGTGCTGCATATAAAATTCTGTCACTAATCTGTAACGTGAAATACAAATCTCCGGCTGCGTTGTGCGATATTTTTCCCGCATTTTCTGCACACGTTCAGTAACAGGTTTTAAAGTATACATAATCCACCTCCTGCACAATTAAATCTATACTTTTTCCCTAACTTATACTACAATTAAAACATAACATATACGAAAATATTTGTAAATGTGCACCTTTTCACAGATTGCCCCGCCAGGTACTCGTGAAAAAAATATCTTAGTCATTTACTGCAGTAAATGCAAAGTTTTGCGGTAAGAAACATGCTATTACAACAAAATCGGGGAGGAGAAAAATGTCGGAACTTACGGGGAAAATTTTTGATATTCAAGGTTTTTCTGTTCATGACGGACCGGGTATACGTCTCACCATCTTTATGAAAGGCTGTCCCTTACGCTGTCCCTGGTGTCACAGTCCTGAATCTGTAGCTTTTCACACAGAACTTAACTGGATGGAGATTAAATGTGAGGGCATTGAAAAGTGCGGTAAATGTCTAAATGTCTGCCCGCATGACGCCATTAAACCGGGTAAAATGAAAAAATCGCTGCAGGATGATACAGAAATTCAACTGGTCACTGTTGATCGCAGTAAGTGTGATAACTGCGGGGAATGTGCAAAGGCCTGCCCGCCCCAGGCTCTATATCTTTGTGGCACCGATTATACTGTGGATGAAATTATGAAGTATATTCGCCGCGATGTGCCCTTTTACCAGCAATCAGGCGGCGGTGTTACTTTTTCCGGCGGGGAATGTCTCCATCAGTATGAGTTTGTACGGGAAGTCTTAAAACGCTGTAAAGAGGAAGGCATCCATACCGCCATCGATACTTCCGGTTATGTAGACTGGAAAAATATCGAAGCCATTCTGCCTTATACAGATTTATTTCTGTATGATTTAAAAAATCTGAACAGCAAGCTGCATAAAATGGTTATAGGCGTCCCCAATGAAAGGATTTTAGAAAATGCCAGAAAAATAGCGGCTGCCGGCGGTAAATTTCAGATCCGCATTCCCATTATCCCTAAATTTAATGATTCCGTGAAAAGTTTCAAAGATGCCGGTGAATTTATTTGTGAGCTGGGGGATGCGGTAGAAGTAGTACAGCTTTTACCTTATCACAATCTGGGCGTAGTTAAATATGAGCGACTGCACCGGGAAGCACCTATCCTGGTAGCAGAACCGCCTGCTGATGAATTAGTGCAAGCCAGAAAGAAACTGCTGGAAGACATGGGGCTAAAAGTTATTATTCACTAAAAAAGCCCCTAAACCAGGAATAGCAAAACAGCGTGGTGTATTAGCATCACGCTTTTTTAAACCAATCGCCTTGGCAAGAGGGTCAAGGCAAAGAGGAGTTGTGCTAAAACTAGGGAAATAATGAGCAAAGCAAGAAAATTGCAGAAAGGTAATGAAAGTGCAAAAAATTATCAGCCGGTTAAAAGAAAAAAATAAAACTTCTACCGTTTATGATACACGCTTTTGGCAAATCATGCGCAAAGGGTGTTGGCTGGCAGCAGGGGCAGCAAGTATTGTGGGCGGCTTGGGGGTGCCCACAGGGCTTGGCCTTTTTTGGGATCTTGTCTTCTATTTTACCCTTCACCTGGTCCTGTTTTCAGTGGTTACCAAACTTTTCACCCTTTTGCTTTCCTTTCTTCCTTTGCCTGTTCCCCGCTTATTTCTTGGCAGTATGCTTTATACAGGTATTTTGGTTTGTTTTTTGCTCCGGTTTGCCCACACCACAATCTTATTTGCCGCTCTCATTGCCGTAGCTTATATGCTTTTAAGTTTTGTTTTTGGGCTGGTTTTAAACTTTTTTGCCGCGAAAAACATCAGTTTCAAATTTAAGCTTGTCTTTGCCGTCCTTTTGGTAGTGCTTTTAGTTTTCTCTGCCGGTAAAAATAAGCACAGCCACCTGCCTGGGTTGGATATGGGTGAGCCTTCTCACTATATTTGTGCCGATCCCGGCAGTAATCCCGGCCTGCCGGGGCCCTATAAATTCCAGAATTTTACTTACGGCAGCGGTAAAGATAAACACCGCAGGGAATTTGGCCCTGACGTCCAGGTGCTTACTCCTTCCGTAAATGCCTCATTATATATTAAAGCAGAAGAATGGCCGCGCCTCAGGACTTGTTTTTGGGGTTTTACGGAAACTAACCTGCCCCTTAACGGCCGCGTCTGGATGCCGGAAGGAGAAGGTCCTTTCCCTTTAATGCTGATCGTCCATGGCAATCATACCATGGAGTACTTTTCTGACGCCGGCTACGCTTACCTGGGGGAATTATTGGCAAGTCGCGGCTACATTGCTGTTTCCGTTGATGAAAACTTTCTCAATTATTCCCACTGGTCAGGTATCCCGGATAATGATATGAAAGTAAGGGCATGGCTTTTAATCCGGCACCTTTTGCAGTTGCAAACATTCAGCGCTACCCCCGGCAACCCGTTTTACCAAAAAGTTGACTGGCAAAAAGTTGCTTTGGCAGGGCACTCCCGGGGCGGGCAGGCCGCTGCCATGGCTGCAGACTATAAACGCTGGTTTGCCGATGACCCTTCTCTTGCCGGCTTTGAAAAGGTCAAAGTGCAGGCAGTAATTGCGCTGGCTCCCACCGATACCACCATTGACGGCAAAAAAGCCAGGCTGCATGATACTTATTACCTGGTGTTGCACGGAGGTCACGATGCAGACGTCAATACTTTTGCCGGCGATAAACAGTATACACGCTGTGCCTTTTCCCCAGGCTCGGAAAAATTTAAAGCTTCCCTCTATATCGGCCAGGCTAATCACAGCCATTTTAATACCGACTGGGGCAGCATGGACAACTCCTTGCCGCAAGGCTTGTTTTTAAATCGCAAAACCATCTTGGCGGCAAAGGCACAAAGGGAAATTACTCAAGTTTATGTTTCTGCTTTTTTGGAGCTGGCCCTTAAGGGACAAAAACAGTACCTGCCCCTTTTTCTTGACTGGCGCTGCGGCCAGGACTGGCTGCCTCAAGCCTATTATGTCAACCGCTATGAAAGCGGAAAGTTTATTCCTCTAATTACTTTTACAAGCAAGAGCAGTAAAGAAAAATTTAGTTATGGCGTTGTTGCGGAAACAGACGGTTTCTCGTATTGCGAAATTGAAGAAGCCCGGGATCGCCGCGGCAAAAGCAAGGGCTTTTCCGGACTGACTCTTGCCTGGGAACAAAATGCTGCCTATACGATTCACCTTTCGGAAACTTACCGCCGGCACCGTCTGGCGGAAACACCAAAATTCTTTGTCCTCTCCCTGGCTAATTTGGAAAAAGATCTGGCTACAGAGCAAAACCGGAAACATACTCCACAGATCGAGTTGGAGCTAACCGGAAATGTAAGTGTCCGGCTGCCACTCTCTGAATTCATGCCTGTTCCGCCACAGTTTTATACTCAATATACAATTTTGCCTTATTTCGATCAGGTCATAAAAAAAGACAAATATCAAGAAGCGGCAGAAGCAGTTTTTCAAACTTATACCTTGCCCCTGTTTGCCTTACAAAAAATTAATCCGGATTTCAATCCGGACAGTATAACAGAGATAACATTCCATTGCTACGGGGGCCCCGGCAAAATCATGCTGGAAAAAGCCGGTTTCAGCTCTCCTTAGAGAGCGAAACCGGCTTTATTTTGTTTCGTTTGTTTCTAAGCTCCGGCACCCAGGAAACGGTATTGTGCCATGTACAACTGGTAATAAAGGCCTTTTTGGGCCAAAAGCTGCCTGTGATTGCCCACTTCTTTAATTTCACCGTCATCAATGACAAAAATACGGTCAGCATTACGGATGGTGGACAACCTGTGGGCAATGACAAAGGAAGTTCTGCCTTTAAATAATGTATTTAAAGCTTCCTGCACCAGTATTTCCGTTTGTGTATCAATACTGGAGGTGGCCTCATCCAAAATGAGGATTTTAGGATCAGCCAAAAGCGCTCTGGCCAGGGCAATTAACTGTCTTTGCCCGGCAGATAGTCTGGCCCCGCGTTCATTGGCATCCGTCTGGTAACCTTTATCCAGTTTCATGATAAAGTCATGAGCTTTGACGGCTTTAGCCGCCGCAATCACTTCTTCATCTGTGGCATCCAAGCGGCCGTAACGGATATTATCCATGATACTGCCGGAAAACATGAATGTATCTTGCGTCATAACTCCCATCTGGCTACGCAGGGACTCCAAAGTAACATCCCTGACATCATAGCCGTCAATGAGTACCCGGCCATGGATAGTATCATAAAAGCGGCTGATAAGGTTAACAATGGTGGTTTTGCCGGAGCCGGTATGTCCCACCAGGGCAATTGTTTCCCCGGGTTTAATCCGAAAATTAATATCTTTAAGGACATATTCATCGCCTTCATAAGCAAAAGTCACATGCTCAAAAACAACTTCTCCCTTGATGGGCGGCAATTCCACGGCATCGGGACTGTTAACTATATCAGGTTCAATATCCATAATTTCAAAAATCCGTTCGGCGCCGGCCAAGTTGGTAATAAGGTTATTGTAAAAGTTGGTTAAGTTCATAATAGGCTGCCAAAACATACCAATATAGCCGGTAAAGGCCACCAAATCACCAATTAAGATTTCACCGGCAATTAACAACCTGGTACCGTACCAAAACACAATAACTGTGCCGATTCCCCAGCAGAGTTCAGCCGTCATACCAAAAGTATTGGCCACTTTAATGGCTGAAATAAAAGCATTGGCCACACTATGTGAAAGTTCAGCAAAAATTCCTTCAGTTTTATTTTCCCGGGCAAAACTCTGTACAACCCGAATGCCTGAATAATCTTCATGTACATAGGCGCTCAAGTTTGACCTTTTTTTGCGGAAATCCTGCCATCTTTTACGTGATGCCGTTCTGATGATAAAAATGGCAATAGATAAAAACGGCAGCATAATTAATGCCATCAGGCCCAGTTGCCAGTTAAGCCACATCATTATGGTCACTACGGCAATAAGCATTACTGCTTCCGGAATCAAGTTGGTCACACTATTGGTAAAAAGCTCGCCCAGGGAGTTGACATCTCCCATAATACGCGCCAGGATTTTTCCCACAGGGCGGGAATCAAAAAATGTGAAGGAAAGTTTTTGGATATGATTAAACAAATCTTGCCTGATTTTCATTAAAATTTTGCTGGACACCACAGACATAGTCATAATGCGATAACGGGAACAAATCATGGAAGCTGCATAAATACCTGTCATAACCAGCCCTAAAATAGCTAAACCACGCAGGTTGGCATTGGCAATAAAATCGTTAATTGCCTTCCGCATCAGTAAAGGGCTGACGAGAGAAACAGTGACAACAACTGCCATTAAGGCCATGACTTTAACAACTTCCATTTTATACGGTTTTAAATAACTAAAGAGGCGAATGACTGTGGTTATATTTAGCGTCTCCTGCAGCTCTTCATCCTGCCGGAAAGTGTTTCTTGCCATCTAAATCACCTCTTTCTGCAGGTCATCAAAATCTTTGAACTGCTCGCTGTAAATCCTGTAATATTTTCCTTTGCGGCGCAATAGTGACTCATGGGTACCGCGTTCGGCAATGCGGCCGTTATCAATAATTAAAATCTCATCAGCATTTTTCACGGCGGAAATCCGGTGTGCAATAATAAATTTAGTTACTTTACGTTTTTCCAATGCCTGCTGGATTAGATACTCCGTTTCCATATCCAGTGCTGAAGTGGCATCGTCTAAAATCAGCACTTTACTTTTTTTCAGCAGTGCCCTGGCAATGGAGACCCGCTGTTTTTGCCCGCCGGACAGACCTACCCCCCGCTCACCCACAATAGTTTCATAACCGTCTTCCAGTTCCCGGACAAATTCTTCCACCTGGGCATCTGCCACAGCTTCCCGGAAATCTTCTTCCGTAAAACCATCCACCCCAAAAGTA
This sequence comes from Bacillota bacterium, assembly GCA_012523945.1. GTDB lineage: Bacteria > Bacillota > Dethiobacteria > Dethiobacterales > Dethiobacteraceae > JAAYSO01. Next base: position 17,276 of record JAAYSO010000105.1, read on the forward strand.
ATATTCTCATAAAGTGTATCGGAAAATAAAAATGTATCCTGCATCACCACGGCAATATTATTCCGCAAGGCATTTAAATCCATTTTTCTGACGTCAATACCGTCAACCAGGATTCTGCCTTCAGTGCAATCATAATACCTGCCAATCAAGTTAATTATAGAACTTTTGCCGGAACCGGTGGTCCCCATAATGGCAATGGTAGATCCCGGCGGCGCATCAATACTTATGTCTTGCAGCACATATTCATCATGGTACTTAAAAGAAACATCCTCAAAAATAACATGACCTTTAAATTCTTCCGGGACAATGGCGTCTTCCGGATTAGTGATGGTAGGTTCAATTGCCATAATTTTAGCGATCTTTTTCGCCGAAGCATTACACCTGGCCAGCATATTGGTTAAAAAGCCTAACAACCGCATGGGCCAGACTAACATCATTACATAGCCGTTAAATTTGACTAGTTCCCCCAAAGTAAGCTGACTATTAACTACAAACATGCCGCCCACGGAAATTACCAGCACCAGGACAAAGTTTGAAATAAATTCAATAACCGGGTGATATTTTGACCATATTTTCGCTACATCAATATTGCGTTCACAGTAACCTGTATTTTCTTTTAAAAACTTTTTAATTTCATGCTGCTCGCGTCCAAAAGCTTTAACCACGCGTACCCCGGCCAGGTTTTCCTGGGCACAAGTGTTAAGATCGGCATTTTGATCACTTAAAGCACCAAAGGCGGCACTGATTTTCTTTTCCAGTTTAAAAGCCAGGTACAAAAGCAGTGGCATAATTAAAAAAGTAACCAGGGCAAGTTTCCATTCCGTGGTAAAAAGCAAAACTGTGGCGACAATTAAATACAAAATTTGTTCGGAGAAAGCGCGCAAGGCAAAAGCCAGTGTGGTCCAGATTATATGGACGTCTTCTGTGGTTCTGGACATGATTTCACCGGTATTGACGCTGTCAAAGTAAGCAAAGGGCAGCTTTTGTATATGGTTAAACAAATCCGTCCTGATCTCTACGGAAATTTTTGAACCTGCATAATCAAATAAATAATTCCTCAAATAGCCAAAGACTGCTCTGCCTGCCGTAATGCCCAAAAAGGCAAAAAGCAGTGCCGTCAATTTTTCATGCATCCCGCCTAAAATCACATCATCAATGATTTTTTGCGAAACAATGGGGTTAAACATATCTAACCCTACAGCCAAAAACATTGCCAGGACAGGTATAATATACAAAAACTTATACCGCCAAATATACTTAAACAATCGCTTCATGTAAATACTCCTCTCTTACATGTGGGGATAAGCTCTTACATACGTAAGAAAACACAAGAAAACCATGGTAACTCCATGGCTTTCCCCAAAGAGTACAAAAGAAGCCAGAGGACCCAACAAACCCATGGCTTTGCTTACTACTGTAAAATTAATTAAACTCCAAGCCTAATGTGTTCTGAATTTTTTTTATCTTCCTTATTATTCTATTTCAGCTAAAGATTTGTGTCAACTGCAAGTTGCCTGTTACGGTGCAAACTTAACCATATTAAATATTTATGAGTGCCGGGCGGCAAATATGAAAAACGCCTCCGGTTTTTTCAATGGTGCAGGCAGATAAAAACAAGATTTACGCAATTTCCCTTCCGGCGAAAATGCCCAGGCCTTAAGCCCGGATTTAAGCATGCTTAAGATTTTTGTAATAAAAGATTGCCAACTGGGTGCGATCACGCAACTGCAACTTTTCCAGGATCACACTAATATAATTGCGCACTGTGCCCTCACTTAAATATAAAGCTTGGGCAATTTCTTTATTAGACAAACCGTTTGCCACCTGTGTTATTATTGCCAATTCTTTTTCATTTAAGTCGTACTCTACTGTGCTTGTTTTATCTGTGCCTAAAGCTAAAGGCATTTTTGTAATGATCTGATCGCCAAAAACACGCAGCCCCATCTGCACCGCTTTTAAGGAAGGAATTATGCTTTCATAATTTTGTTTTAAAAGATAGCCTTTGGCCCCCAAGCGCAAAGCACTGACGATGTAATCATCATCGGAAAATGTGGTAAGAAAAAGAATTTTTGCCTCCGGGTCTGCGGCCAGAATTTTCTCCGCCGCCTTTATGCCTGTCATCCCTTCCATTCTGATATCCATCAATAAAACATCAGGTTTTGTTTTATGATACAATTCAATAGCCTGCCGCCCGCTGGTACCGGTGCCCACCACCTGAATTTCAGCGTCAGCTTCTAAAATTGTTTTCAGTGAAGTTACCACCAGCCTGTCATCATCAATAACCAAGACCCTCATACTCCATCCCTTCCTTTGGTATGGAAATAAAAATTTCAAATCCGTCTTCTGTGAAAATATTGATATTACCGTTTAACGCATGTACCCGGTCCTCCATATTTTTCAGCCCCAGACCGGCGCCCGGATCAAAGTTTGACACTTTACCGTTATCTCTGATCATTAACTGATACAGCGCCGGATGTTCCCTTAAAATCACCTCGGCCCGCGTTGCCTTGGAATGTTTAATTAAATTAGAGAGGGCTTCTTTAATAATGGCAATAAAAGCATATTTTAACTTTTGCGGTGGATTACTGATAAAACCGTATTCATAATAAAGCCGGCAAAAGGTAAAATTTTTCACCAAGTTTTCTATCTGCAGATTAAGGTCAATTGATTCTGCATATAAGGCATGGACACTTTTTCTGGTACTGTCCATGGCTTCAGATAAAGTGGTATGCAGCGCCTCTAAATGCTGCTTATTTTTTTCATCACAGTTAATTGTCAGCAAGGCACCTACCTGCAAGATGGCGCTGGAAAGCAAATGACCTACATTATCGTGAATTTCACGGGCAATACGGCTACGTTCGTTCAACATAGCCAAATTTAGCTCATTATCCTGTTTCTCTATTAAATCCCTGTTTTGTTGCTGCAGTTGCAGCGACATTTCCCGGGCTTCATCACTAAGTTTAAAATATTTAGCTTGTAAGTTTTGCAAATTTTCCGCCCTTACCCTGATTAACCCTCCCAGCACCAGCAGAACCAAGTTACCCATAACAATTTGTCCGGAAGCATGGGAAGCAAAATGCAGCCAGGGAATAATTGCCAGCAAACCAAGGGGACGATAACGGCAAAAGATAAGGTCAAAGAGAATAACAGGCAAAAAAATCACAAGTGCCGGGAAGAAAAAAGCCAAAAGGATGAAAACTCCCGCCAGTACAGCAAGTACGCTTTCATCATCCAGGTAGCTAAATAAACCACTAAATATAAGCACTATTAGCACTGTGGCCACATTAACCGCAAAATCAGGCTGGAAAAAATAAAACAGCAGACAACAAAGAAAAATAACCAGTTTGTCAAAAAGTGCGGAAAGATTAAACATGCCTTATCCTCTCCCGCAGTTGATCTTTCTAAAGGCATCATATCATTTCTTTAACCGGAATTACCAGCTGAAGTGATTAAAAAGATGACATTTGTCATCTTAGAAAGTGAAATTTTGCACTTACATTTGCCTGGCAGGCAGAGTATGATGAAATTGCAAAGGGGGTTAAGAAATGATTGTACATGTAAAAAACCTGGTAAAGCGCTATAGGGAGTTATTGGCTTTAGACCATCTTTCCTTTACGGTAGATGATAGGGAGGTATTCGGACTTTTAGGGCCTAATGGCAGCGGCAAAACAACCGCCATTAACTGCCTGCTGGCTTTACTTGCATATGATAAAGGTGAAATTAAAATATTTGGACGGCCTATGACGCCGGAGTCTTACGAACTCAAGCGCCAAATTGGCATTGTACCGCAAAATGTGGCTGTCTATAACGAGCTTACCGTCTACGAAAATATTGATTATTTTTGCGGACTCTATGTGGAGGACAAAAAATTAAGAAAAGAGTTTGTTGCCGAAGCCATTGAGTTTGTGGGATTAAATGATTTTACAGACTATTACCCGAAAAAATTGAGCGGCGGCTTGTTACGAAGATTAAATATTGCCTGCGGCATTGCCCACAAGCCCAAACTTATAATTCTAGATGAACCTACAGTGGCCGTGGACCCCCAAAGCCGCAACAAAATCCTGGAAGGTATTTTAGAATTAAACCGGCAAGGGGCAACCATCATCTACACCTCCCATTATATGGAGGAAGTTGAGCAAATCTGCAGCCGTATCATGATTATAGATAAAGGCAGGGCCATTGCCACCGGCACCAAAGAAGAACTTAAAGCCATGATTACCTTGGGAGAAAAAATCACCATCGAATCTCAATATATTACAGAAACACAATTAAGTGAATTAAGGGCTCTGCCCAATGTAATCTCCGCCGATTATAAAAATAAGCAACTCATCATTAAATCAGGCAAAGGCAGCAATAATTTGGAAATAGTCCTTGACGCCATTAAAAGGGAAAAAATTCAATTTGGCAAAATTTATTCGGAATTACCTACACTGAATGATGTTTTCCTGGAAATCACGGGAAAACAGTTAAGGGATTGAGGGGGGGGAACTCCTATGCATATTTTTGTTAACCGCTTAAAATGCTTGCTGCGGGAAAAAGAAAACATCTTTTGGACCATGGCTTTTCCGCTCATCTTGGCCATAATGTTCAATCTTGCTTTTTCCAATTTAAACAAGGGCGAAACTTTCCAAACTATTGAACTGGCCGTTGTCAACAATGCAGACTGGCAACAGGAGTCGTACTTAAAAACAGCACTGGAAGAGGCTTCCGCCGGCAATACTAAACTTTTTAACTTAACTTTTACTTCACAAAGTGAGGCAGAAAATTTGCTGCAGCAAAATGCTGTTGACGGCTACCTAGAGGTGACGGCAAAGCAGCTGAAACTCATTGTCAATGACTCGGGAATTAAACAAAGTATCATTAAAAGTTTTCTTGACAGCTACCTGCAGACTGCCGCGACTGTTAACACCATTTTAGAAAACAAGCCGCAAAAACCGGAGCAATTACTGCATAGCACCGGTGAGCGCCGGCAATATGTGAGGGAAGTTTCCGGCACAGCGGCAGAACCTAACAGTATCCTCAACTACTTTTATTCTCTTATTGCCATGGCTTGTTTTTTTGGCGGTTTCCTTGGCTTAAACGAGATTACCCGCATTGAAGCAAACCTTTCCCCACTGGCTGCCAGAATTAATATTGCCCCGGTGCATAAACTTAAAGCTTTTTTTTCCAGCTTCAGTGCTTCTTTGCTACTACATCTTGCGGAAATGTTTATTCTCCTTCTTTTCTTGCGCTATGTACTCAAAATTGATTTTGGCCCTAAAAGTTTCTATGTGGTTTTAACCACAATTGTAGGCTCTATTACCGGTCTTTCCTTTGGCGCTTTTATTAGTGTCCTGGTAAAAAAAGCAGAAAACATGAAAATTGCCATCCTTGTTGCTGCTACCATGACAGGCTCATTTCTGGCCGGAATGATGTATGCGGAAATGAAATATCTTGTTGCCAAGCATCTTCCCCTGCTTGCTTATTTAAACCCGCTAAATTTACTGACAGACGCTTATTATAGCCTTTACTATTATGATACTCTTACCAGGTACCTGCAAAATTTGGGTATTCTCATTAGTTTTGCTTTGCTCTTTTGTCTCGGCACCTACTTTATGATTAGGAGGCGTAAATATGCAAGTCTTTAAACTCTGCCTGAAAATCCTGAAAAAAAACATTCCAACCCTGCTCATTTACGTCATCATCTTTATCGGCATTGCCACCATGATGTCTGCGGACGCAGCAAAGGAGCAAAGCGATCTTTTGTTTACAGGCAGTAAAGTTAATCTTGCTTTCCTCGCTGAAGAAGATACACCCCTGGTCCAAGGTTTAAAGACCGAATTGGCCAAAAAGGCAAACTTTGTCCTGCTGCCGGATGAAAAGGAAGCTCTGCAAGACGCTCTTTATTTTCGTAAAGTGTCCTATATCTTACGTATACCCGAGGGTTTTAGCCAAAGTTTCATGGAAGGCGGCAATGTACAACTGGAAAAGACGGTTGTACCCAATGCTTTCAGCACTGCCTATTTCGATTTAAGTATTAATCAATATTTTAATACTGCCAAATTATACGTAGAGCAATTTGAGAATCTTTCTCAGGAAGAGCTGGTCCAATATCTAAAGTCGGATTTGAACCAAACTACTGTGGTTGAACTGGCAGACGGGGCGCACCCCAGAAAGCGTATCTTTGCCAATAACTTTTTTAATTATCTTGCTTATTCTTTAATGGCCATTCTCATTTTAGGCATGTCATCTTTAATGCTTGTTTTTAATGACAAAAACCTCAGGCAAAGAAACGCCTGCTCACCTTTAAGCAACGCCAGTTTTAATCAGCAGCTTATCCTTTTTGTCTTGCTTTTTACCGGCTTTACCTGGGCCGTGATGGTAACTATTTGTCTCTTTTTCAGCTTTAACCACGGCCTCGATACAAATGCAATTTATTTTCTCATCAATTCTTTAGTTTTTTCCGTCTGTGCCGCCAGTATCAGCTATCTTATCGGCCTGGTGGTGAAAAATGCCAATGTTATTCCCGCCGTTTGCAATGTTGTTACTTTAGGTCTTTCTTTTTTCAGCGGTGTCTTCGTACCCATGGAGCTATTGGGCGATTCAGTGTTAAAAATCGCCAGTTTTACTCCAACCTATTGGTATGTGGCCGCAAACAATCATATTGCCGCCCTGAGGCAATTTAACCTTACTTCCCTGCAGCCTATTCTTAACTGTCTGCTCATGCAACTGGGATTTGCTTTAGCTTTCTTCACCATAGCACTGGTTCTGAGTAAAAAACGTAAATATGAGTAAATTCTAATCCCCCTGCAAACAGCAAGGGGATTTTTAGTAGCTTTATTCTTTGACAATTGTAACCGGAATCTGCAGTTCATGCAGCCTTGATCCGTCTTTGGCACTTTCCTCATATAGAATAATTGTGCCAATATTACCGGCAACATCATCAACCTCAATAACGATCTCAAATTCTCCCCATTCAGGAGCACCTTTGGCGGCCATTACACAGCCTTTGTCCAGAATATTATGCCCGTCTTCAAATTCATATTGAAAAGCTGCCTCAAATACCCGGGCCAATCCACGGACAACAATTTTATCTTTTACTTCTGTACCGGGTGCCGGCTCATAGATCCGGAAAGCAACATTTTGCAATACAAATTCACGTGTGTCTTTTTCTTCAACCCACAGGTAGCTATCGGGATCTTTGGCTGTCAGCGGTTCTTTCGTATAAAGATGTCCCAGCAAAGTATCAACTACTTCACCTTCCAAAAGCAGTTGCGTCTGTTCATAACCAAATTGTTGCATAATCATGGCGATTTGTTCTGCAAACATCAACTCACCACCGGAACCTAAACTTACATCCTGAATTTCCTGTGAAAAACTAACATGAGCGATGCCGGCAACATCTTCCACATATTCAATCACTACATTGGCATCAGAATTAATGAGTCCGGTAAGTTCCTTATGCTCCGGTCCGGCAAGCCACGCTTCCAGCGCAGCTTTTGCCAGTTCATCTTCCTGCGCCAAAATTTCCGTTTTTATACGGTAAGTAGCCAGTAAATCGCTGTCAGGAAAATAGAGCACCACTTCATATTTTTGCTCATTTTTATCTGGAGTGGGAGAAAGATCATCCTCATCAGGCGGATCTACCACCTCATTATCCGGATTTTGCGAGGGATTTTCTTTCTTGGGCGGCTCTATGGCACTATCGTTGGGATCACAGCCCACAAATAAAGTCAGCGCCAGTAGTACCACCATCAAGGCAGTAAACATTTTTTTCATGGCTGAACCTCCTCTGTGTGATCTTGCGTAACTTTACTATAATTGTTGTTTGTATCATGATGATTGATAAAGTGTAACATTTTTGTTACTTTACTCTCGGCAGTCGCAAATAGAAACAAGTACCTTTTTGCCAAACAGTATCTACTGTTAATTCCCCCTGATGCAGTTCAGCAATCTGTTTAGCAATTGCCAGCCCTAACCCGCTGCCTTCCTGGTTCCAGGCTGTTGCATCGTCAGCCCGGTAAAAAGGAGAAAAAATATGGGGGAGGTCTTTAGGGGCAATGCCGATTCCCCGGTCGCAAATACTAAAGAGATGATAATTATCAACAGTTTTTAACATGATTTTTACGCGCTTTCCCGGTGGAGAGTAGCGTATAGCATTGGCCACCAGGTTGTCCAGTGCCTGGAACAATAACAACCTATCGGCAAAAAATGTGGTCTGCTCTAAATCGATTTCCAGCGGCACCTGCTTTTCCTCAGCTAAATGCTGGAAAGATTGTAAGAGATGTTCCCGCACTTCTTCAGCGGAAATAGCTTGTCTTTGCAGCGCAATACTATGAATTTTTGTCATTAACAGTAATTGCTCTACCATCTGCTTCATTTTTGTTATTTGAAACAAAAGATCAGCCGTAAATTCCCGAAACTTTTCTTCATCTTGCCGCACATAGGGGAGGTTTTCCAAAATTAACTGCATCGTCGCCAACGGCGTCTTTAATTCATGGGAAGATGTACTTAAAAAACGCTTCTGGTTCTCATCATAAAAATTTAGTTCAGCCACCATTTTTTTTAGGGCCTCTATTAGCTCCTTAATCTCATCCCGGCGCCGGTAGGACAAAGTAAAGGAACGTTTACGCGGGGTAATTTGTTTCAGCGCAAAAATTATTTTCCGGATCGGTTGCGTTAACCAGGTAGAAACTACATATGAGAGCAGAAAGCATAGTAAAAGCGAAATTAATAAAGTCTGCAGCATCCAAAGACGAAAAGAATGCAGTTGGGCCTCCAGGGAAGCCGCCGGCTGTATCATTAATATATATCCACTGCCCTCAGTTTTAGTAAAAGGCAGAAGGGTATACTGAAGATAACCGAATGATGTCCGGATAAAGCGAGAAGCCTGTCTTTCTTCCTGCAGCACAGCCAGATTTAAGGCTGTATTTATAGCCAGTTCATTGAAGCTATCTGCAAACACTTTTTTTTCTTCAGTCAGCAGAAGGAGACGGCATTGCAGGTGCTCACCGTATTTTTGCAGATACCCGCTACTGCGTTTCGGTGAGGCGGGATATGCTTTTGTTAGCTCGCCCATGATGGCCAAGCCTTGGGTCACGGCAATTTGTTCATAACCGCTCTGCAGCCGCTCCTGGTAAGCACTGCCTACTACTGCGTAAATACTTATGGACAGGACAAAAAAGAGGGCGGAAAGTATTAGCCAAAGTTGGTACTGGATTTTCATGGCTGCCCCCCTAAACGGTATCCAATACCTCTGACGGCATGAAAATATTTTTTTCCGGAAAGCTCCAGGATCTTTTTGCGTAAGCGGCTGATGGTCACATCCACCGTGCGGTCGTTATATGCCGGTGTTCCTTCCCAAACTTGTTCATATAAAAATTCCCGGGAAAAAACATTTTCCGGTTTTTTCATCATGATTTCCAATAATTTATACTCATTAGCCGTTAGCGCCATTTTTTTGCCATGGCAGAAAAGAAGCAGTTTTTCGCGATCCAGCAGGAGGTCCTCGTACTGCAACCAGGCATTGTCGGCAGATTCATCGCTTACTGTTTCCAACCGGCGCATTAAGGCATGAATGCGCGCTAAAAGTTCCCGCAAATCAAAAGGTTTGACAAGATAATCATCAGCCCCTACCTCCAAGCCGATGATTTTATCCAGGGTTTCACCTTTAGCGGTCAGCATAATAATAGGCACGGAAGATTCCCGGCGTATACTCTTGCAGACTGCCAAGCCGTCCATTTTGGGCAGCGTCCAATCTAAAAGCAGCAAATCATAAGGACGGGCTGCAAATAATTCTAAAGCTGCTTTGCCGTCATAAGCAATATCAACCTGATACCCTTCCCGCTCCAGAAAAAAAGCAATATTTTTAGCCATAATCTGTTCATCTTCAACCAGCAGCACTCTTTTCATCTAATCTCCCCTTGAGTTTATGGTTTCCTAAACCGGTCCCCGGCAAACTCTTAAATTACAATCTCAAGGGAAAAGGGTGAATCAAGCAAGATATAATTTTCTACCGCTACAAGAAAGAAAAGACACCGCCGCCTAACCTTAAAACAGGCTGGCAGCAATGTCTTTTTAGTTACTTATGGCGTCACATCTAAAGGCCAGGATTCAATTAAAACCTGCATAGTTCCGCCGCAGACCATACCCATATCTTCAGCTATTTCTCCGGTTAAGTCCACAGTCACAAGTTTACAGCCACCGTCATCCATCAGCATGCGGGCTTCCCTGATGACATCGCTTTCACTGCAGCCGCCGCCAATACTGCCCACAATCCTCCCATCAGGCCAGACAATCATTTTGGCGCCGGCTTTTCTCGGCACGGAACCCCTGGTGGCAACAATAGTAACGACGGCTTTTTTCTCACCATTTTCCTGTGCCAACTCTTCCAGGACCTGCCGGTCAAATTCCGTGCGCGTCAAAACTTTAGAGTCTTTGCCTAATTTAGGTTCTGCCAAACGGCGATAGCTGATCAGCTCCGCCAAAATAGAAACAGCTATTTCTTCCGGTGTTACCGCCCCAATGGCCAGACCAATGGGGGTATTGATTTTGGCCAGAAGGTGCGGGTTAAAACCTTCCTCCTGCAGTTGTGACAAAATGCCGGCAACTCTGCGTTTAGAGCCGATCATGCCAACATAGGCCCAGCGTTTAGGTAAGACTGCACGTAAACATTCCCGGTCATGGCGGTGACCTCTGGTTACAATCACAACATAAGTAAATGGAGTAAAATGAAACTCCTCAATGGCCTCGGCAAAAGAAGCACAAACCACCTCATCAGCTTCAGGAAAGCGATGACGGTTAGCAAAGGCGGGCCGGTCGTCTACCACAGTAACGGCAAAGCCGACACCGGCGGCATACCGGCATAAAGGTTTGGCTATATGGCCTCCCCCTAAAATTAACAGCCTGGGTTCTGGATAAAAAGGTTCTATAATGGTGGTAAGATTACCATTTTCCCTGATCTCAACCTGACCGTCTTGGAGCGCTTTTTTTAGCATCTGTTGCAGCTCAGGGGAAACAGTCTCACCCTTTTGCTTATCTACATAAAAATTCTTTTGTACACAAGTTTGTCTTGCCGTATCAACAGAAGTGATGATGGCAGCCTGTTCTCCCCGGTTTAGTTCGGCATACAATTCTTTGTATAAATTCATGTTGCTCTCCTTTCCTGCAGAAAACTTGCCTCTGCAAGTCGGCAAATAATTTTGCCAATATTACACCAGTATAAATGGGAGCTAATTCTTTGTCAAAAGAAGAAACCGGCTGCTTTAAAAGCTAAAAACAGCTTATTTAACTTTGGCGGTACTGAAGCCGAAAATACTGCCACCCAGACCTAAAAGTGCACTTAAAATAATCACAAAGAGAAATAAATTGACGGTTATGTTTCCCAGTGGCGGTAAAGGGATAAAAGGAAGCGGGCCTGCAGTCAGTGCATAGATATATTTGAGGGCAAAAATTGATAAAATAGCTGCCAAAACTCCGCCACCTGCACTTAAAAGCAATCCTACCAGCAAGTACGGTACGGCAATAAAACTATCCGGTGCTCCCAGTAAAATCAGTGTCTTGATATGTTCCCTATTATGGTCAATTCCTAATTTGATCAGATGGGCAATTATTATGAGCGTGGCAATGCCCACCGCAACCACAACCAAGTAGCCTAAAAACTGCATAATACCTGCCAGATGGCGCAGATCTTCCAGTACTTCTCTGTTATCGCGGACATAATTAATCTTATCCAACTGCGCCAGATCAGCCAGTACGCCATCCAAATCTTCCAATTGTATGTTTACTTCAATAAAGGGACTGAAGGGGTTTTCCGTAAAATAGGTTAAAACCTGCGCTTCTTTGCCCAGAACTTCTTCCATCCGCTCATAAGCTTCTTCGGCGTGGATTAAACGTGCTTCCCTGACTCCGTCAATTACCTCTATTTCCTCAAGCAGGGCAGAGATCTCCGTAGCCGTTAAAGTTTCCGGGTAGAAGACATTAATTTCAGCTTCATCCTGTATTGCTTCAATAATATGGGAACTCACCCACCAACCTGCCACCACCATTGCTAAAAATAAAAAGATCAGGGTCATGCTGAAAAGGGAAGTCAGATTGGAAAGTAAATTAGTACTAAGAATAATTTTTGCTTCCTTCATAAAATAATCGGTATTTTTAAATAAATACTTCATCATTACTCATCCGCCCTTTCCATGGCACCCTTTTGCAAACGAATAATTCTGCCTTTCGTTTCATCTATTAAATGCGTAGCGTGGGTGGTAATGATGACAGATGCATTACTATCCCGGCTGGAAGCAGCTAAAAGCTCCAAAATGTTTTGCGCATTTTCTTTGTCCAAATTTCCTGTAGGCTCATCAGCCAAAATAATGGCAGGTTTTCTGGCTACAGCGCGGGCAATGGAAACGCGCTGGCCCTCTCCCCAGGACAAATTCTCCACCGGTGCGTTGGCTTTATGCTGCAGACCTACTTTAAACAAAGCTTCCTGTGCCCTGCTTTTCATCTCCTCAAGGGGAAGGTCCAGGAAACGCAGGCCTAACATGACATTTTCCAGGGCGGTTCTTCCCTTTACCAGCCTAAAATCCTGAAACACCGGTCCCATCAGTGTACGCAGCCACCTAATTTTATCCATTTCATTTTTATGTAAAGTGCGCCCCAAAACTTTTAAAGTGCCGCCGGTAGGGAACTCCATGCCCATGAGGAGTTTTAACAAGCTGGTTTTGCCGGAACCGCTGGGCCCGGTAATAAAAACAATTTCACGCATTTTCACAGACAAATTAATCTCCCGTAAAGCCACTGTGCCGTCAGGATATTGCAAAGTTACGTTTTTAGCTTCTATCATCCTTGATCCTCCCGCTGTGGTTTAACTGATTAAGTTAGCGGAACAACCGTTAATTCAAGTTGCCCTTCCCCTATTTCCAAAGCCAGTATTCGCATTTCTCCCACAAGTTGATTTAAATCTAACCGCAATTCTGCGGCAAATAATTCTTCCAGTTTACCGGGTCCGAGGGCCATCCCAAAAAAAGTGCCCTCCTGAACTTGAAAAGTTAAGATATTGTCTTCAACCAGAAACATACCGGATAAAACTAAATTATTTTCCGGCATTTCAATTTGTACTCTGCCGGGAGTAAAAGTAAAGGCCAGTTCATCATAACCTTGCTCGGCAAAAATATTGTTAAGCGTTGTGTCAGCAAGGGCTGCCTTTAAGCCCACCGGAGTTAACCTGACCTTTATTGCCTCCGGCGGCAACTTTGCTTCAGCAACTATCCGGGCAAGATCAGCTGTAAGTTGCGGGAAAAACTGTGTCAGCTCCTGCCAGGCCTCTTCTATCATTGCTAGCTGTTCTTCAAAAAATTCCCTCTCCTCGGCTAAAGACGTCAGGTAAGCTTCCAACTCTGCTTTCAACTCGTTTGTTTTGTCAATTGACTCTGTAAGCTGTTTTTCGGTTACCTGCAAGGAATTTACAATGGGCTCCAATTCTTCCTTTTGTGCCACCAGATTCTCCTTGCTCTCATCCAGCAGCTCCAGGAGATTACCTGTATTGCGGGCCAAATCCCGCAAGGTGCCGATTCTGCGCAAAAAATCTGAAAAACTTTTTGCTTTCAGCAACCTTTCCAGATAATTGGACGGCCCTGTTCTTTGATAACTTCTTAAGACCTGCTTCAGGGCTTCCCGGTTTTCATTGTATTTATGCTCTTCCGCTCCAATTTCCGCTTCCAATTGGCTGATCCGGAGTTTTAACCCCTCCATCTCACTACTTGTTCTTTGTTTTTCTCTTTCCATTTCCTCAATGGATTGGGTTAAAGCAAATAATTCTTCCAGAATTTCTTTTTCTTCAGCCGTTAATAGGGAGAGTTTTTCTTCTATTTGGGCAGGGCTGTCCTGTTGTCCGAAAGCCGTACCTAAAAAAACAGAGATCAGAAAAATAAAGACAAACAGAAAGAAAAAAGCAACTCTTTTCGTCCCGATTTTTTGCATTTTGTTGCCTCCTGGCTTAGCCTACTGTCATTTGTCTGAATTTAGCAAAAATAAGTTGTTATTATAGTTACACATTGGTGCAGAAATTCCTGCCTGCTCCTTAACGGCAAAGAAGTTTCTTGCTTTCCGGCGGCAAACAAATTATACTTGGTACTGAAATCTAAAGGGCAGGGAAAGTAAATTGAAAACATTGCTGAAAGAGTTTTGTAAAACAATAAATCTTGAATCTGTGGGGATTGCTCCGGCAAAACCTTATCTGGATTTTGCCCGGATCTGGCAGCAACAAATTGAAAGGAAATATAATAGTGGCTTTGAAGAAAAAAATTTTAGCAAAAGAGTTTATCCTCACCTGACACTGCCGGCTGCAAAATCTGTGATTGTCTGTCTTTTCCCTTATTTCGCCGGTACAGATCCTGAAGCCAATCTGGCCAAATTTGCCTATAGTCTTGATTATCACCTGCTCATTAAGGACAAACTGGAAACCATCGGTATGTTTTTGCAAAAGCAGATCACAGGTTTTCAATATCAAAGTTTTGTTGACAACGGGCCCTTTAGCGACCGTTATCTTGCTTTTCTGGCCGGTCTTGGCTTTTGGGGCGTAAATAATCATCTTATTTGTGATAAATACGGCTCATACTTTTTTATCGGCTACATCCTTAATAATTATCCTTTCCCGCCGGACAGTCCCCAGGAAAAAACCTGCCTGCAATGCGGTAAATGTATAGAAGCATGCCCGGGACAGTGTATTTTAGGCGATTTCACCATTAACGCCCGGCGCTGTAAGTCCTACCTGACACAAAAAAAAGACCCGCTTACCGCAACGGAAGTTGAGATTATACAAAAAACTGCTTTAATCTGGGGCTGTGATGTCTGCCAGGATGTTTGCCCCCACAACCAAAACGCCGTCAAATCAAATCTTTTAGAATTCACCACTAACCTGGTTACACGCCTGGATTACCAGGAACTAAAGGGGCTTTCTAATCGCGCTTTTAAGGAAAAATATAAAAACCGCTCCTTTAGCTGGAGGGGGAAAAAAATATTGTTGCGCAATCTGGAAATCATAGGCAGTTAAGCCTTTCCCCGGTCTGGCCCTGGTACTGCCAAAAGTTTGACTGCCCGGCAAAAAGCTGTGCAAATTGCATGTGCAGCTTTTTATTTTTATGATATAATTTGCAGTAGACGGATGAGAGCAATTAATGGATTTTACCCGTTTGGCTTTATTAGCGACAGAACTTTTAGAAAACTCGGATCAAGCAAAGCTTTCCGTCGCAACTTTATGTTATAATGTAAATAAGCCGGTATTATTTTCTGTAAACTTACAGGTTTTTCTCCGTCAACCTGTGCGTAATATATAATTTTCAGAAAGGAGTCTGATCGTATGGCTGATTTAGCCGGTGCAAACGGACAAAGAGAACATTTCAGAGTCGTGGGCAAGCCCAATCTACCCGGCAAACTTTCCTATGCCATGGCTACGGGCATTGCCAAATTTGGCATAGACTATGTACTTCCCAATATGTTGCACGCAAAATTCCTGCGCAGCCCTTACGCCCATGCCAGGGTTGTTTCTGTGGACACAACTAAAGCCAGAGCTATTCCTGGTGTTGTTGATATACTTACCTGGGAAGACGAGGATATTAAAAACCTGACAAGTTTTGGTGAAAGCTTCGGTACAGCCAAACCTTGGCTTGATAATGTGGCAGAACATGAGGGGCAAGAAGTGGCTGTCATTGTTGTGGCAGAAAGCGAAGATATCTGCGAAGAAGCATTAAGGCAACTGGACGTTGAGTGGGAAGTATTGCCGCATGTTGTGGATGTTCTTGAGGGTAAAGAGCCGGATGCTCCGGTAATTAGGCCTGAGGCACCACCGGCACAAGCCTTTGGTCCTCCAGGCGTTAAGCCGCCCGAGAAAAAAGGTAATGTCACCACTGTCACCACGGTGCAGGGAGACGTTGAAGCAGGTTTTAAAGAAGCAGACCATGTGATTGAATATGACTTAAAACTGCCGGCCTTTGCTTCCCATATGCCTAACCCCTCCGGCTCGGTGGCCTGGTGGGAAGAAGATCCTTATCTGGGAGAAGGCAAAGCTTTACACATTGAAGGTGCCGTTAGGGAAAGACAGGCCATTAGCGCCATGTACAAAGTGCCTTTGGAAAAGACTATCCAGAAAGGCTTATTTATGGGTGGGAAATACTGCGACTGGGGTTTAAGAAAATCTCAGGAAATCACACCGCTTTTAGCCAAAAGAACCGGCAGACCGGTACGTTGTGTCAATAAACGCGAAGACCACTATGACTTTTTAATGAAAGAACGTTACATGTACCTTAAAGTAGGCTTCAAAGAGAACGGCTTAATTACCGCCGTAGACGATTATTCCATTGCTGATGGCGGCGTCACAGGCAGTTCTTCCTTCGGCACGACCGGTGACCATAGATACGGCCCCTACTTTACTTTAAGATGTAAAAACATCAGGCAGACCATGGACATTATTGACACCAACCGCGGTAAAATGTATGTGAGCGGTCAGCACTGTCCCTTTAACTGGGATGCCGGCACCATGGCCGTCTACTTAATTGCGGAAAAGCTGGGGAAAGACCCCATTGAAATTGCCAGAATCAATTTACACGGTCCCACCTCTCAAGATGATCCCAACCCGGTGCCCAGTTTTGAAGCTTGTATTGAAGCCGGCAAAAAACTGATGAACTGGAACTGGCACCCGGCCGGCACGAAAAAACTGCCGGACGGCAGAATGCACGGCGCCAGCTTCCGCTATCAAATGTGTCCGCGACACGCATTTTCCGGTTATGAAGCCAAATTGGAACTGCGTGACGGTAAGGTACACATGCCGACACAGGGCCCGGTCTTTGGCGTTTTTGCCGTTGAAGCTAATGCCATGGTAGTGGCGGAAGAGCTAGGTTTAGAATATGACGATGTCAGTATTGATTTTGACTACAGGGAAAAATTTACTCCTGTGGGCGGCGGTTCTGACGGCACTACGGCTTCAGCCTGGGTCATGAAAGAATGTGCCAATAAATTAAAGCGGATGATTCTTGAAGCCGCCATTGAAGAGGCAGAAAATCCGCCTCAACCTATTTCCATGTTTGCTCCGCCCAGACCCCCCAGCCCCTTTAAAGGCAAAGGGCTCAAACCGGAAGATTTAGATTTACAGGACGGCAAAGTTGTCCTTAAGTCTGATCCCAGCATCGGGGTTCCCCTTGCTCAAGCCGTAACCCAAAACCTGGTGGCCACTTATGCCGGCAGACCTCCCAATGCATTATGGTCAATTGGCATGGGCAGAATGCTGGATACCATGAATACAGCTTATTGCGAAGTAGCAGTAGATACGGAAACCGGTGAAGTGGAAATCCTCCGTTTCGGCGTCGTGGCAGATCCCGGGAAAATCATGCGTCTGACCTCGCTGGAAAGCCAAATCGACCAGGTCATGTACTTCAGTCAGGGCTGCCAGTTGCTTGAGGATTATGTGTATGATAAAAAGACCGGCGTTAAGCTTAATAATAATATGATTGATTACAAAAAACCGACTATGGTTGATGTCCCCCATGTGGACCGTAAATTCCTGGAAACACGCGCCGGTAACGCAGCTTACGGCGCCAATGGCATCAGCCATTCTTTGGCCAACACACACTTGGTCATTATTGCTATCCATAACGCCATTGGCGTCTGGGTAGATCCGCCGGCAACACCTGATAAAGTACTGAAAGCTTTAGGTAAAATCTAAACAAGTAAAAAAGGACTTGAGGCGAATTTGCCTTGAGTCCTTTTTGCTTGCAGAAATTTCTTAACTGAAAAGATTTTGGGTATTGCCGTTTTCTATAATATTAAGCATTTTGACGGTGGCTTTAATGGCAGCCGCAGTCTGGTCAGAATCAAGCCCCCTGGTTTTAAACTCCTTGTCCCCCTGCCAGGTAATGACTGTTTCCACCAGCGCGTCTGTGTCACCGCCGGGCGGGATGGTAACAGTGTAATCAGCCAGCCGCGGCAAGCGCTTTTTGCGTTTTTGATAAATTTTGGTGATGGCTTTAAAGAAAGCATCATATTGTCCGCTGCCGGTTGCTGTTTCCTCATAGATTTTGCCGCAAATGTCGGCACTAATTGTGGCCACAGGCTTTAAGTTTTTGGCATGACAGATATAATAGTTTTCTATTTTTACCTTATTGCTAATTAATTTGCTGCCTAAAACATCTGAAATAATATAGGGCAGATCCTCTGTGGTGATATTTTGTTTTTTGTCACCCAGTTCCACAACTTTTTCCGTAATCTTTTCAATGGAACTCTGATCCAGCTGGATTCCCAGTTCTTCCAGATTTTTAATAATACTGGCCTTGCCAGAGGTTTTGCCTAAAGCATATTTGCGCAGCCGGCCAAAGCGGGCCGGATTAAGCAGGTTCTGGTAGAGATTACCCTTACTGTCGCCATCAGCATGAACACCGCAGGTTTGTGTAAATACGTTCTCCCCAATAATAGGCTTGTTTCCCGGGATGCGAATGCCGGAAAAAGATTCCACAATCCGGCTTACTTTATTTAATTTTGATTCATCAATGAAAATTTCCGTTTTCCCGTAATGATCATTAAGTACACCCACAATACTGGAAAGCACGGTGTTGCCTGCCCTTTCACCCAGTCCGTTCACTGTGGTGTGAATACCTTTGACGCCTGCTTTAACCGCCATATAAGTATTGGCCACAGCCAGGTCATAATCATTATGGGCATGGAAATCAAAATGCACATCAGGATACTTTTCCACCATGAGCCGGCAGTACTTGTAGGCTGATTCAGGATCTAAAATACCTAAAGTATCGGCCAGCATAAAACGATTGACATCTTTTTTCAGAACCTCAATCAGCTGAAAGACATACTGGGGAGAGCTTTGCACACCGTTGGACCAATCTTCCAGGTACAAATTTACTTTAATCCCATGGCTGCGGGCATATTTTAAGACTGCCTGAATGTCAGCCAGATGCTCGGCAGGAGTCTTCTGCAGCTGCCCTTCCACATGCCGCCGGGAGCCTTTACAGAGCAAATTCAATACTTTGGCCCCTGCCTCTACCAACCAGTCAACTGACTTGGTGCCGTCAACAAAGCCGAGAATCTCAACTTTTTCCGACAGGCCGTTATTTTTACACCATTGTGTTATTTTTTTAGTTGCTTCCAGTTCACCTGTTGAAACACGGGCAGACGCCACTTCAATACGGTCAACTTTAACTTCTTCAAGTAACATTTTTGCCACCGTGAATTTTTCATCCACAGTAAAAGCCACACCGGGTGTCTGCTCCCCGTCCCTCAGGGTTGTGTCCATAATTTCGACTCTCATTTTCTGCTCCTTTCTGCAAATGTTTGTGATAAAATAAAAACTTTCGCCCATAACAGGACGAAAGTTATTTTCGTTCTACCACCTATTACGACATACCATCATATGCGTTCCCTGTAACGGGGGAAAGCCGTCAGAACTTACTCCAGCCAACTGTTTCAGCCGCTGCAACTCGAGAGTGATGTTCACTGCTTTTCTACTGGTACCGGGTTTCCACCGTCTCCGGCTCACTGTAACGTTCAAAAAACAGCTACTGTCTCCGTCATCGTTTTTAGCTATATGTTTCTATATTCTACACAAAACAAAAGCATTTGTAAATACCTATTTTATTAATAATTTCTAAACTCCAAACAACAAATTTAAAACTTTGTCACCGGCTTTACGGTTTGTACCCCGATAGGGATAACAGTGAATATGAATGGCCGGATTGAAATTGAGTTCAATGATGGTGGCGTTATGTTCATTTTGCGGCACATTGATATCTTCTATCATCATATCAATACCGGTGATAACTGCACCGACACTTCTGGCTGCTTTAAGAGCCAGTTCTTTATAGCTCTCATGAATCAGGTCAGTGTAATCCAGACTGTCGCCGCCGGTACTGATATTTGAATTTTCCCTTAAATAAACAATTTCATTTTCCCTGGGGATATAATTAAAATCTTTGCCCTGCGCTTTCAGGAAATCTGCTTCCGTTGTGCCCAGGTTTATTTTTTCCAGCGGAGTACGGTGCCCCTTTCCACGTAAGGGATCTTTATTTTTTTCCGCCACCAGTTGGCGGATGGTGCTTTTACCGTCCCCCACCACATTGGCCGGTACCCTTAACAGTACACCCACCACTTCAGCGCCCATGACCAAAAAGCGATATTCCTTCCCCTGGACAAATTCTTCAACCAGGATGGTATCATCATGAGAAAAAGCAAATTCTACGGCTTTGCGGTAGTCTTCTTCCGTAAAGAAGGGTTCCTTGAAAATAGTAATGCCAAGACCAAAATTAGTGGATTTCGGTTTAATGACAATTTTTTGGTCCCGGAATTGCTTATATGCCGCCAATGCCGCTTCCGGCTGTTCATAAACTTCTCCCCGGGGAACTTTAATCCCGTTTTCTTTCAGGACTTCTTTTGTCACTACTTTGTTTTCCATTACTAAAACAGTACTATAATTATCCAGGGAAGTTTTTGTGGCTTGTTTAACATACTCAACTTTTTGCCCTCTACTTAAACGCAAAAAGTTTTCCTTCCGGTCAAGAACGGTAAACTGTACTCCCTTTTTGACAGCAGAAGCCATTAAGATTTGTGTTGACAATTCCATGTCTTCATAGCCCAGCATCCTGCCGCCCAAAGCTTGGCTTTGGGCCAGGTATGCTTTGGCTTTTTCCAGATGAAAGCCAATATAAGTCTTTTCTTTGGCTTCCCGGATAATGGCGGCGGCATATGTTTTTTCCGGATTTAAAACTTTCTCTTTCGCCGCAGCAATAATACCGGAATAAAAATCTTTCTCATAACCCAGCATTTGAATCAGATTTTCAATTTCCTCTAAAACAGAAATTGCATGCTGGCGGAAAGGTACCAGTTCACCGTCATCATTAAAAATGCTGCCGGATTTATGCATACCGCAGACATTGGCCAGGTTATGGTTTATATCAGCCAGTTCCTGCAGTTCTTTCGTAAAAACAAAATCTTTTTTAAATAAAGCGTAAAGAAGAAAAAGATGAATCAGGTAGAGATCTTTCATGGCAATGCCATATTGATCAAAGGGGTTAAGATCAAAAATACGCAGCTCAATATAGCTTACGCCTTCTGTTTTTAATAAATCAAGCTTGCCGGGCCTCCTCCCTACTTTTAAACGTACAGGGCAGTAGAATTCCCGGGCGTCATATATTTTCCCCTGCTCAATTAAGGCTTCAATGCCCTGAATATAGGCCTCAATACTTTCATAATTAACATAGAAATCTTCTGTATTTTTGTAACCGGCTCTGCTGTTTCTAATTGAGATTAGGCGGGGACAATAATAACTTTCCGCATCGACTTTTTTGCAAAAACCCTTGTAATCGTCAGTAAAAGTTTCATGAATAACAGGACCGGCTCCCGTGAGATAGAGCAAAAGCCAGCGGTGCTTTAAATAATTTTTGGCTACTTTTAAATAAATCTCATTTTTAAATTCAGTAAAGGATTGCCCCTGGTTAAACTTTGCATACAAAATTTCCAGGAATTTTTCACTAAAAGAGAAATTATAATGGATGCCGGAGAGCAATTGTTTCTTTTTCCCGTATTTTTTTGCCAGTATTGCCCGGTACTGATTCTGATCGGCGCCTTCCGGGCCGAAATCTGCCACTTTGATTTCCTCTTCCGAGGGCAGAATAGGGGGATTACTTTGCGGCCACAAATACTCCCCCTTTAAGGACACAGCAATAATAGTCTGCAAATTACCTAAAAAATTATATACTTCAGGGATACTGCTGCAAACAGGTGTAATCATTTCGATTTGGCTTTCGGCAAAATCAGTAGTTATGTACGGATGATTCAACTTATGGCCCAGTTCTTCAGGATGCGGCGTTAACGCCAGTTTGCCTTCCGCATCAACCCTTAAATTTTCTTTTTCCAGACCGAATTCTCCCTGAAAAACATGATGTGCGAGCCGGTTTGTCCTTATATATGCAAGCAGTTTTTCATCAAATCTCTTCACATAAACACCTCGGCATAAGTTTTCTGCAAATTACTATCTTTTATCGTATCACACATAAAATAACTATGCCATATGCAAAAAGCTTTAAGGCTGCCATTCCAGGACTTTATTGAGAAAAGCTTGCAGAGCTTTAGTTTGCGGCTCGGTAAAAATTTGCCTGCTGTCTCCGCTTTCCACAACTGTGCCGTCAGCAACAAAAACAACTTTTTCACAGGCTTTTTTGGCAAAACCCATTTCGTGGGTGACAATAATTGTCTTTAACCCCCCAGCCTGTAGTTCACCCAGCATATCCAAAACCTCGGCCGTCAGCTCCGGATCTAAAGCGGAGGTGGGTTCATCCAAGAGGAGCAATTTCGGTTTAATAGCCATGGCCCGGGCGATTTGTATGCGTTGCTGTTGCCCGCCGGACAATTGATGCGGGTATTTATGGCCTTCCTCTTCCAAGCCAAAACGTGCAAACAATTCCCTTGCTCTTTCCGCCGCTTCAGCTTTATCCAGCTGAAAACTATGAATCAGAGGTAGCATCACATTCTCCAGAGCGGTGAGATGCTCAAAAAGCCCTTTTGTCTGAAACACAAAACCGATTGTGCGGCGGTGAGCCAGGAGCTCTTTTTCACTAAAACTTACTTTTATGCCGTCAAGGTAAAGATCTCCGGACGTAGGCGGTAAAAGCCCGCCGATGATACGCAGTAAAGTTGATTTACCGGCACCGGAAGGACCGATCACAGCCAAAGCGTTAAAGTCGTCCTCATAACAAACATTTTTTAATACGGTTTTCCCGGCAAAACTTTTACAAATCTTATCCAGCACTATTTTCATGTTTGTACATCCTCTCTAGGTGGCGGGTAATGAGGGAAACGGCAAAAGTCATGACAAAGTATAACAGACCTAAAAAGAAATAATTTTCAAACAGCCGGTAATTATCTGCCGAAATTTCCTGGGTAATTTGCGTTAATTCCGGGATGGCAATGACAGATAAAAGCGAAGAATCTTTAATGATGGAAGCAAACTGGCCCGTTAGTGCCGGCAGGATCCTGGCCATCAACAGCGGAAATGTCACCAAACGAAATGTCTTAGCCGGGGTTAAACCTACTGCCTTGGCCAGCTCAAACTGGCTCTCATCAATACTTTCCAGGCCTCCACGGATTATTTCCGCAATATAGGCGCCTTCAAAAAGCGAAAGAATTAAAACTCCGGCCAGATAACGGTTATCTACGCCCCAGGCTGTACCGATAATATAAAAGAAAAAGAAAATCTGTACCAAGAGCGGCGTGCCGCGAATAATTTGAATATATATTTTTGCCAGGTAGGATAACACTAAAAATCTGGATTTCTGCGCCATGGCGGCTACAGAGCCTAGCAACAGGCTCACCAAAAGACTGGCAAAAGCCATGATTAACGTCATTTTAAAGCCTTGCCATAAACGATACTTGTACGCCCACAGCGTGCTAAAATCCAGGCGGTGATTGATCCGTACCAAAGAAATCCAGACAAAACCCACCAGGATCACCGTAACCAACACAACGCTGATGCTTTTGTAAAAAAGTGCAGGTGATTTTTTCATCTTTTCCTCATCTATTCAAAAAACCAGGGAAAACCTAAAGCATCAAATGTTTTCTTTTCCTCGGCCAAAAATTGCTCCGTCAGTTTTTCAAAACCACCAGCCGCTCGGAAATCCTTGATAAAGGCGTTTATTTGTTCAAGCAACTCTTTGTTGCCTTTTTTTATCGCCATGCCCCATTTTTCACTTTCCTGAAAGGGAATCAGTACTGCCCTGGTGGTCTCGGGATTGGCTTGATTTTGCCGGTAAATAGTCAGTTGGTCGTAAATAAAGGCATCAGCCTTGCCCTGGATAACTTCCGTCACACAGGCACTTTCCGAAGACAAAGCGTTTATGGTGGCATTTGTCAGGTGGTTTTGGGCATAAACGTGTCCGGTGGTACCTTTTTTCACGGCAATAATTCTTTCCGGTTGATTTAAATCTTCTGCTTTTTCCACAGGCGATTCTCTATTAACCAGCAAAGCCAGGTAAGCATGGGCATAGGGCTCGGAAAAATCAACGGTTTTTGCCCGCTCCTCCGTAATAGTCATGGAGGAAATCACCACATCTACACGCTCTGTTTCCAAAGAAGGGATCAAACCGTCCCAGTTAATATTTTCAATACGCACAGGTTTACCCAGGTATTCTCCCAACGCTTCGGCCAAAGCCACACTGACTCCATAAGGCTCACCCCGCTCGTCCTTTGTTTCAAAGGGCGGATAAGCAAGTTCCATTCCCACCACCAGTTCATCTTTTTCTGCAGAACAACCGCTAAACACTGCTGCCAACAGCACTACAAGCAGCACAGCAAGGATTTTTTTCATGACGCTCCTCCCATCAATAATTTGTCAAAAAGGTTTAACTTTAATATTTTGGCAAAACCTCTTTTATTTCCTGCTTTTTTTGCTTCATTCATTGGCCTTACCACAAATTTACGTTATAATCATTACATACGCAAGACAGATCTTGATGCAGGAATAACGAAAAGCTTGGAGGTAGCCGGATGGACAAAATTGCGAATATTCTCAAACATACAAAAAAAGCTTTTATCGGCAAAGAGGAAATTATCGCCAAATTACTGACGGGAATTTTTAGCGGCGGACATATTTTAATTGAAGATGTTCCGGGCGTAGGTAAAACCACTTTGGCACAGGCAATTGCCAAAACATTAGGCTGTACCTTTGCCCGGATTCAGTTTACACCTGATTTAATGCCTGCCGATGTCATTGGTATATCCGTGTATGAGCAGCAAACAGGACAGTTTGTTTACCGCCCCGGGCCCATTATGCATCAAGTTATACTGGCTGATGAAATCAACAGAACTTCCCCCCGGACACAAGCCAGTTTGCTGGAAGCCATGGCTGAAGGCCAGGTGACGGTGGACGGTAAGACCTACTCTTTACCATCGCCTTTTATCGTTTTGGCCACACAGAACCCGGTGGAGTATGAAGGAACCTACCCCCTGCCGGAAGCCCAACTTGACCGTTTTATGTTGCGCATTTCCCTGGGCTACCCGGACTTTGAGGCGGAAAAAACCATTCTTAAAATACCGGCTGACAAAAAAGAACTCCTCAATTTGGAAGCTGTGATTACCCCGCAGGAGCTTTTGGAGATGCAAAAAGCAGCAGCAACAATTTATATGACTGACTCCCTGGAGGATTATATTGTGCAACTAACCAGGGCTACAAGGGAGCACGGCGATATCATGCTGGGTGTCAGTCCCCGCGGTGCCCAGCATCTCTACCGGGCTGCCAAAGCTTTAGCCTATATTAAGCAAAGAGATTATGTACTGCCGGATGATATCAAAGATATTGTAGTCCCTGTTTTTGCCCACAGGCTTGTTATCAGACCTGAAGCCCTGTTAAGAGGTAGGAATGCAGAAGAAATACTGCAGGAAATCCTTAACGATACATATGTACCGGTGGTTCCAGATGGTAAAGCATAAGCACGGAAAACTGTTATTGGCTGCCCTGATTTTTACCTTTTTAGCTGCTTTACTGGCCGGCGGCCGCTTTCCCTATATGTTTTTATACCTTCTTTTCTTTGCCGTTGCCGTTCCTTATTGGCGCCTGAAAAGAAGCCTGGCGTCACTTACCGGCGAAATCACAGTCTCTGAGCGTACGCGGGAAGTGGGCCAGTCCTTTTCCGTCACTTATAGGATCATTAATTCAGAAAAGGGCCATTTCCCCTACCTGGAATTGGCCAATACCCTGGAGGAATTTACGGAAGATACCCGCTACGTTTATGTACGCCCCGGGGGTGTAAAAGAAGTCAGCAAAAAAATTGTCTGTAAACGCCGGGGTGTTTATGATCTTAAAGCACTGACGGTAAAAACAGGCGATCCTTTTGGTTTTTTTCAACTGGAAAAACCATTGGCAGACGGCGGAGAAGTAAAAGTTTATCCCCGCATCCGTACTTTTTCAGAAATTATCTTGCCCACTTATCAACAGCTGGGGGATCAAAGAAGAAAAAATGCAATTTTTGCAGATTACAGCCGGCTGGAAAAACTGCGTGAGTGGCAAACAGGCGACAGCCTGAAAAAAATTCATTGGAAACAGACTGCCAAACAAAATAAAATCATAGTTAAAGATTTTACTAGAACGGCAGACGCCAATTTAACTATTTTTATTGATATGCACCGGGAGAGTTACCTGCATGACAGGCAGCACCAATTGGAGGATTTGGCGGTGGAATTGGCTGCTTCCATCATTTTTTACCGTCTCCAGGCCAACCATTCCCTGCAAGTATTCACCGGACCCAAGCAGTCCTCTCCCCTTTTGGGAAAAAAGCCCTCCGATTATGAACCGCTAATGGATCATATTATCAGGCTTGAACCAAAAGCAAAAGGCTCTTTTTTCCGCAGCCTGCGCACCCAAAGTTATTTCCTGCTTCCCAATACTTCCATTTATGTGCTCACACCTTCCCTGACACTGACTGATGCAGATGTGCTTTTATATTTAAAGCGCAAAGGGTATTCTCTGGTGTTATTTTACTTAAGCAGAAGTCACATCCAGGCTGATATTGAACAGATCTTAAAGCGTATCAGGGAAGCAGGCATCAACGTAAACATTTTGCACGCCGAAAGGGAAGATGAATAATGCCTGTAATGGATTACCGGCGCAAATTTATCTATTTGGCTGTCATCTGGTTAAGCATGTCCTTTAGCACTCCTTTAACTCATGCCTTCGGTTTTACTGCGCAAAGTTTTTTCCTGCGCTTATTAATTACTACGGGCTTTTTGGCTTTGCTTCATTTCTACGAAGCCTACCCCCTGTTACCCAGCATCTTTTTAGGCACACTGGCGGCGGCAGCAGTTTTGCTCCGGTTATTTTTTCCCGTCCTTTTTATAAAAATTAAAACAGCATTACTTTTATATACGGCAGAACATGGTACCATTCTTTTCCTGCTCATGGTGGCAGCTATAACTTTACTTTTTTGGTTTTTACTCACAAAAGTAAAAAAACATTTGTTTTGGCTGTTTTTACTGGGAATTGGTGCTTTTATTCCCCTCTGGTACATGTATATTGATTCGGCCTATTCAGGTGCTGTTTCCTATGCTTTATGCTGGTTTTTATTATTAAGTTATCAAACAGGGGGCAAATATTGGCATAAGTTGTCCGGTTTTGAGCTGCAGGAACTGCGCAACGGCTGGATCAACTACACCACCTGGATACTTTTCTACATGCTGGTCTTTGCCCTGATCCTGCCTAAAAAACTGCCGCCCTTACACTGGGAAGCTTTACAAAACTGGGCCGACAGTACTTTCCCTTTTCTGGCTGAGCTAAGGGGCGGGGAAGTCCGCAATCTCAGAGGAACAGGCAGCATGTTTGAAATTTTTTCCCTGGGCTTTGGTGATGAGGAAAGCCTGGGCGGCCCGCTCAAACAGGATAAAACCGTCTTAATGGAAATTACCGGCCGGGCAGCCGGACAATATTTGCGGGGCAGCGTGAAAAAAATCTATACCGGCACTAGCTGGCTCACAGCCCCGGAGGAAGAAATCTGGGAACCGGATGTAATAACTGCTACAGTTAAGCCTTATCTCAGACCTGTCACCCTGGAAATTACCCATAAACGCCTGAAAACTAATACAGTCTTTTCCCCACTTTATACTACAAACCTGAAAAACTTTACCGTACCTGTTTACCAGACAGACGGCAATGCCGTTTTCATCCGCGAAGAAATTCCTTTAAACAGAACTTATGTGGTTGAGGGGATGGTTTACCGCTCCCGTGGTGATTTTTCCGCCATGGAAAAAGGTCAACACGGGTCTGAACTTGATTCATTTTTGCTTTTACCGGAAAACCTGCCGGAAAGGATAAGGGAAGTGGCAGAGGAAGTAACGGCAAATAAAGACGGGTATTATGCCAAAATGAAAGCTTTGGAAAATTATTTGCGCACTTCCTTAACCTACGATCTTAACCCCTCCCCGCTACCGGAAGGACAGGATTTTGTTGATTACTTTCTTTTTGCAGATAAACGCGGGTATTGTACAGCTTTTGCCTCCGCCCTGGCAGTCATGGGCAGGGCTGTAGGAGTACCCACACGTTATGTGCAAGGTTTTAAAATGCCGGAAGCTACAGATACTAAAGGTATCTTTCACATTGCCGGTACCAATGCCCACGCCTGGGTAGAAGCTTATATCCCCAATATCGGCTGGATGATCTTTGAGGCTACACCCGTATTTCCCACCATGGATTCCCTGCCGGCAGCCGCACCCATCTATTCCGGTGATGTAACACAAGATCTTACTCCCACACCAAAAGAGCCCGGTTTCAGCACAAATGATATGCCGCCTGAACCCGGCAGACAGGCTGCGCCGTATTTGCGCTATTTTGGCATTTTCTTTTCTGCTTTGCTAGTCTCTTTCCTGCTGTTCTTTACCTTTATTATTTTCCGGCGCCGCCGGCAGCTGAAACAGATGTTTGCCGATTTGGAAAAACAGCCACCGCGCCTGCAGGCTGCTGCTTACTATAACTTAACCCTGCCTCTTTTGGCGGCCATCAATCTAGGCAAAATCCCCGGCGAAACGCCGCTGGAATACAGCCGGCGTATCAACCGGCAGGTTTCCGACTGGAAGCAGGATTTCCAAGAATTATCACAAGCATTAAACCAAACTCTCTACAGCAGGGAAGGAGAAACACCTGCAGAGTTGGTGCACGAAATGAAAGCATTCTTTGACGTGATCTTAAGGAAATATATTGTGTCTGCAGGCAAATTTGCCGCCTTTTGGGCAATTTATGTACAGAAAAAATATTTGTTTCATCCCTTTGCAAGTCCTCACTATGAGACTTTTTTTGCCCGACTTAAAAAATTTTGGCACAGGCTCTCCGGCCGGTTTTTGACTTTTTAATCATCTTTTCCTATATTCCAACGCTATTTTCTTATATAATGTAATGGATAAATACGGAGGCATTACCAAAGCGGGAACAAAAGTGGCAGAAAAACGTCAAAACCAAGAAAGACGCTAAGACGCTTTGTTAATTGTTAATTTTTTAATATTGCGTCTTTCTTGTCCTTTAGGGGTTGCCACCCCTTCGGCGGACCGGCGGTCCTGACCACCCCGCAAGCTTAAGGGGAGAATCCCCCTTAAAAGCCCCCAGCGGATAAAGTTCCGCTAAAAAAGACGCTTTGCGTTCTTTATTTCCTGGAAAGGGACAAACTATGCTTTTAGTAGCAACTGGGAGGGAGCAAGTTGAGAAAAAAAATCTTCTTAGTAGTAGCAATTCTTTTCTGCATGCTGTTGCTGCAGGCTTCCGTCTTTGCCCAAAGCACGGCCATCATTCATGAAGAGATTGAAGAAACAAATCTTGCCAAGGACGTAGTTTATAAGTGTATTACACGTTTTACCGATTTGGGCTGGTACAAAATCCATGTTATTGAGGGCAATCTGACTGATGAGTTTATTGAATTGGAAGCATTAACTTCTCCCGCAGGTATTGGCACAGGCAGCACCCTGCCGCAGATGGCCATTAATCCTAAAATTATTGCCGCCATTAACGGTGACTTCTTTATCTCCGGGGAAAGCTATTCTCCCATCGGTCCTGTAGTCAGAAACGGCGTTATGCATAGCAGTCCTACATACAGAAGGGATGAACTGGCAGTCCTGGCCCTGGATTATTATAATACGCCCCTACTGGATTACTGGCAGTGGCAGATATCTTTGCAAGCAAAAGATAAAACTTTTGCCCTTTCCGCCATTAATAAAACCAGTTCTAAATTTGACTACCCTGTTGTGTATACAAAAGCTTGGGGGCAGCTGGCACCCCAACCGAATATTGCAGATATTGTCTACATAGTAGCGGAAAACAACCGTGTAAGCGATATTATCCAGGGACCCGGCCGCCAGGTGGAGATCCCGGAAAACGGCATGGTCATCATGGCCAGGGGTAACCTGGCTGCACAGATGCTGCAGGTATTGGAGATTGGCAGTGACGTAGAACTTGACATCCACAGCACTCCCGATTATGCCGCCCTGAAACTGGCCCTGGGCGGCGGCACCATCCTGGTAAAAAATGGTTCTATTTATCCCTTTACCCATAATGTCAGCGGAAACCATCCCCGCACAGCCATCGGCTTTTCCTATGACGGCAGTAAAGTGATGATGGTGACGGTGGAAGGCAGGATTGCGGCCTCCCGCGGCATGAGTCAGGCGGAACTGGCACAACTGATGCTGGAGCTGGGCGCTTATCATGCCATTAATTTGGATGGCGGCGGTTCCACAACCATGCTGGCCCGCAAACCTGGCGCTATCAATCTGACCCTGGTAAACACTCCGTCTGACGGCAGTCTCAGGCGCATTGCCAACGGTATTTCCCTGACCAATAATGCTCCCCTGGGCGAACTTAAAC
Source organism: Bacillota bacterium (assembly GCA_012523945.1). Taxonomy (GTDB): domain Bacteria; phylum Bacillota; class Dethiobacteria; order Dethiobacterales; family Dethiobacteraceae; genus JAAYSO01. The sequence goes on from JAAYSO010000105.1 coordinate 47,628, forward strand.
ATATTATACTGGAAGTGGAAGATAAAAATCTCTTTTTAGGTTTCAGCCGCACCATTACCGTCAGAGGTTTTGACGAACATTATAATCCCGTTACCATTAACCCCGAATTAATCTCGTGGGAACTTACAGGCGTTGCCGGCCACATCAGCAACCAGGTTTTTTACCCGGCAGCCGCCGGCACGGCTGAAATTACCGCCCACTACCTGGGTTTAAGCGCCAAGTCAACGTTGAAAGTCCTGGAACCACCTGTGGCATTAATTTTACCGGATCCAATCAGAACAAATACAGAGCGCACATTGCCTTTTACCGTTTACGGCAAAAATTTAGCCGGATTTACGGCACTGATTGAAAACAGAGATCTTAATCTCACCACCACAATTGGTTATCTCGACAAACAAAATTACCATAGCGGCAGCCGGGAAGGAGCCGGCGAAATTAAGCTTACCTTTAACGGTTTAGATTACATTGTGCCCGTCTCCGTGGGCTCTAAACGGGTTGTTCTGGACAATTTTGAACGACTGACAGCCGGTTTTTCTGCCTATCCTGCAGCAGTAACGGGAAGTTACGAACTTGATTTTACAAACCTTTATAACGGAGTAGCCGGCGGCAAATTAACTTATGATTTTACAGCCACCGAGGCCACCGCCGCTGCCTACGTGCAATTTGACGGCGACGGTATCATCCTGGAAACACTGCCGGAAAAAATCGGTGTCTATGCTTACAGCCCCACTGTGTCTTCCCATTGGGTCAGATTGACGGTGGAGGATGCAACAGGCAAAAGTTTAAATCTTGATCTCGCCCGGGAAATTAACTGGACAGGTTATAAGTTTATCGAGACACAGGTTCCGCAAGGCCTTACCGCTCCCCTTTACCTTAAACGCCTGTATGTGGTGGAAACCAACCCGGCGGCCCATGATGTGGGAGAAATTTATTTTGATGATCTGACAGCCATTTATCCCCATGAGCTTACCGGCACCGTCTATCCGGCACGACAGGTACTTTATGATCCCCACAGAATTGAGACGCCGCCTGCAAACTATACTTTTAGTTTTTCCGTCTTTGGCAGCACCTACCGGAAAAAATTAATTGATAAGCTGGTAGTGAACAAAATGACGGACTTGGCGGTGGCTGCGGGACAACCGGCAATCTTTACCGGTAAGGTAGATAAAAACGTCTTAAAGGATTTAGACATACCTGTCATTACCTCCGGTGAAGGTTATACGGCAGCAAAATTCGCTGAGAATATCTTTTTGCAGCTGGATAATTCCTCCGGCGGATTAAGATCTTATTCACCACAGCAGTGGCACTGGTTTAAAGAACAACTGGCAAATATGGAGTCCGGTAATCTCTTTATTATCATGCCGCGGCCGGTTTGGGGCAAAAAAGGCTTTACAGACAAACTGGAGGCAGAACTTTTTAACAGTTATCTCTCCGAACTGTTCACCGCTAAAAAAATAAATGTCTACGTACTTACCGGCGGGGAGGATAAAATAACTTATGAAGTCCGCAGCGGCGTAAAATATCTAACCGTTAGCGGCACAGACGTCAACTTGACAGCCACCTCCGGTTTAGAAAATTATAATTATCTCCGCTTTTATGTCACAGAAACCGGACAAGTTCACTATCAAGTCTTGCCTCTTTTCCCGCTACAATAAAGATGCTTCGCTTTCCCGAAAAGAAAGGAATTAGGATTGATACATTTTTCCAGAAAATAAGCAAAAGGACAGGTACGCCTGTCCTTTTGCACTGAGTTTAACTTTATAAGCACTTTATTCATCTATTACCTGATCAATATCTTTTTCAATCTGTCCCACACAAAGCTCCCTTGCTATTTCCGTGTCCACCATCTCATAACCCAGCTCTTTTTGTTTTTCCTCCCTCTTTTTTGCCGCCATTTTTTTAAATTCTGCGAAAGTATATTTATTTTTTTGCAAAAAGTTTTCGCCTCCTTTCCTTTTTAGTGTCTGAATTTTACTGTAAAGTATGCTCCTTATTTTTGCACAAAAAACACCGACAGCACCAAAATCTTTGGTACTATCGGTGTTTTAGGCGGACAGGGAGACATCAAGGCCTGATTTGTATTTTCCTATCCGGTGGCATCTAGATAAAAAAGAAGCGACTTCCTGTTTGCTACAGGGTGGTGGTAAAACCGCCGTCAACATTGATCACCCAGCCGTTAATATAGTCAGAAGCACTGCTGGCTAAAAAGACGGCTGTACCCATTAAATCATATACTTGTCCCCAGCGGCCTAAAGGGATGCGGTTAGTGATTTTTTCATAAAACTCCTGATCGGAGCTTATGGCTATATTTACATCTGTTTGAAAGAAACCGGGGGCAATGGCATTAGTCTGGATATTGTACTGCCCTAACTCGTTGGCAAAAGTTCTGGTGATGCCGACCACTGCATGTTTAGCCGCCACATAGGACGGGCACATTTTATCGGCGGTAAAGGAAAGCGCCGATGCAATGTTAATGATTTTGCCTGCTTTTTGTTTCACCATTACTTTGGCCACTCTATGACTTAAATAGTAAACTGCATTCATATTAATTTTAATTACCCGGTCAAATTCAGCGTCGGGGAAATCAAGGAAATCGCAGAAATAATTGGTACCGGCATTATTAATTAAAATATCGATGCGGCCAAATTTCTCCAGGCACTTTTCCACAATTTCATCCAGATGTTTTTTCTCAGCCAGATCACCTTGTAGAAATTCCACCCGGCGCCCAAGGCCTTCAATCATTTCCTTAACTTCGGAGATATTATCCGTCAAATGTGGAATAAAGATATCGGCTCCGGCCTTGGCTAAAGCATAAGCATAACCCATGCCCAGCCCCTGGTTGGCACCGGTAATAATGGCAACTTTACCCTCCAACGAAAAGATATCCATGGAAAAATCTTGGATTTTTTTCATTTTCCCCGCCTCCTATCTTTGATCTAACGGAATGTATGGGCGTATTTCAGATACAGCCTTGTAAGCAGGCCGGATAATTTTACTGGGGTTTGCCAGCTCTTCAATGCGGTGAGCAGCCCAGCCGGCAATACGCGCGATGGCAAAAATTGGTGTATATAGTTGTAACGGCAAATCCAGCATATTGTAAACAAAGCCACTGTAAAAATCAACATTGGCGCTGACACCTTTATAAATAGATCTTCTCTCGCTGATAATTTGCGGGGCCAGCCTCTCCACCAGCGCATATAATTCGTATTCTTCCGTACGGTCCTTTTCTTTCGACAGTTTTTCTACAAAGCTTTTGAAAATTTTCGCCCGCGGGTCAGAAAGTGAATAAACGGCATGTCCCATCCCGTAAATGAGACCGGAGTGGTCAAAAGCTTTTTTATCCAGGACACGTATGAGGTAATCGGCTACCTGGCCTTCATCTGTCCAGTCGGAAACATTTTTCTTTAAATCTTCCACCATCTGTACAACTTTAATATTGGCACCGCCATGCTTTGGTCCTTTAAGGGAACCGATGGCAGCAGCAATGGTGGAATAAGTGTCTGTTCCGGAAGATGTAACAACGTGGGTGGTAAAAGTAGAGTTATTGCCACCCCCGTGTTCAGCATGAAGGACAAGGGCTAAATCAAGTATTTTAGCTTCAAGTTCTGTATACTGACTGTCCGGTCGCAAAATATGTAAGAAATTCTCAGCTGTGGACAGTTCCGGTTTAGGTACATGAATGTACAAACTTTTTCTGTCATGGTAATGACAGTAAGCCTGGTAGCCATAAACGCATAATAGCGGGAATAAGGCTAATAATTGCAAAAGCTGGCGTAAAACATTAGGCAGGGAAATATCATCGGCATAATCATCGTAAGCATACATAGTTAAGACACTGCGTGCCAGGGTATTCATCATGTCCTGGCTGGGAGCTTTCATGATGATATCACGGACAAAATTTGTCGGCAGTGACCGGTACTTGGCAATAATCCGGCAGAATTCTTCCAGCTCCCCGGCAGCTGGCAGTTCACCAAATAAAAGCAAGTAAGCTACTTCTTCATAACCAAAGCGATTTTCATTAATAAAACCGGCCACAATTTCTTCAATATCAATACCTCTGTAATAGAGTTTACCTTCACAAGGTACTCTTTTCCCATCCTCAATTTTAAAGGAAACAATATCGGAAATTTTCGTCAGCCCGGTCAGGACGCCTTGTCCATCCAGATCGCGAAGCCCTCTTTTCACATCGTACTTCTTATAAAGAGTCGGATCAATGGCACTGTTGGCTTGGCAACGCTCTGCCAACCTGGCAATTTCCGGAGTTATCTGCGAGAAAGGATTGCTCACGTTGACATCACACCTTTCTTAAGAGAATTTGCCAAAAAAGAAATGGCAGCAAGAAAGACAACAATTTTTGTGACAATTTAACGCTATTATATCATAATCAGGCTGCCCTGTCTTGCCGCAGTAACGTGACTTTTGCAACTTTATTTTATTTTTCAGAAAAGAAAAAAGGCACCACAAGTGCCCGAATTTTTAGGTGCCGCAAAATGTCCGGTACGGGACTTCTGAAGGTAGAGGGGGCGCTGCATATTTTTCCTGTTCCGCTGTATAGGCAAAAGGTGCCGCCAGGATTTGGAGCAAGTTCTTCATGACGCTGTAATCCTCCCTTTCCACAGCCGCAGCCAAGGCCTCCTCCACCAGGTAGTTGCGGGGTATTACTGCCGGATTGCTGCGTTTCATTAATGACAGCACTTCTTCTGCAGTTTCCCGTTGCTGCTGTAACCTTTTTTGCCACAGTTTCCGCCAGGCGGCAAATTCCCTGCTGCAAAACAACTTGCCGCTATTTGTTTCGCCTAAAGTCAAAGCCCGAAAAGTATTAGTGTAATCAACCTGATATTGCTCCATTAAATTTAGCAACTCTACGACTAGAGTTTCATCATCTTCATGGGTATTAAACAAACCTAGTTTTGCCCTCATGCCGGCAAGCCAGTATTTTTTATACAGGAGTTCATACTGATCCAGCGCCTCCTGGGCCAACTCTACAGCCTGCTCTTGATTTGTATGGAAAAGCGGCAGCAATGCTTCAGCGAAGCGGGCCAGATTCCAGCCGCCAATCTCCGGCTGGTTACCATAAGCATAGCGGCCCTCATGGTCAATGGAGCTAAAGACTGTGGCCGGATCATAAGTATCCATAAAAGCACAAGGCCCATAATCTATCGTTTCGCCGCTGATGGTCATATTGTCTGTATTCATCACGCCGTGAATAAAACCGACGAGCTGCCACTTGGCAATCAGTTTTGCTTGTCTGTCAACTACCTGCTCATACAGTTTTAAGTAGCAGTCTGCCTCATTTTTATATTCAGGAAAATGTCTTTGCAGTGTATAATCCGCCAATGCTTTCAGTTCAGCAAATTTACCCCAGGTGGCAGCAAATTGAAAAGTACCCACACGCAAATGACCGGCTGCCACACGGCATAAAACTGCTCCCGGTAAAACTTTTTCCCTCCGCACCCCTTCACCTGTTCTTACTACCGCCAGGCTGCGAGTAGTGGGAACACCAAGGGCATACATGGCTTCACTTATAATATATTCCCGCAACATAGGCCCTAAAGTGGCCCGGCCGTCACCACTGCGGGAATACGGGGTGCGACCCGAGCCTTTGAGTTGCAGATCGAAACGCCTGCCGTCCGGTGTGATCTGCTCTCCCAATAAATGTGCCCGGCCGTCTCCCAACATGGTAAAATACCCGAACTGGTGGCCGCCGTAAGCTTGAGCCAAAGGCTTGGCCCCGGCAGGAAGGCGGTTGCCGGCAAAAACTTCTGCGCCTGCTTCTCCTTGCAATACATCAGGATTCAAACCTAATGACACGGCCAGGGAGCGATTAAAAATAACCATTTCCGGTGCCCGGACAGGTATCGGTTTAATTTGCGTAAAAAATATTTCCGGCAACCGGAGATAACTATTGTCAAAATTCCAACCAGCCTTTATTTGTGCAACTTTTGCCATTTTTAGCTCCTTATCATTTCGCGTTTTTTTTATTTTTTGCTTCTCTACAGTCCACTATTAAAGTGTAATCTGGGAAAGCGGGAAAAAAATTATAAAAAGATAAAAAGTTTTTTGAACTAATTTACCTTTCATGCCGACTCTATAAGTGAAAGGGTTGAGGGAAAAGATGAATTTTAAAAAGTTTTATACCCTTTATGCCGATACTGTTTATTCCTTTATTTATTTTAAAGTTAAAGACAGGTTCCTGGCAGAAGATCTTTTGCAGGAAACTTTCCTGGCTGTATACAAAAATCACGGCAATTTAGCCACGATCCGATCCCCTAAAGCCTGGGTCCTCTCCATTGCCCAACGCAAAATTGTCGATAAATTACGCAAAGAAAAGCATCAACCCTTTTCCACTGACTCCTTGGCGGAACAACCTTTTACCGAAATAAGCCCAATGGAAACAAACCTTTTTCTGGAGGAACTTCTCAACCGTTTAGACGAAACTTCACGACAAATTATTTATGGCATCTATGTGGAGCAGCTTTCTTATAAAGAGTTGGCGGAAATCTTAAACCTACCCGAGGGTACGGTAAAAAGTAAAGCATATTATGCCAGGGCAAAGTTAAAACGCTGGCTGGAGGCAGATAAAAATGATTGAAAGCGAAGAAAAAAAATTGGATATAATCCTGCAATACCTGCACAATCAACTTAATAACCAGGAAAAATTAGTTTTTTTTAACCTCCTTAAAACCGAAACCGCTTTCCGGGCTCTGTTTGCGGCTGAATGGAGATTGTATAAGGAACTGCAACCAGTTAAAAGAAAAATGTCTGCAGCACAAAAAGAGCATATTCTAAAAGAGGTTTTGGAGCAGGCCAATCCTTATTCCGCCGGCGAAAAAGTAATCACTAAATTTATACAAGAACTTTTGTCACTGATCTTACCGGTTCCGGTAATGCCGTTTATTAAAATTGCAAAGGAGTTGAGTGTAAGTGACTGATCAGGTAAAAGAAGTCACGGAAATGCTTGAAATGGTAACAGAAAAATTGCCTAAATTACTCAATGCCATCCTTCAATCCCTCTATTCCCAGGAGACAGGTGCAGAAATGGGCAAAGCAGCGGGAACATTTTACAACGAATTAATCGCCGCCGGTGTCCCGAAGGAAGACGCACTGGATATGACAAAAGATTATCTGAAGACTTTAATGAATTTAGCACCTTCCGCCATAAAAGCAGATTAGTGATGGCAGGTTTTGCCATGAGAGTCATTCGGCTGTTTTCTCTCGCTGCCCTTTTACTTGGTAAATTAATGGTGTTAATTCCTCAAGGCCTCTATGTCAGGAACAATGGGGTCAAAGCATTTGCAGAGCAGCTGCGTCTTTTGCAGATCGAGCCAGAGATTATTCAAGAATTATCCCGTACCTATAAAGAACTGGGCCAGATAAAAAGTTGGTATAGTCAAAGCAAAAGTTAAGCAAAAGTGTCCGTCGCTATCCGGCGGACACTTTTTTGCACTTTTGCTGGTAACACTTGGTTTTACGGAAAAATTATGTGCGTATATCAATATTTACATTTGAAATAATAAAATTAGGTCTTGATAACATTGTGAAAGAAGGAGTGTATTATGCCAACATTATTTGAGGAAGTAAAAATAGGTAATTTAGAGTTAAAAAACCGTGTTGTCATGGCGCCCATGGGCTTTGCCCATACAGATCCTGACGGCGGCTATTCTGAACGTCAAATTGAGTATTATGTAGAGCGGGCCCGGGGCGGTTTTGGCCTCATATACCCCACGGCCACCATGGTAACAACAGAGTTTGAACCTGCCCCCATGCCCAACGTTTTGGAAAACTATTCACAAGCAACACGTCTTGCCATTCTTTGTGAAAAAGTCCACCACTACGGAGCAAAAGTTTGTTCTCAACTGTCGCTGGGTTTAGGGCGTGTCTCCTTTATTGACCCGTATACAGCACCAAAATCAGCCAGTGAAGTCCCCTCCTTTTTCTTCCCTAATTTAATGTGCACCCCATATACTAAAGAAGAAATTAAATTTTTAGTGGAGAAATTCGGCAATGCGGCCAGGCTGGCCAAAAACGCCGGTGTTGACGCCATTGAAATTCATGCCTACGGCGGCTATTTAATTGACCAGTTTCTCACACCTCTGTGGAATAAGCGTACAGACGAATATGGCGGTAGTTTAGAAAACAGGCTGCGCATCGTTTACGAGCTGCGTGACGCTGTCTGGAACAATTGCGGCAAAGATTTCCCCCTCTTAATTAAATTGACGCCGGACCATAAAATTGAAGGCGGCAGGACCCTGGAGGAAGGCATTGAGATGCTGAAAGCTTTGGATGATGCCGGCTTTGCGGCTTTTCATTTGGACCTGGGTACATATGAATGCTGGTATAATGCCGTAACAACAGTGTACCAGGAAGAAGGCGTGCAGCTCTACCTGGCAGAAGCAGCCAAAAAAGCCGGCATTAAAACACCACTTTTTGTACAAGGCAAACTGGGCGATCCTGTTCTGGCAGAAAAAGTCGTCAGCACCGGCCTTGCTGAACTGATAGGGTTGGGGCACCCGTCTTTAACGGATCCTCATTGGCCTGCCAAAGTACAACAGGGGCGTTTTGAAGATATTGTTCCTTGTATTGGCTGTAATGAATGTATTTATACTAATCTGATGAACCAGAGATTTGCCTGCGCCGTTAATCCGCGCATGGGTATGGAGCGAGATTACAATTTATCACCTGCCAACGAAAAGCTGTCCGTCCTGGTTGTGGGAGCGGGTCCGGGGGGAATTACAGCTGCCATTACTGCGGCCGAGCGCGGTTTTGAAGTGGAACTGTGGGAAAAATCAAATCGCCTGGGAGGTACTCTGGTAGCAGCCGGTGTGCCTAAATTCAAAGAAGCAGTGGCCAAATATGTAGAATATTTAAGGACACAGTTATATAAAAGAAATGTTAAGGTACGCCTCAACAAAACTGCAACTACTGAAGAAATCTTAAAGAAAAACCCGGATGCAGTAATCATTGCCGGCGGGGCCAAACCTATTATCCCGCAAATTCCCGGCAGGGAAAAAATGCATGTGGTAGAAGCCACACAGATGCTGTTGCAAGGCGACTGCCCGGGAGAAAAAATTGTGGTTTTAGGCGGTGGTCTGGTTGGCTGTGAGGCTGCTCTACATCTGGAGAATTTAGGTAAGAAGGTCACCATTGTAGAAAAACTGGATGATATCCTGCAGACGGTAAAACATGCAACGAATAATGACCAGGCTTTAAGACATTTACTCTCTGAATCAAATATTACCATTCATACCGGGGCACTTTTGTCAGCCATTGATACCGGTAAAGTCACTATCGAAAAAGACGGACAAAAAACCGATCTGCCCTGTGATACATTAATTATTGCCATCGGTTATCATGCTGATAAAAGTCTGGCACAATCTCTGAAAGGGAAAATAGATAAAGTCTTTACCATCGGTGATAATTTAAGACCGGCCAAAGTCATTGATGCCGTCCATGAGGGCTTCCATACAGCAAGACTTCTGGAAGAGCTGACAACATAAAATAAAGAGTGCCTGCCATTTCGGCAGGCACTTTTGTTTTAGCTAAACCAAAAGCCATGATAATAAACATTGTTATAAGTATTGACATAAACGTAAACAAAGGGAAAATAAACCAGCCAGGTATTATTTCCGATATACGTAATTGGGCTTAAATTTAATTCGGCCAAAATGTCGTTTTCATCAAAGGCGTAAGGATAGCGGGACGTTTCCGTCAGCAGCGACAGCTGTAAAAAGACATTGGCACTTAAATCCTTACTAAAACTATAAGCCAGCTGCGAAAAATCAGCCAAAAGGCTGTCCCTGCCCACCACTTCCGCTTCTAAATATGCTTCCAGGTCACGTTCAAACATAAAAAACTCAATGAAAACAATACCGCTTTCCCCTGCACTGACATGAATATCCTCAAGGCCAATCTTTTTGCCGTTAAGAGTAATTGCCTGGTATTGGCGCAATAAGCGCTCCTTAAATTGTTTGAGATCAGGAGTTTCCTTGGCTAAAAATTCCGCCACAGTTAAGTTTAAATCTGTGTTAACTTCAAAAATTTTCTCAATGGGAATGGCAAAACCAAGATTCTCTCCCCCATGCATGGCGGCATAAGTGATCCCGATAACTTCACCATTTTTATTAATGAGGGCACCGCCGCTGCTTCCGGGGCTGATGGGAGCAGTGATTTGGATCCCGGTGGTTCTAATGCCACTAATAATGCCCTCCGAAACAGTGTTGGCAAGCCCCAAGGGACTGCCGATGGCATAGATGGGTTGTCCCACTTTAATACTGCTACTGTCACCAAGGGGTAAAAATGCCCCATTTTTTTTCTCTATGGATAAAATGGCAATATCCAAATCTTTATCATATCCTTTAATAGTAACCTCGCCGGTATAAGCACTGCCATTACTGTTGATAATTCTGATTTTTTGTGCCTTGTCTATGACATGGTAATTGGTAACAATGGTACCACGCTGATCAATATAAAAACCGCTGCCGCTTTTAGAGCCGCCCTTTGTTTCAACTTCCAGGTAAACACAAGCTTGCATTAAACTTTCAAAATCAAGCTCCCCGGCATCATCTTTGCGGTTCCCGCCGGCAAATACGGCCTGTGCCTTGATGGGATCGATGCTTCCCTTTTGTACCAAGTAATCAATTAATCTGTTCTCAGAACCTTTACGGTACGCATTTAAAGCATCATAGGACGTTTTTGCCATATGGTCCCGCAAAAATGTTTGTGAACTTAATTCAAAATACAGACTTTCACTGATAATGCCTTTTTCCAAGGCAAACTCAGTGGCTTCTTTCCAGGAGAAATCTCCATGCTGGTCACTGTATCCCAGTGCCCGCAGTAAAAAGGTTAAATACGATTTGGCGTCAATTAAATTATTTGAACCAAATTTAGTTTTACTGACTCCCTTGGTCAGACCGTTCTCATAAGCATATTGAACATATCCTTTGCCCCAGTTAGGAACATCTTCAAAAGGAAAAGTAAAGACAGTAATACGACTTGCTTCTTCTTCCGCCCCTAAAAGCCTGATGAGCATAACCAGCCCTTCGAGCCGGGTAGGTTCCCGCTCCAAATCGAAACTTCCACCTGTGCCGCGGAAAACATTAATTTTTGCCAGTCTTTCAGCATAATCCTGATACTTGGCGGCAAAAGCAGGAGCAGATAAAAAATTACTGCATAGAAACACAGCAATTAACAAAAAAATCATGCCCACAAATTTTCTCTTTCTGTACATAAAAATTTCCCCTCATTAATCTTGCAAAATAAAGTAAATACTATAATTTCAGTATACCATTATTTTTCCAAACTTGCCAAAAGATTTTACCGTATAAAAACGAAAAGCTCCCCTACCCGGGAGCCCCTGCTATAGTTATTCCTGGAACTTAACAATGGAGTGTACATGGTAACCCTTTAATTTTTCCCTGCCATGCAGGTACTCCAACTCGATCAGATAAATAATGCCGGTAACAATTCCGCCCAACTGTTCTACCAGCTTAATATTTGAAATTGTGGTGCCGCCTGTAGCCAGCAAATCATCGACAATAAGTACTTTTTGCCCCTCTTTAATTGCATCTGCGTGCATTTCCATAATATCTGTACCATATTCCAATTCATATTCAACTTCTATGGTTTTATAAGGTAATTTGCCTCTTTTGCGGATGGGGACAAAACCTTTATTTAATAAATAAGCCATGGGAGCACCGAAAATAAAGCCTCTGGACTCAGGACCCACAATAATATCAAAATCAATATCTTTTGCTGCTGCCAACAATTGATCCATGGCATATTTAAAGGCATCTTTATCCTGTAAAACAGTAGTAATATCAATAAAGTCCACGCCTTTTTTCGGGAAATCCATCACATGTCTTAATTTTGCTTTTAAGTCCATAGAAAGCAACCTCTCTTCTTTATAAAATTATCAATTTTTGTCCTCATGCCTGCTTAATGTCTGCAGTATTGATCCTAATAATCCATTTTTAGCATAAACAACAATCTTACTAATGTCAAATCAAAGCGACGGCAAAATTTACTTTTCTTTAAGTATGTAGGCGCCATAATGCTCTAATTTTTCACTGACGGCTCCGGCGGCACCTGTAAACATAACACCGGCCCTGCCCGGATAATATCTTAAAAACTCCGTTAAAACTTGTGGCTGTTGAGACTTTATTACTACAGGTACCTTCACGGAAAAGCTAAAGCTGCTGACAAATTCCCATAAATCAAGTTCACCGTAAGCACCAAAATCAAGCAAGAGATAATCTATTTCCCCCGTCTCATAGCCTTGAGCAATTTCAATCAGGTTATTAAGACCGCCTGGTTTTGCTATAAAATCTTCTACAGCAAGTTTTTGCACGGCAGGATCTGGGCTTTGGGAGAAATCAAAATAGCTGTATGCTGAAGCAATCAACGGGCGGTTGTTTGGTTTTAGAGGCGGTACCTGCATTTTTACCAGTTCATTTTTTAAAGCCCGGATAAATTCGGGAGTAGTCCCACAACAGCCGCCAATTAACCTGACGCCATTCTCAACAAATACTTTTGTATAGGCGGCAAATTCTTCCGGTGTTTGCTGGTAAATTGTCTGTCCCTGTACCATTGCCGGCAGACCGGCATTGGGCTTCACCACCAGGGGAACATCAGCAACAGCAGACATTTTTTGAATAGGTGCCAATAAACTATCCGGTCCCCCGGAACAGTTTGCACCTACTACTACCGGCCCCAGCGCTTGACAAACAAGGGCACACACTTCCGGCGGATTACCGGACAGGGTGCTGCCTTTTCCGGTAAAGGTGCAAGAAGCAATTATGGGCAGATTAGTGTTTTCTTTGGCTGCCAGGATAGCTGCCCTTAATTCACTTAAATCAGTAAAAGTTTCAAAATTAATCAGATCGGCACCGGCATCAGCGAAGGCTTTAACCTGCTCCTGAAAAATATTGTAGGCTTGATTAAATGTCAGCTCGCCCACAGGGGCAAAAAACAGGCCGGTTGGACCTACGGAAGCGGCTACAAACAAATCTTCTCCTGCAATTTCTTTAGCCAGCTTTACCCCGGCATAATTTAGCTCGTAAACTTTTTCCGCTAAACCGTGCCCCTGCAGCGTGATCCTGTTGCCGGGGAAAGTGTTTGTTTGAATAACATCTGATCCCGCCTCCCGGTACTGACGGTAAACACTTTTTACTACCTCCGGTTTCAACAAATTCCAGGATTCGGCGGCTTCTGCTCCTTTCAGCCCCTGGGCCTGAAGCACCACACCCTTTGAACCGTCATATAACAAAACTCCCTCCTGCAGGGAGCGCGAAAATTCCTTCATGTTAAACCTCCAAGACTGTTTCTAACTATTGGCGGAATCAAAACAGCTTAACATCTGCCATTATATCCAGATTTTGCAACATGCGCAATACTCTCTCACTGGCTATAATATAAAGATAGGGGCAGGGATAATTTTCCGGAAGAACAGAGCGACAAATTTTGTGAGGAGTGATTCTGCAACCGTTTATGTAGAACAATTGAATAAGATGTAAAATCGAATTCCTTTGCCACAACCTGTGCCAAACCGCAGGAAGCTGTAGTGAAATTTTTTTCGTACTAAAGCTGTGGTAAAAACATAATTTTATCTAAGAACATTAGTTAACAGAGGTGGTATTTTGGCTGATTTTCTGGCTGTAGCAGGATTTTTAGGTTTTTTTGCAGGCTGTTTTTTACTGGTCTATAATATGTTGAAAAAGAAAAAGAAAAAAACTGCTGTTCTAATTATTTTCTTATCATTATTTGCCTTTGTTTTCGGTATTGCTTTTTCCGAGACGTCAAATAATGATACCGGCACCACTGCCCAACCGGTAGCATCAGAATCGCAGGAAAACGAAAACAGGATTGAAACCAATAAAGATGAACCGGACCCCGCAGCTCCTGCAGTAAACGGCACAGATCCGGGAAAAGACACAGGCGATCTTACGCCGTCTGCCCCTACAAGCGGTCTTAAAGTTCATTTTATTGATGTAGGCCAGGGTGACTCTATTTTTGTCCAAACCAAGACAAAAAATATACTTATCGATGCGGGGGAGCGCGGCAGCACGATAGTTAATTATCTACATAATCTAGGTGTTACGGAAATAGATTTGATCCTAAGTACCCACCCGCATGCTGACCATATCGGCGGATTAATTGAAGTGCTGCAATCTTTTCCGGTAAAAGAAGTTATTGACCCTGGTGTTCCCCACACGACAAAAACATTTGAAACATATCTGACTCTAATTGATGAAAAAGAAATCAAATTTACAGAAGGGCGAGCCGGTCTCTCCCGGACGTTAGAACCCGAAATCTATATGGAAATTCTCCATCCCGCGTCCCCTTCTGAAACTAATCTTAATGATGCTTCCCTTGTGACCAGAATTATTTGCGGGCAAATTGCTTTTTTATTAACGGGAGATATTGAAATTGAGGCGGAAAAAGAAATTTTAGGCCGCAAAAGCACTCTGGGCAGCACAGTTTTAAAAATTGCCCACCACGGCAGTCGCACAAGCACATCATATGCTTTTCTGCAGGCCGTTAATCCCGAAGTTGCTGTGATCATGGCGGGCAGTAGCAATACTTATGGTCATCCACATGCAGAAATTTTGCAAAGACTCACAGAGGCCAAGGTAAAAATCTACCGTACAGATCTCCACGGCACCATTGTCATCACCACAGACGGACAAGATTATGACATCAATATTAAGGAGCCGTACAGCTACGTTCTCCCCAAGGAACCTGCCGGACAGGTTTCAACAACAAAACCAAAACCAACACCTGCCCCGGAAACAAAACCTGCTCCCACACCTGAAACCGAACCGGCGACTGAACCTGAACCAACCAAAAAGCTGTATGTGGGTAGCAGCAAAGCTGATAAATACCATTATCCAACCTGCAGACATGCAAAGAGAATTCTACCGGAAAATGAAGTCTGGTTTGCATCAATACAAGAAGCAAAAACTCAAGGTTATGTCCCCTGCGGCGTCTGCAAACCATAACAAAACAGACAAAAAAGTAAAGGAGGCAAAAAGATGAAAGCTGTAATTGATCGTTTTGAAGAAGATTATGCGGTGGTACTCTTTGGTGATGAGGAAATCAAAATAAATATTCCGCAAAAACTGCTTCCGCCCGGTGCTCAAGAAGGCAGTTGGCTGCAGGTCTCCTTTACCCTGGATCCGGAAGGAACACAAAAACAAAAAGAGAAAATCACTAATTTATTAAACAAACTGAAAAACAAAAATTTTAATCAGTAAGCTCCCAGACAAAAGTAACCGCATCACTGACATTAATCTCATCCGGTTCAATCTCCGGCACAGAAGCTTCTGCCAAAACATAAGGGTTATCTTCCATAATATATCTTGTGGATGAATAAAGCTGGATTTCACTCCAGTTATAGTCGATACTTAGCAGTTTACCCAGGGAAACCCCCGCCGCTTTGGTCAGGATTTCTGCCTTTTGCCGGGCATTCTCCGTTGCCTTAACAAGCAGCTTTTCCTGTACGGCAGTTTTGTCTTTAACGGTAAACTTAAGCTCTAATTGCGGGTTCACAGGCGCCTGGGCAATGGCGGCAAGCACTGCCGGCAAAAGCGTCAGATCATAAGCAAACTCAAGTTTTAATTCCTGCTCACAGAGATACCCGACGAATTTACTTTTATAATTACCGGCATGATCATAAGCTTTTTCATAATGTATGTCCAGGGAAAAGTTTGTTGTTTTTAAATCCTCCTTGGTAAAACCTACTGCCTGGATTGCTTCCTGCAAAGCTTTCACGGATTGCGCAGCAAGTTCCATTGTTTCCTGATAATCCGGTCGCAAAGAAGAAAGCTCCATCTTTACCACAATTAAATCCGGCTTAACACTAATCTTACCTACACCTTTAACCGTAAGCTTACGTTTCATGGCATCTCCCTTCTAGTTTACCCGGTGGTAATTTTTTGAAAGAACCAGCCAAAGGATGTTCCCTTGGCTGGTTCTTTTATTGCAAGATAGCCTTATGATAAGTTTTTTTACCTTTGCGCAGTTTCACACCTGCTTGCAGCTGTTCTGCCGTAACGAGAGTATCTACGGAAGCCACTTTGACATCATCAACAGAGACGCCCCCCTGCTGCACCAGGCGTCTGGCTTCACTTTTTGATTTCGTCAACCCGGTTGCTACCAACAAATCAATAATACTGATGGCCCCGTCAGTAAGATCAGTCCCTGCGATTTCTGTTGTGGGCATGGTAGCACTGTCAGCACCGCTGACAAAAAGGGCATAAGCTGCATCTTTTGCTTTTTGGGCTTCTTCCTCACCGTGTACCATTTTTGTCAGCTCAAAAGCCAGAATGGTTTTAGCCTCATTTAATTGGCTACCTTCCCATGCCGCCATTTCTTCAATTTGTTCAAGAGGTAAGAAAGTCAGCATCCGCAGGCAGTTAATCACATCGGCATCATCCACATTGCGCCAGTACTGGTAAAAATCATAAGGAGATGTTTTTTCCGGATCAAGCCAGACGGCACCTTTGGCTGTTTTGCCCATTTTTTGACCTTCTGCAGTCATTAAAAGCGGCACCGTCATAGCATAAGCGTCTTTGCCCAGTTTGCGGCGGATCAGCTCTGTCCCCGCCAGCATATTGGACCACTGATCATCGCCGCCAAACTGCATATTGCAGCCATAATGCCGGAACAGGTAGTAGAAATCGTAAGCCTGCATAATCATATAGTTAAACTCCAAAAAGGAGAGACCTTTTTCCATCCGCTGTTTATAGCATTCGGCGCGCAGCATGGTATTCACGGAAAAATGGGGACCCACTTCCCGCAAAAATTCAATATAATTGAGTTTTAAAAGCCAATCGGCGTTATTGACCATAATGGCTTTGCCCTCGCCAAACTCAATGAATTTTTCCATCTGCTTTTTAAAACATTGACAGTTATATTCTATGTCTTTCGGTGTCATTAATTGACGCAGATCGGTACGTCCGGAAGGATCACCAATATAGCCGGTTCCACCCCCGATCAGGACCACAGGTGTGTTACCTGCCATTTGCAAACGTTTCATCAGGCTCAACTGCAGAAAATGCCCTACGTGCAAAGAGTCGGCAGTAGGATCAAAACCAATATAAAAAGTTGCTTTGCCCTCATTAACAAGACTTTTAATTTCCTCCTCATCTGTCACCTGGGCTATTAAACCGCGAGCCGCCAGTTCTTCATAGACTTGCATTTAAACACCCTCCTACTATAAGTTAAGCCCTCTGTTCCGGACGGAACAGAGGGCAAAGATTGCGGTACCACCTCTGTGACGGAAATTCCTCACGAAATTTCCCTCAGTGAGTGTAAGTAAATACACTCTGACGCTGTAGCGGGCGCACCCGGCAAACCCTACTGTTATTTCAGGCTGCAGCTCCGGGATGTATTCGTTTCAGTACATCTGTATCCTTACACCTGCCGGATACTCTCTGTGAAGATGTTAACTGAACTACTTCTTCCCTTCATTACTTGCCAGAATTAATTTTTTTCATGTTAGCCTTTATTATACTTTTTTCTTGTTAAAGATGCAAGTTTACATTTCCAAAACGGTCCGGGAAATTAATTCATTTTGACTTGTCACATGCAACTCAACAAAGTAGGCGGAAAAGCCTGCTATCCTGACCACCAGGTCCCTATATTCATCCGGATTCTTTTGTGCCTCCCGCAGGGTATCGGCGGAATGCACATTAATCTGCACTTCCATACCACCCAAATTAAAGTATGTTTGTATCAATTGGCTTAATTTCTTGATCCCGTCTTCGCCCCTCAGACAGGAGGGACTAAATTTCATATTGAGCAGGGTCCCGTTGGCAAAAGCGTCCTGTTTTAAGGTGGCAACAGATCTGATAATGGCAGTGGGGCCGTTTTTATCCATCTGCTGCACCGGAGAAATGCCGTCGGAAAGCGGCACACCGGCATTACGCCCGTCCGGGGTGGCGGCAGTCATCATGCCAAACATCACATGGGCCGTGACAGGGAACAGGGCTGCAGTGTAACGTCCCCTGGGACCGGTAAAAGAGGTGACAATTTCCGCATATTTTTCCGCGGCCCAGGCAGCCCACTTGTCAACTTCAGGGTTGCCGTTGCCATAATGCAATTCAGAGCCTTTAATATACTGCTGCAGCTCCTCGTAACCTTCCCAGTTATTAAGCAGGGCATCATACAATTCACGGGTGGTGCATTTTTTTGTATCAAAGCAAAGATGTTTGATCATAAAGAGCGAATCGGCAATATTGCCAATGCCTATGCCGGGAATACCTGTACCGTTATATTTGGCTCCGCCGTACATGACATCTTTGCCTTTTTCCATACAGCCTTCCATGGTGGCGGAAACTACCGGCAACGGTAAAACTTCACGCAGCACATATTCGGCATTATTATTGATAATCGCATGCCACCTGAGGAAGAATTCCATCTGTTTATGGAAAGCATCCAGAACATCTTCAAAAGTTTCCATCTCATAGAGATAACCTGTAGGCAGACCAACCCGCTGCTTAATCATTTCGGGTTCCTTGTCCCCTTCTTTCGGGGCACCGAAACGCAGCGGTACAGGTAAGTGGCCGTCATTAATAGCCAGCCACAACGCATTAGGCAGGTTAATATAAGAGACACTGCCGGTACCGCCGCAGGCAGGCCAGTCATTACCAGTGCCACCCGGTTCCACACAGCCTATCAGGGAATAGTCGCGGGCGTCTTCCAGGGTAAAACCTCTTTTTTGCATGGCCGGGATAATGACATCGTCATTTTCAAAGGTGGGAATACCGCCGCAAATTTTACTGGTCTCAATGGCTGCTTCCCACAGTTCAGGCGGTGTGTTTTTATGCACCCTGAGTGCCAGCGGTGTATGCAATTTGAGGCGGCTGCTGCTTTGCAGCATCATATAACTTACCTTATTAGAGGCGTCATTGCCGTCCTTATCGACGCCGCCCAATGTCATTAACTGTCCCGTTGTATAACCGGGAGCCGATTGGGTGGCACCATAACTCCAGGGTTTATTCATTTCTACTACTTTCAGGAAAAAGAGATCCAGCAGTTCCTGTGCATATTCTTCAGTGATGGTGCCGTCTTGTAAATCTTTTTCTAAAAATTCTCCCAGGTACTGATCCACACGGCCGAAGCTAATTCCATGCAGATTTGCTTCCAGGCACAAGCAAGTCTGGTACATATACAAGCATTGCAGTGCTTCCACAAAATTGCGGGCCGGGTTTTCCATAACCCAATTCAGTGTTTCCACCATCATTGCCAGTTCTTTTTTACGTTTCGGGTTTGTTTCCACTGCCAGTTTTTCTGCAGCCAGCGCTGCATAGCGTTTCGTCAAGGTAATCATGCCGTCACAGACAATGGCAACAGCACGGTAAAAATTATACTGTTCATTAGTATTGCCGGGCATGGTTTGGGTTAAAATTTCCGCCATTTTCCGTTCCGCTTCTTCTTTAATGGCTTTAAAACCAACTTTGATGGCTTTCTCATAACCGGCCACAAAATGGCCTACGGGGGTATCACTGATACACATGCGCCCAATCATGGTTACACCGTTAAAATCATGCGGTGCATACTCTTCAGGGTAGTAGGCCTGTGTTTTGGCATGCGTACTTTCCCCCTGCAGCCAGTAATCAATGGTGTCTTTGATATATTCAATATCTTCGTCGGCTACATCATAAGGATCTATGTCCCGGGTACGGATGGAGCCGCTGCAAATTTCATCCTTAATAAAAGTAACACAATTTTCCGGGTACAGTGCCCCTGCTTTAAATTTAGCCGATTGGGCGCCTACAATTACTTCATCATCATCTATGCGCACAGGAATTTTAGAAAAGATTTCATGCATTGCTTTGGCCCGGCGCAGAATACCGTTAAGTTCAGGATGATTCATGTAAAATTCGGTGAGGATTTTATAACGCGCGATACAAACTTCCGGTTTTGTCTTGCGCCAACGTTCACGCAGTCTTGCCACTCGATCAGTAACAGGTTTTAGTTTCCAAGTCATCTTGCCTCCAATCTTTTTGCAACGAAAACAGTTCTGCTCCTGTTTTTGTGCAGCAGCCGCTTTTTCTAGCAAGCAGCAAGCTATTTTTCTCTTGTTTGAAAGGGAAAGGAGAATGTTGCCTCAAAACAGTCCGTTTTGAGGCAGCACTCTCTAAAGTGAATTCTCCGTCCTTCTGATCAGGTCGTCCTGACCGTCACGGCCCAGCTCCACAAAGTAAGCTGAATAACCGGCAATGCGCACCACCAGGTCACGGTAGGATTCAGGATCTTTTTGCGCGGCACGCATTGTTTCAGCATCAACAATATTGTACTGGATCTCAAGACCGCCGCGGTTAAAATAAGCTTGCGTCAACTGGCGCAGTTTCTGCTTGCCGTCCTCGCCATTGAGGGCGGAAGGATGAATACGCAGGTTGAGACAGACGCCGTTGACAAATTTTTTGTGATCATAACAGGTAGCGGAAATACAGACTGCAGTGGGACCGTTACGATCTCTGCCCTGTACCGGAGAGGCAGCGTCAGCAATAGGTTCGCCTGTGCGCCTGCCGTCCGGTGTGGCCCAAGTTGTGTAGCCTTGTGCGATATGGTCGGCAGCACTGTATAGTCCCGCTTTATAAACGGAAGCTCTTTCACTATAGCACTTTTTACAGATCTCATAATAGGTATCACATACCCATTTCATCATTTCGTCGGCATAAGGATCAGCATTGCCAAAATGAGGGACTTCATTAATAATTGTCTGCCGCAGCTCTTCATAACCTTCCCAGTTGGCCATAATAGCGTCATACATTTCCCGTGCCGTGCACAGTTTTTTCTCAAAGACCATGTACTTAATGGCAGTGAGGGAATCGGCAATGGTAGCCAGGCCGCTGGCAGTACCACCGTATGAATTGTACTTGGCGCCGCCCCAGGTGCAGTCCATACCTTTTTCCATACAGCCTTCAAGGGAAATGGAAAGACCGGCTTCGGGGGCATAATGCTGAATTATATGCTCCACATAGTTATCAAAAGTAACTTGCAGTTTAGTCACATAATCAAGAATTTCTTTATAGGCACTCTTTACCTGTTCAAAATCAGTCATCTCATAGAGATAACCGCGCTGGATTTTACACTGTTCGCCGTTATAAGGGTTGATGCCGTTATTAATGGCCATGCCCAGTACCACACCATGGTGGATGCTGGCATATGGCGGTGAGACACCGTTACAGGCTGGATAGTCATTACCGCTGCCTACAATTTCCTGACAACCGATAATGCAGTAATCCCGTGCATCCTCCAGCGTAAAGCCAAGCTCCCGCCTGAGAGCCGGAATTATGACATCGTCATTTTGGAATAAGGGGATACCGCCACAAACTTTTGTAGTTTCAATGGCCAAATCCCATAATTCCACCGGTGTATTTTTATTAATGCGCAGGGAAATGGTAGGATCATGCAGGCGCAGCCGTCTCATGGTATCCAGCACCATATAAGTAACAGGGTTGGTAGCATCTGCACCTGTTTTAGGATCTACCCCGCCAATAGTAGTGTGCTGGTAAGTATTGCCGATACCGGTGGTTTCCGCCAGTTTGCCGGTGCCGCCGGCATAGAAACAGTTTGCTTTCAGGAAAAAGGCATCCAGATATTCCTGGGCCGTATCCAGATCAATGCGGCCTGCTTCCAGGTCCGCCTTTAGAAACGGCCAGGTATACTGGTCAATGCGTCCAAAAGCAGGCCCCGGGAAACTGGTCTCGGAAAATAAGTAAAGCTGGTACATAATAGTCAGCTGCAAAGCTTCCCAGAAAGTGCGGGCAGGATTTTCTGAAATCCACATTAAGCCGTCACCCATCATTTTCAGCTCTGCTTTGCGTTTTTCATCCTGACACTCTTCCAGCTTACGGTAGCATTCTTCACCGTACCGTTTAATCATGATGGAAATGGCATCACAGGTGATAACCACAGACTTATAGAAAAGATACTTTTTAACTTTATCGCCCATGAGGTTACCGTTATGCTCGTCAATCCAGTCCTGGGCTTGCTTTCTGATGGCACCGATACCGGTGTTAATAATTTTTTTGTAGCCGGGAGAGATGTGGCCGGACTGCATCATAATCAGCGGTGAGCCCGGAACATTTTTACAGACATTTAGCCTGCACAGCTCATCATAGCCGTCAGGCTGCCAGGCATCGGCAATCCTTGTCAGTACATTCTCATCCCAGTAATCTTTAATGCTTTTTAGTTTCTCCACATCTTCGGGAGAAATGGTCAGCCGTACCATATCAGATTCCGGGTTATGGTACAGGCCGTCTTCCCCTAAATGCCAGGCTCCGGGAAAATCAGGATTGGTAAAAGGTTCAAGAAAAACACCATGCCATTCAACCAGATAAGTATTACCGAGAAAATGTTCTCCCCGGTTACCCACAATTACTTCAAAATCTTCTACGCGTACTTTCTTTTTCTTACAGTACTCCAACATTGCCAGCGGTTTTTTAATCACAGGAAGCACATGCTGGTACTTTTTATATGCTTCCGTAATAATCACGGCGCGTTCAGCATCATTACGAATAACTCTGTCGCGGATTAAATCCCGCATGTACTGAATGCGCTCCGTTACAGGTCTTGACTTGTGCATCTGCTGCTCCTCCTTGTGGTAATAATTCCGGAACCTTTTACAGAAGCTGGCCAGGCACAGGGCAAAGACATTCTTTATCTCTTAATAATTGATTGTATCATATTTTTAACATCGTCAATAGTTATAAAAATAACTTAACTGAGCTTATTGCCACCCCTTTATGTTACAGCCCTGACTATCCTGCAACCCCTTAACAGTCCCCACCGGTTAGGTGAGAAGGCGAATCAAGATTGATATAGTTTTCTAACCGACAAAAAAATGCCGCCTCAAAGGGCGGCAAGAGTTCATGTTATTTACGTTTTTTCTCAAAATATTTTAAAATATTGTATCCATAAAGGGGACGCACATAAGCACCCAGGGTGGTTAGCATTACGCTTAAATCATCCCCTTGTCCGCCTATTCCGAAGAAGAAACCGGAATCCTGCCAGAGCTGCGGATTAAGGATAAAAGTTCCCTGGTTGCCGTTGCAGGTATCTTCCGTCCAGCTGATAAGATAAGCATCCTCACGCAATTTGATATAAAGACAGGGAGAACTCCACATTACCCCGCCAGCGTTATTGGGCATCATAATTGTCCAGGAGCAAGATTCGGGAGAACTATAAACATGGACAGACTGCATAAAATCACTATAGACATTAGCTTGTGCTCTGCCCACCAATTCTGTGGTAAATCCATGGCGTTCCACAGCCGGCGGTGTGGGGCCTCCTTCCATTTCCAGCACACCAAAAATTGCTCTGCGTCCTACTTCCCAGGCTTTCCGTCCGTTGCCCAGCCGGGCATCCACACAAGTGACAAGAGCTTTGGAAAAGTCAATGGCATGGGTCAGGCAGCGCAGCGGATTGGTACCGGTACAGATATGGCTGAAAAGGATAATATCCTTTGCCGGCTCAAAACCCTGGTAAATCTCTTCATGCCAGTTTTCTTCGCCTTCTTCCCTCCATTTTAAAGTGCTGGTATCAATAATTTCATATTCCCAGGCGGGGCCGTCATCAAAACGGAGAGTAAATTTTTTTCCTACCATGTAATCGGTAACTTCCATGGTATTCATACTGGCCATAATGGACCGGCCTTCAAAAACTTTGCAATTATTCTTGATAATTTCCTCCACTTGTTCTGCGGTCAGATCAGGATATAAAAAGCGGGGCCGGTAGGAGGGACGGGTGCCTTTGGGATCATCAGCTTTCGGTTTTACACCTTCCGGCAGTTCCGTACCGTAGTCAGAAAGGGGTTCCAAATTAGTTACCTTACCTGTCACTTCACCGCAGCCGCTATACACCTGGTAATCCAGCTCGTCTTCAAGATTGAAACCCAGGCGCACGCCGATATGCTTTACTTCCATCAGATCTATGACTTCTAAAACGAAAGTGCCGGAATATTCACAGTCAACACGGGAAAAGATGTAGTATTTATCATTAATTTTAATGAAGTCAGAAGGCCCGGTTATAGTAATACCGCCACGCGGATGACTCAATTCAACATAGGATGACCAGACCACAGAAGGGAAGAAGTAAAGCATTTCTTCACCGTTATCATTGCTCCAGTAAGTACCTAAACCTTCAAGCCTGTTAGTTAAGGCATGCCGTTTTTCCGGTACTGTTTCCCCGGTATCCACATAACCAAACATATAGTGGCGCCAGACTTCCCGCTTATCATGTTCAAAGCCGCAGAACCAAACTTCAAACACTGTAACCAAGTTGGTTTTGCTGTCAATAACGACATTGTAGCCGCGGACGGTGCCGGGAACCATATGTGTAAACAAAATAATTCCATTATGTTCTTTAGCTGTGTAAGGTGCTTCAATGGCTGCCTGACCGTCTTCTTTTAAGGTCAAACTGTCTTTAGTAAAGGAGTATTCCAATGTGGGGCCGTCATCCAGTATAATTTTCAGTGTTTTTCCGGCCAGGACTTCAGATGTTCCGGAAAAAGCAATGGCTTTCGGGACAGGTGTCAGCTTTGCCTTAATCTGCTCCTCCGTGAGCCGGGTATACCGGTCATAGAAAGTTGCACGAAAATAATTCATTATTCTGACTCCTTTCAAGATTATGATTTTTACTGTCATTTCACCGTTTCTTCCCCCTGTAGCGGGGAACAAACGGCAAAAATTCACTTATTAATTTGTCTTTACCATCTTTATTATACAAGCATTCAGTGTAAATATCTAGCAATATTTACTTATTGTTCTTGTCCAAAGCTTGTTTTACCCGTTTTATATTTTCTTCAGACAGAACATCAAGCAAATTATTTTGCGGTGCCACCATGTTATCCCGGTATGCCTGCATGATCTTTTCACTGGCAGTTGTAATTTCTTCCTTCAGTTTAGCGGCGGACATGACAGCATTACCTGCGCCTCTGATAATTATTTGCTGCAGGTTGTCCGAAGTGGCAACAATGATTTTATATTTTTTCCGGTGCTTATGGGAGAATTTTTCTATGAACTGGTCAGCCGTCTGTGCTTCCCTGGTAAAAACCACAAGCACATTATCATAAGTAAAAATTTCTTCCCGGTGGCGCTGAACCCGGTAAGCATCAAAAACAACCATAAGTTTGCATTGGCGAATACTCTGGTATTTATTTAGACAATCAAGCAACTTTAATCTGGCGGCATCAAGACTGTCCTCAGCCAAAGCTTTTAGTTCAGGCCAGGCAAAAATAATATTATAGCCGTCCACCAGCAGATATTCCTCTTTGGGCTGAACTTGCAGTTTTGCTTTTATAATATTATCGCTATCTTCCGGTTTTAAACGGTATTGCTTTAAAGCTTTTTCTTTATGCCTGAACACTTTTGCTTTTTTATTAGCATAAAAAGTTTTATCAAAGATTTTTTTTATTTCCTCCGGATCAATCCAGTTTCTTTCTTCCTCATTAGTTTTAGGTTTCTTGTTTTTTTGCGGCTTTGCTTTTTGAAAAATACTGGGCACATGCATATAATTTTTAACCTGGTCCCATTTGACCGTAAATGTTTCACCGTTTTGATAAAAAACTGAACTTGCAGGGTTTTCCGCATCACTTTCTGCCTCATACCCTATCATGACCAACACTTCGTCTGGATTGTGGCAAAGTTCGTAGCCTGCCGGACTGTAAAAAAGCCTGCCGTGGCCTTCACTGTAATTTCTCACTTCTGCCTGATATTTGCGTAAATTGACAACAGGTGCCTTACCAACCAGTACTGCCAGCTCCCCCTCCAGATGCGAAACCTGGCAGGTACCGTGCATTCTCTCAATATCTGTCATGGCTCGTCCAATTAAACTTTGCGGCAGTTCCAACTCAAAGGAATAGTATGGTTCCAATAATACAGACTTTGCTTCCATTAAACCCTGGCGCAGGGCACGGGAGGCAGCCTCTTTTAAGGCGGTGCCGTCAGTATATTTGTTGTGACCGCGGCCTGCCGCTAAAGTAATTTTCAGATCGGTAACAGGAGCACCGGCCAGCACTCCTTTAGGCACATTTTGCTGCAGGCATTTTAAAACTATATTTTTCCAGTCTTGTGCCAGCATCTCCTCACTGCAGGCATCAGCAAACAAAAGACCGCTTCCCGGCTCTGCCGGCTCCAGTAAAAGATGGATTTCTGCATATTGACTAGCCGTGGCAAAATGGCCTACTCCCTCAACCGGACCGGTAATGGTTTCCTTATAAACAATTTTGCCGAAATCAAAGGACACATCCAAGTCAAGGCGGTCTTTAAGCAAACTCTGTAAGATTTCCACCTGCATTTCTCCCATCACTTGCACCCTGATTTCCTCTGCCTGTTCGTCCCAGGTAATTTGCAGTTGCGGATCTTCTTCTTCCAGTTGACGCACTTTGGGCAGTATGGCCCTGGGGCTGTGGCCTGCCGGCGGCAGTAATTGATAAGTTAAAACCGGCTCTAAAATATGTGTAGTTGCATTGGTTTCTGCTCCTAAACCTTCTCCCGGTTTGGCTTGAGTCAATCCTGTTACGGCGCAAATACTGCCTGCTTCCACTTCACTTACCACTTCATATTTTTCTCCGGAGTAAATGCGAATCTGATCGATTTTTTCTTCCCAGCCGGGACCATGTACAATCTCTTTAACTTTGAGCTTGCCGCCGGTAATTTTTAGAAAAGCAAGACGGTTTCCCTGTTTATCCCTGCTAATTTTAAAAACTCTGGCTTTAAATTCCCGGGGATAAGCCGGTATAACAGTATACTGCATAAGACCATCCAGCAATGCTTCAACACCCTCAACTTTTAAGGCTGAACCAAAATAGCAGGGAAATATCTTCCGGCGGCAAATAGCCCTTTGCAGCTCTGCTTTCTCCAGGTACTCTTTTTCCAGGTAGGATTCCAGTAATTTTTCTTCACACATGGCTGCCTGTTCATACAAAGCATCTGTCTGGTCTTGTCCGAAATCAAGGCAACAGTCGCTGAACTGTTTTTTTAGTTCTGCCAGTAATTTTTCCCGGTCCGCACCTACCTGGTCCATTTTGTTGACAAAAATAAAAACAGGTATTTTGTGCACCCTTAAGAGTCGCCACAAAGTTTTTGCATACCCAACAATTCCGTCTGCCCCGCTGATGACTAAAACGGCATAGTCCAGAACCTGTAAAGTTCTTTCCATTTCCGCGGCCAAGTCTATATGACCGGGTGTGTCCAATATTGTTATTTCCAGCTCCGGCGTCTGTAAAATTGCCTGTTTGGAGAAAATTGTTATCCCCCTGGCTCTTTCCAGCTCATTATGATCAAGGTAAGCGTCCTTCTTATCGACACGGCCTAATTTACGCAAATTGCCGCTTAGATACAGCAAACTTTCAATTAAAGTTGTTTTTCCGGCATCTACATGTGCCAAAATGCCAATGACTAATTTTTTCATTTTTCTCTACCTCGCTGTTGTTTATATCATACCAGCAGGATGGCAGGATCACAAATGAAAATTAACCTTAAAGCAAAGAGCATACCGTCCCAAAAAAAACAGCCCTCCCGGGCTGTTTTGTCCTTAGCCAAAAAAACAGTTATAGTCTATGCTACTGTAACAGTTTATACTAGATGGTTCCTTTGTCCGCCAGTTTTTCGATCTCCGCTTTATCCATACCTAAAAGTTCGCCTAAAACTTCCTCATTATGCTCTCCCACTACAGGAATGCGTAATTTCCTGTTCCCCGGAGTCTTGGACATTTTGTAAACGGAACCTGACAGTTTAACTTTTCCGGAAAGAGGCTGTTCCACCTCTACAATCATTTCTCTATGACGGATTTGCGGGTCATTGGCTACTTGTTCAAATGTGGGAACAGGAGAACTGGGAACATTATATTTTCTGAAAGTGTCCACTGCTTCTTCCACTGTTTTCTCCTGCAACCAGGCGTTAAGCACACTTTCTACTTCTTTCATATGTTTCGCTCTTAACACACGGGTGGCAAAACGCTCATCGTCCTTTAAATCTTCACGCCCAATGGCTTTTAGCACGTTATGCCACTGACCGTCTGTAATGGTGCAGACCACCACATAACCGTCCTTGGCTTTATAAGCACCAAAGGGTGCAGAACTGCTGAGCCGGTTGCCAAGTCTTTTGGGGGGCTCAAGCGTATCAAAATAATCTGCCCGATCCGGGAAAACCATGGCCCAAATACTGTCCTGCATGGAAATATCAATACGCTGTCCCTCACCGGTTATTTTCTTATAGTATAGTGCCGCTAAAATGGCAATGGCAGCATTGTATCCACCCATATAATCAGCCAGTGAAATTCCTACCTTCAGCGGCTCTCCGTCCTCATAACCGGTGACACTCATCAGTCCGCCCATGGCCTGGCCCACCACATCGTAGGTTACCTCGTCACGACGCGGCCCTGTTTGACCGAAACCGGAAATGGAGGCGTAAATAATACCAGGGTTAATTTCTTTGGCCACCTCATAGCTTAACCCAAGGCGTTCCAAAACACCGGGAGAAAAGTTTTCTACCAGCACATCACATTGAGCCACCAGTTTTTTGGCAATCTCTATGCCTTCAGGGTCTTTTAAATTTAAGGTGACACTTTTTTTCCCACGATTATAGGAGAGAAACTGGTAAGACTCTCCTTTTGGGGTCATGGGTGCAGCCATCCGTTCCGGTTCACCGGTACCCGGCCGTTCTATTTTTATCACTTCAGCCCCCAGTTCACACAAAACAGATGTACAGTGGGGACCTGATAAGTACTGTGTAAAGTCTAAAACTCTGACATCTTTTAATGCCTTAGCCATCAACAATCTCCCCTTTAGTTAATGTTACCCGGCCATCGCATAGCGGTGCCCTTTTCTTGTCTGTCAGACTCTTACATCTTACCATTAAATCCGGGGTAAGACAATGTTACTCTTTTATTTATTACATTTAGTTGGCAGCAAAACTATTTTTCTTTGGCTGCCAGGTATTCTTCCCGTAAAATGCCGTAGAAAAATTCATCGTACCACATTTTTTTATCGCCGACCCGGTCAAAGCGGTTTTTAATAAAATGACCCTCCCGGCGCATGCCAACCTTTTCCATCACCCTGGCACTGCCAATATTGTCGGCGTTACACTCAGCATGGATGCGGTGCAATTTCAGTTCCTCAAAACCAAACTTTAACAGTGCCTGCACAGATTCAGTGGCATACCCTTTATTCCAGTAATCTCTATGAAAACACCAGCCCAGCATACCGGTGAGACGTCTTTCATCATCCATATAGATACCACTATTGCCGATCATTTTACCGGTTTCTTTAAGAATGACGGCAAACTCATAGATTGGCGGCGGATCTTCCTGCCACCAGGTCTCGCACATTTTCAAAAATCTCATGGCTTCTTCCGGTGTATATGGACCGAAGATCATATAAGTCATATTTTCCGGTACGGAAGTGTAGCTGTAGTAGGTATCAAAATCCTTTGTTCCAAGCGGTCTTAAAATAAGCCTGTCCGTTTCCAGTTTGATCATCTTCTCTCTCCTCTCCTGGGTAGAATCCTGCCTGCCGTTATTAACTCGGCTACACTTTAGTATACAGTAAATTGGCAAGAATAGAAAGAGTTGTCGCCAGCAACAGTGCAGGGAAAAATTATTTTTTAAACAGATGTTTAACCCGGATTCTGCTCACCATCATCAGGGACAAAACAAAGGCAAGAAGCAAGTAAAAGAGCATAAAGCTTTCCGTATACGCACCCAGAAAACTCTTCAGGAGCAGGACTGCCGCCAGCACAAAACCTGCTGCCGTCACAGGCAGACCGATAAAATAGTTGTCATGTCCCCGCAAATTAAAGCGCGCCAGCCGCAATGCCCCGGCCAGGGGATAAATCAATAGTACCGGTAGCATGTACCAGGAAAAGGAGTGCAGTCCGGAAAGAAAAATTGTAATGGGTGCCACCCCGAATGTTACCAAATCTGCAAAGGAATCCAACTGCTTGCCCGTCTCCGTTACCGCCTGCAAACGCCTGGCCAGAAAGCCATCTAAAACATCACAAGCTACACCAAGACAAACAAACAAACATGCCAGCCTTCTGATCGCCAAAGAATTGTCCTGAATCAAAAGACAAATGGCGGTAACCCCCAGAGCCAAATTGCAAAACGTAAGCAGGTTGGGCAAAGATTTTTTTAAGTGTTCCATATTTTCATTCCACCCCTTTTCCACAGGCCGGCATATAAGAGACTAATGAGAATAACAAACCAAAAAGTAATAAAGCGAAAAAGCAAAGTGACGGCGAGAGCAGTATTGACAGGTACCTGCATTAATCGCAGTAAACTTGCCATGGTTGCTTCAAAACCACCCAGACCGCCGGGAAATAAAGGAATCATACCTACCATGTAAGAGATAAAAGTAATTTCCGTTAAATAAACAGGATCATAATTAACAGCGAACAATTGCACTAAAAAAATCATTTTTACAGGGAAAAGAAGCCAAATGACAAAGGACAGCAGGAATTGTTTTAACATTTCCTCCCGGCTGGTCTTTAAAATTTTAATCCGGGAAAGTAAAGTCAATAAATACTCCTGGAAAACCTGCAGCCATTTTAACTTGAATTCCTTTGGGGCGATTTTCTTTTCCAAACTGTCGGTAAAGAAAAAAAAGCAAACAATGATGCCGATTAGGGTTAGAGAAAAAGCATAAAAGATAATTTTGGTGGCTAAAGCCTGAAAAAGCACAATTCTACCTGAAAGATGGGCAAAGGCAAAAAGATTAAGGCAAAACAAGCCGGAGAAACTGACCATTTTTTGCATTGTTACCAGGGTAGCCGCCTCTTGTGCCGAATAATTAAGCTCCTTTTTTAAAAGCACTGCTCTTGTGATCTCCCCACCAATTTTTACTCCGGGGGTAATGGACTCAATAATGGCACCTTGTGCATTCACATAAAGCATCTGCAAAAAATTATGTGCCCCTCCGATAATTCTGCCAATTCTACACCATTGATAATTAACAAGCAACTGACTTATAACTTGTAAAATTAACAATGCTGTAAAGGCTGCCAGGGGCACTTGTTTGATAGCAGCAAGAAAACTTTTCTGATCAAATTGCCGGAACAACACCACCAAGAGGAGAAATAACAGGATTAAACGCAACTTTTTCATGTTCCGTACTCTACTCCGGATTTAATAAATAAGGCAGTACTTTCTATATTTCTCCGGCTGTGTACCACTTTGCCACAGCAGTTACAAAAGAGTGAGCGATCACCCAGGGAGTATAAATTATTTAAGGCCCTACGAGGCAGCCGTACTAAAATCTTGGCACCTAACCGGCAGCCCCGGCGTAAGTGACAAAACACTTTTTCCATGGGGCTTACCTGTACTGCCACATGGATGACAGTATAGTCTGTCGGAGCTATCTCCCGCCCGTCACCATGGATTACTTTTATAAAATCAGTATAGCCCAAATCTTTAATTAACTCCGTTGCCACACGTACACATTGAGCGTCATTATCAAGAATTGTGACATGGGCTCCTGTATATTCATGCAGTAAAATCCCGCTAAAGGGGCAGTGACCGCCACCAATACAAAGAACCCTGTCACCGGCTTGTATATTTGCTAAAGTCACTTCTTCTTTTACAACATTTCTATAATACAGCGCCATAATTCGATAGAAAAGAAAATTTTTTGCTGCCAATTTTTCCAGTATTTTAGTCAGAGTCGGTATTAAACTGCGCATTTACCATCAACCCTTAAATAAACAAATGTGCAATTTGATTAATGAGCCCGGCCACAATAAACGCACTTACAGTAGTACCTAAACCCATGGCAAGGGCAACTTTGGGACTAAACTCTTTAGTTAAAACTCCAAATACTGAAATGCAGGGCAAGTATAATAATGCCACCGTACCGCCCACAAAAGCTTGCAGTGCCGTCAGGCCTTCAATGGCCAATAACGGGGCCACCGCCATCTCACGGCGCACAATACCTAAAATTAAAGCTATGACTGCTTCCCGCGGCAAACCAAGCCAGCCGCTGACTAAAGGCTCAAGGTAAACTGCAATCAAATCCAAAAGCCCTGTTTCTTTCAAAAGCGCGGCAATAATCACAGAAAACAGCATAGGCACTTCAGCTTCCATGAGGAAATGCTTCATGCGCAGCATAAGTTTTTTGGCATAAGCTTTAGGGTTGGGCATTAATAAATTGGGGATCTCAAGCACCATAGGATCTACTTTCCCTTTGATTACGCGCCCTAAAACTAGTGATACCGTTACCATGATCGCTAAAGACAGCAGTATCATGATGATTAACAATAAAGGTGAGAATCCGGCAAACAAGCTGATTAAAGCGCCTGTTTGGGAAATACAGGGCACGGCAAAACAAACCATGGTGGCTATAATAATACGCTCTTTTTGCGTCGTTGCCGTCCGTGAACCGATAATAGCCGGAACGGCACAGCCATAACCCATTAAAATAGTAATCACACTGCCGCCCTGAATGCCAATTTTCCGCATGATATTATCAAAAAGTACGCTTAAACGCGGCAAAAAACCCGAGTCTTCCAAAAAGGAAAACACAATATAAAATAAAAAGACATAGGGGAAAATTAAAGCAATGATCCACTCAAAACCAATGACAAAAATACCGTACTCACCGATAAGTACATTCAATAAAACACCTTCCGGAATAAAGGAAGAAAAAATCATTCTAAAAAACGGGACTAAAATCCGGTTTACCAGCGGCAACAGTAAAACTGCCCGCAAAGCTTTACCACCGCCGACAATTACCCCCAGGGACAGACCAATAATTAAAATAGCCAGCGGCAGGCCGGTTAAAGGCTTTAACATGGCAGCACCCAATCTGTCCAAAAAGCTTAACTGCCCGTCAACTTTTTTCCTGACCTTGGCGGTAATCTCTCTTGCCCTTTCCCATGTGTCCTGTTCAGTGCTGCCTTTGGGGCAACCTAAACAGGAGGCACAATGACTGCAATTATTTTGCGTCTCATTTAAAACTTTGTGCAATTCGGCCTGCACTTCTGCCAAACCTTCGCCCTTTACAGCCACTGTGGGAATAACAGGCGCACCAAGTTCCTGCGCCAGCAAATTTACGTTAATTTCCACTCCGTGCCGTTTAGCCACATCAATGAGGTTTAATGCATACACAATAGGCACATTATATTTTTGTAGCTCAAGTCCCAGCTTTATATTACGTTCCAGGTTGGTGGCATCCAAAACGCATAAAACAGCCACCGGATTGCTATGCATAAAACTGACTGCAACAGCTTCGGCTTCAGAATTTGCCTCCAGGGAATAGGTGCCGGGAACATCAATTAAAGTATAGGATCTGTCGCCCAGCTTCATTTCCCCTTCAGTATAACTGACCGTGGTGCCGGCATAATTGGAGCTGACCACATGAACTCCTGTCATATGGGAAAAAAATACACTTTTTCCCACATTGGGATTTCCCATTAATAAAATCTTATTAGGTTTTTGATATACACCGGCATCAGCTTTTATTTCATGACAACTGGTCATAACGCTATCCCCTTACTATGATTTTTTCTGCAATGTCTTTGGAAATGGCAATCTCACAGGATTCTACCTGTAGCAGTACCGGCCCTCCCAATTTATAAGTCATTATTTTTTGCACAATGGCATCTTTGACTATACCTAAACTTTTTAAAATACCAAGTTCCGGTGCATCTTCCACTACATAGGTTAAATTATCCGGAGCATGGTAAATGTCTACAAGTTCAGTTTTATATTCTTGTTCTCTTAGTGCTAAAGCCATATTTACTCTCTCCTTTAACGCAACTTTGTCTATCTCAATTCAGAAAACCTCTAAATGATATTGAGAATTATTCTCTTTATCTATAATATCGCATAGTAAAGTTTAATTGTCAATGATTATGAGAATTATTCTCATTAAAGTTTTAAAAAAATTTTTTCCGGTTGTTTTTCCTTGTTTCGCCTATGATTTGTCCTTCCCCCTTAATAACCCCCATTTGCCAGGGAAAACATGCTATGCCAGATAAAATTTCCCGGCAAAAAAATAAACCCACATTTTGTGGGTTAACGGGAATTATCAAGTTCATCAATATTTTCAAGATTGGTACCCAGCCCCATCACACTGTCAACAGGCAAAGAGAAACAAATACCGTGACCGGGTGTATTCAGCCCAAATTCATGGAGAATATTTTCCATAATCTCCCGCTTCTGTTCTTTCGGTGCGACAATTAAAACCAAATCTTTCTCCGGTTGGATGGTGATGCCAAGATATTTCATGGCTTCCTTGGAGCCTAAACCGCGGGCATGAATGGCGGTGCCCCCGGTGGCTCCCGACTTTTTGGCAACTTCCATCACCTGATCGAAATAGCCGCCGTTCACTATGGTGACAATTAAGTGATATGGTTCTTTGGATTTTACGTTCATATCCTCACTTCCTATCTTCAAATTCTCATCAGCCTGTTGGCAAATAGTTGAAAGCACGCTGCTAATACTGCTTAAGTTGATGGTAAAAGCTATCCCTGTTCCCGGTTTGGTAAGATCAACTTTTTCATGAATCTGTTTCATAAGGTAACTTGACATCCTTTTTGTCTGAATGCTCAAAGCAACAACTTTTTTTGAACTGCCATAACCGAGAATTTCATGAATAAAAGATTTTGCTGCACCATATCCGTGTGTCAGTACCAGCAAAGGAACATTATTTTTCAGAAATAAATCTTTTAAAATATTATTTAAGCCAAAATCCATAATGGTGATAAGTGCGACCAACCTGGTTTCAGGCTTGTTTTCCACGTAGTTTCCCTCCATTTATAATAGATCTCATGTGCTATTTTACCCCCACAACCTGCTGCCTTAACAATTTTCGTTCTTAAACCAATTTCCAAAGGGATTTTATCAAGATTGTATTAATTTTCATCGGCAGAATAATCTAACTCAATAATCGTATCGGCTTCCTCCGGCACAACCAATTCTTTCTCTGCCTTTTTAGCTTTCAAGGCATAAGCCAGCCCAAAAAGCTGTATGGTAATAACCGGTGTCATGGCCACTAAAGCAACTATACCGAAGGCATCTGTGAAGATATTGCCACCCACCGCTTCCGAAGCCCCAATGGCAAAGGGCAGCATAAATGTGGCTGCCAGAGGCCCTGAGGCAACTGCCCCCGAGTCGAAAGCAATAGCAGTAAAAAGATGGGGAACAACGAAAGATAAAATCAGGGCAAAGGCATAGCCCGGAATTACAAAATATAAAAGAGACAGCCCGGTAATAACACGAATCATGGATAATGCCACAGAAACGCCTACCCCGATGCTTAATCCCAGCCCCATGGCTTTGGGCGAAATTGCTCCTTCAGTAGCTTCTTCAACCTGCCTTTTCAGCACAAAAACGGCCGGTTCCGCAGCCACCACAAAGTATCCCATGATAAAACCAATTGCAACCAGTAACCAAGCACTGTTGTTTGTTATTAAAGTACTGCCCAGGAAATACCCCGCCGGCATAAAACCAATATTTACACTGGCCAGGAATAAAATAAGACCTAGGTAGGTGTAAATAGTTCCGATGGAGATTCGTAAAATTGTTTTTATCTTTAAATGCAACCGCAAAACTTGAAAGACGACAAACAGTACAATTATAGGTAGCAAGGCTATGGCAATTTGTTTCAAGTAGCCGGGAAAATTAGTAAAATAAAGTGAAATTATATCAGACAAAGATTGTACCTGGGGATTGACAATGGCACTGCCACCGTGTGGAGTCAGGACCATACCTAAAATTAACACAGCCAGAATCGGGACAATGAGACAAAGTGCCACCAGGCCAAAACTATCTTCCTCGGTAGTTTTGTCTACCCGTACGGAAGCCAAACCAAAACCTAAAGCCATAATGAAAGGCACTAAAATCGGACCGGTTGTCACACCGCCCGACTCCCAAGAAATTGCAAGGAATTCAGTACTGGTAAAACGGGAAAGAATAAAGGCCAGCAAGTAACAAACTATTAAAATATAAGAAAGCGGAAACTGAAATAAAACCCGCAAAAAAGCAGCCACAACCGCCAAACCTACCCCGGCGGCAACTACAAAGATAATGACGGAATCGGGCACTCCACTTATCTGGCCTGCCAACACAATTAAATCCGGCTCGGCGATGGTAATAAAGACACCGATAACAAAAGTCAAAATCACAATCAGAATTAACTTGCGGCTTTGCACTAATGAGGAGCCGATATGTTCCCCGATGGGAATCAGGGACATATCAACACCCAAATTAAAGAGCGTTATACCTAAAACCACTAAAACGGCACTAATTAAAAATAGAATCATACTCCAGAGCGGCATCGGTGCCAGGGTAAAATTTAAGATTAAGACAAGAATTATGATGGGAATAACTGAAAAGGCGGATTCTTTAAGTTTTTCCAAAAGCAATTGTATCATATATCTTACCTCAACTCCTTAATTCTTTTTAGAAGAAAATGCGGGGACGCCTTTATTACTTTTAGTAGATTAAACTGGTGCTGATTTAAACTTTCTTCATTATAGTACCATACAATCTATAACTAATCATCCAAACAGAAGGAATTAACCTGTAAAAACTTCTTTCTGTTTTCTTGTCAGTATCCCTTTACTTTCTATTCTACAGAAAAAAACACCCGGGAGAAAAGATTTACTAGAACCATCCCGGGTTTATTTTATCATATAATAACTGAACACCCCACATTAAAGGGTACCGCCATTAACACTCCCCTTGATTAGGAAAGAGGACTAATCAAGGGGACAAAATTTCTTAACCAATAAAAAAAGCCTGTCGACATCAGTTGTCAACAGGCCGCTACAACTACTCAAGTAGCATTATGAGCCGCTTAACTGGCTCTTATATTCCTGAATGGTGCTGGGATCTGCTTGTTTGGCCGGTTTATAAAAACCTTTTTGTACCGCTTTTTGGCTCAATTGCAATTGAAACTGTTCATCGGCATCGCGAATTTGGGTCAGAGTCTGCCGCAACTGCTGATTGGACGATTCGGCAATGGCCATGGCATAATTGGTCAGGCTGGCATTTACCATGGAAAGGACGTCGTTGACCATATCTTTATCCTGCATCAGTTTACCTCCTTTAGTTTAAAAATTGCATTAATTGCTGTTTAGTTTGGCGCGCCCTATTAGCTGATTGCTGGAACATCTGTTTGATTTCGGGGTCACTGCACTGCTGGGCGTAGGTTTCCAGCTTTTGCGCGCCTGTTTCGTGTGCTCCGATTAAATGACGCAGATTTTCCAGTTCTTGTTGATTAATCATAATCCTTGTGTAGCTCCTTTCTTAATAATTTTGTCCCGTTGTAGTTTGCCACGTATTTTTTTCAATATACAAAGGTCTGCTTAAATCAAATTATCCTTTAGGTTTAAAGATTAAGGAAGCAAGAAAGCCAAAGATAATAGCCGATGAAATCCCCGCACTGGTTATTTCAAAAATACCTGTGAGCACTCCGATAATACCGTGTCTTTCTGCCTCTGATAAAGCACCGTTTACAAGGGAGTTGCCAAAACTGCAGATGGGCACGGAAGCTCCGGCACCGGCAAATTCTATTAACGGTTCATACAAACCCAAGCCGCCTAAAATTGCTCCCGCCACCACTAAAGTTACAGTCATGTGGGCCGGAGTTAAACGGAAAACATCCAAGAGGATTTGTCCTAAGACACAAATGGCACCGCCCACAAGAAAAGCCAGCAAAAATTTTTCCATTATACTCCCTCCCATTCCAGTGCCACGGCATGGGCAACACAGGGGATGCTTTCATTTTGCTGGTATGACAGCGGTGAAAGCAAAGCACCTGTGGCAACTATTAAAACTCTTTTTAGTTCTCCTTTCAGCATGCGGTTAAAGAAATGTCCATATGTTACAACAGCGGAACAAGCACAGCCGCTGCCACCCGACATTACCTGTTGCTGACCCTGGTAAATTAAAACACCGCAGTCAGTAAAAATATTTTCCGGTATGACTATGCCCTGCCGCCGTAACAAGTCGGCGGCAATGGCATGACCGACTTTGCCTAAATCTCCCGTGGCAATTAAATCGTAATGGGAGGCGTCAAGATTAAAATCACGAAAATGAGCAATAATTGTATCTACTGCAGCCGGCGCCATGGCAGCACCCATATTAAAAGGATCAGTTACACCCAGATCAATCACACGCCCTATGGTAGCACCAATAACCCGCGGCCCCACGCCTTGAGCGGCAACAACGGCAGCCCCGGCTCCGGTTACAGTCCATTGAGCCGTAGGCGGCAACTGCGCACCATATTCCGTAGGGTAGCGGTATTGTTTGTTGACAGAACCGTTATGACTGGAACAAGCAGTAAGTGCATATCTGGCACCGCCGGCATTAACCACAAAGGCTGCCAGGGCCAGTCCCTCCATGGAACTGGAGCAAGCCCCAAACAAACCGAAATACGGTATCCCTAAAGTACGGGCGGCAAAGCTGGAAGAAATAATTTGATTCATGAGATCGCCGCTGAAAAAAAATTGAATATCTTCTTTTTGTAAGCCTGCTTTTTGAATGGAAGTTTGGCATGCTTCTTCCAACAGTTTTTTTTCAGCTTTTTCAAAACTGCTTTGCCCAAGCCAGATATCATCATGCAGGATATCAAAATCGGCGGCAATGGCGCTTCTTGCTTCAAAGGGTCCGCCGGCAACGGCTGTGGCAAGCAGCACCGGACGGTTGGCAAAGATCCAGCTTTGTTGGCCTTGCAGCACTATATCACCCCTAGCTTTTCCACCAGGATTCTGACAATGGCCACTACAAAAGCGGCAAAGACACCAAAAGTAATGACCGGACCCGCTATTTTAAACATATTGCCGCCAACGCCTAAAACATAACCTTCACTGCGATGTTCAATGGCAGCGGATGTGATAGTATTGGCAAACCCTGTTACCGGCACAATGGTGCCGGCACCGGCCCATTGTGCCAGATGATCATAAACACCAAACCCAGTCAGCAGCATAGAAATAATTATCATGCTTGCCACGGTAGGATTTGATGCCGTAACTTCAGTAAAGTCAAAATAAGTCATATAGAACCACTGAAAAAACTGGCCGATGGTACAAATAATACCGCCGGCAAAAAAAGCACGGATACAGTTTTTCAGAAGCGGCCGTTTTGGTTCGTATTCTTTTGCCAGCTGTTGATATTCTTCCTGCGTCGGCAAGTTATTATTTTGCATCTTCACACCTTCTAAACTAAAAAAGATACCAGGCATAGTATTTTTCATAA
>JAAYSO010000015.1 GCA_012523945.1 Bacillota bacterium
ATAGTTTGTAGCCTACCTATAAGGAATTGAAACGGCAGCTGATAATCATTGCAGCACGACCTGGCATGGGGTTTGTAGCCTACCTATAAGGAATTGAAACTAGCTTGCTCCAATTCTTCATAGTGCATCTGGCATGGTTTGTAGCCTACCTATAAGGAATTGAAACCCCCTCCTTTTACTCTTGTACTATCGAGACTCCAAAGTTTGTAGCCTACCTATAAGGAATTGAAACATAGCAACTAACGATGGTTCAAGGCTTTTAGCGCAGCTCGTTTGTAGCCTACCTA
Organism: Bacillota bacterium; assembly: GCA_012523945.1. GTDB lineage: Bacteria > Bacillota > Dethiobacteria > Dethiobacterales > Dethiobacteraceae > JAAYSO01. Next base: position 288 of record JAAYSO010000015.1, read on the forward strand.
TAAGGAATTGAAACGCGATGCTGCGCTAGAGAGAATGCACTTTGGTCATAGTTTGTAGCCTACCTATAAGGAATTGAAACGAATAACCCCCGCCTTCTTCCCATAGTGCCGGAAGGCCTGTTTGTAGCCTACCTATAAGGAATTGAAACCAATATTATAAAAAGCATGGTCTTTATTGTTTGATGTTTGTAGCCTACCTATAAGGAATTGAAACAAGCCGAAAATAAAGAGGTAGTCATTTCGGACCGGTTCCGTTTGTAGCCTACCTATAAGGAATTGAAACCCGTAGGCCGCATAAGGACAAATAAGCGTCGCGACAGTTTGTAGCCTACCTATAAGGAATTGAAACCCCTACCATTGTAGCTCCACTTCGCCGGGCCATGCCTTGTTTGTAGCCTACCTATAAGGAATTGAAACTCTAAACAATGAATTTAATAAAGGGGGGGAAATGAGTTTGTAGCCTACCTATAAGGAATTGAAACTCACTCATTGTTGCACCTCACCCCCTATGAAAATTAGTTTGTAGCCTACCTATAAGGAATTGAAACGAAAGTGCGAAGAACAAAGAATATATGGATAGGACAGAATGTTTGTAGCCTACCTATAAGGAATTTTTGCCGCTAACCCGCAAAAAAATAGCACTTGCAAAAAGTTAAAGAATATACTATAATAGCAATTGTGTCGGGGCGTGGCGCAGTTTGGTAGCGCGCTTGACTGGGGGTCAAGAGGTCGCAGGTTCAAATCCTGTCGCTCCGACCATTAAAAAGCAAGTAACCACGGGTATGATAAATCCCGTGGTTTTTTTATTTCTCACAAAAAATAATGCGTGGAGTCCACGCATTTTTGATTTAAAGGATGATGGCAATTAAACCACCGCTGCCCTCATTGATGATTTTTTCCAGAGTTTCTTGTAGTTTTTCCTGGGCATTAGGCGGCATATTATCAAGTTTTGCGGCAATACCGTCTCTGACTACGGCATGCAGTGATTTGCCGAAAATATCTGATTGCCAAAGAGCTTCCGGATTCTCTTCAAATTCCCCCATAATGTAGTTGACAAGATCTTCGCTTTGCTTTTCCGTACCCACAATGGGGGCAAATTCCGATTTAACATCCACGCGGACGATATGCAAGGACGGGGCGCTGGCACGTAAACGGACACCGAAACGGCCGCCCTGACGGATAATTTCCGGCTCCTCCAGGGTCATTTCATCAAGCTGGGGAGGAACAATGCCGTAGCCGGTTTCGCGTACTTGGGCAATGGCTTCGGCCAGTTTATCGTATTCGCGCTTGGCAGCAACACTTTCTTGCAGGATTTTAAGCAAGTCGGCCTGATCTTCAATCTCAGTACCGCAGATTTCAGACAGTACTCTTTCAAACAGAATTTCAGGGGCCTGAATATCAATAATAGCTTTGCCTGTGCCCAGATCCATTTCTTTCAGCACAATATTGTCAATAATATCTTTTGCACTCAACAGCTCCACCATACCGTCAATATCCCGCAGGCGAGAAACATCGGTGACACTTTCCCGGATCACATCGTTAAATTCTTGCCGCAACCAATGCTCTCCGTCCAGTACTTCAATCCAGCTGGGCAGATTAATATTAACTTCGCGTACCGGGAACTCATAAAGCAGCTCCTGAAAAATCATATTAATATCTTCTTCCATTAGCTGCAGGGCATTAAACGGTATGACCGGCACATCGTATTGCTCTGCCAGTTCTTCCTTCAGCGCCAAAGCTTCCTGGGAATAGGGCTGTGTAGAGTTTAACAGCATGATAAAAGGTTTGCCCAGTTCCTTCAACTCATTAACAACCCGTTGCTCTGCATCAACATAGTTTTCCCGGGGAATCTCGGCAATGGTACCGTCCGTGGTTACAACCAGACCGATAGTAGAATGATCAGTAATGACTTTTTTCGTCCCCACCTCGGCAGCTTCCTCAAAGGGCACATCATAATCAAACCACGGCGTTGTCACCATCCGGGGCGCTCCCTCATCATCATACCCTAAAGCACCGGGCACCGTGTAGCCAACGCAGTCCACCAGGCGGACGCGCATGGTAATGTTATCCCGCACTTTTATTTCTATAGCTTCGTCAGGAATAAATTTAGGTTCAGTAGTCATAATTGTACGCCCGGCACTGCTTTGCGGCAATTCATCCCTGGCCCTTTCCTGGTCTTGAGCGTCTGGAATATTAGGAATAACCAAAAGCTCCATAAATTTTTTTATAAAAGTTGACTTGCCGGTCCTGACGGGGCCGACAACGCCCAGATAAATATCGCCGCCGGTTCTCTCCACAATGTGCTGAAGCAGGTCATATTTAACCAAATTTCTCCCTCCTTTTTTCAAAACTGAAGCTGAAGGTTGTAAAGAATAAAATCCCTCCCCTTCTAAACTTTAGTGATAAGTTGTGATCACAACAAGATTACATATTAACATTACATTTATATGAGGACGTCCACCGATTATTACTTTTGCAGGGGGAAAAACAGACAAAAATTACGTAGAATGATAAACACCGGCCTTTAATCTTCATATAAAGGCCAATTTGCAAAAAAAATTACACTCCCTCAGGAGTGTATGCACTCAATTCTGAAAGTTGAAGAAAACAACATCTTCTATTTCATATTTTCCTTTCCGTTTTAATAACTCCACCACTGCACGACGCGGTTCTTTTTCATGAAAAAGAATTTCATAAACTTGTTCCGTTATGGGCAAATCCACCTGATAAATTCCCCCTAATTCTTTTGCCGCCCTGGCGGTGCGGACCCCTTCGGCCACCATATGCATGCCGGCAAGAATTTCCGTTAACTTTTTTCCCTGGCCTAGTTCCATGCCTAAATTACGATTGCGGCTGTGGGGAGAAGCACAGGTTACCATTAAATCTCCCACACCGGACAAACCGGCAAAAGTTAAAGGGTTGGCTCCCATTTTCCGGCCGAGCCGGGCTATTTCCGTTAAACCGCGCGTCACAATGGCCGCTTTTGTGTTATCACCGTAGCCCAACCCGTCGGAAACACCGGCCGCCAAAGCGATCACATTTTTCAGTGCTCCGCCCAGTTCCACACCGATCACATCGGGATTGGTATAAACACGCAGGCGGGTCGTCATAAATAATTCCTGCGCCGCTTTCGCCGGCTTTTCCTCCTTAGCAGCCACAACTGTTGCGGAGGGAACCCGCCGGCTAACTTCTTCCGCATGGTTGGGGCCGGATAAAATTACAGGGAAGCACTGCGGCAATTCCTGTTCCAAAATCTCTGACATACGACAGTGGCTTCCTTCCTCCAAGCCTTTGGCACAGTTTATGATCAAAGGGCAATTATTGATATAAGGGGCCAGTTGCCGGGCAATGGTGCGCACAGTATGTGAAGGCACCACCAGCACAATTGCTTCTTTTTGATAAACTGCCCGCTCCAAATCTGACGTTACCGTAATATTTTTAGGCAGCGTTACACCGGGCAGGTAAGCTTTATTCTCCCTGGTTTGACGAATCTCCCGGCATAATTCCTCCCGCCTGGCCCACAGAGTTACCTGCTGGCAGTTTTCAGCCAAAACAATGGCCAAGGCGGTTCCCCAGCTCCCTGCTCCTATAACTGCAACATTTCGCATTTATTTTCCCTCATTTTCCACTTTTACTTTTGTCCCCAGTTTATTTTCCGTGCCGTTAAGTAATCTGACTATGTTTTGGCGGTGCCGCCAGATAACCATAATACAAAGTATAAGGCCAAACCAAAGATAAAGCGGCGGAAAATCTAAAAGTAGCATGGAAACAGGCACGGACAAAGCCCCCATAATGGAGCCCAGGGAAACATACCGTGTCACAGCAACGACAAGGCCGCCAAGCAGACAAGCAATTAAAAGCACAAGGGGTGCCAAGCCGATAAAAATTCCAATGGAGGTGGCAATGCCTTTGCCCCCGCGAAATTTTAAGAATACCGGCCAGTTATGGCCTACCACTGCAGCCAGTCCTACCACAAGCTGAAGTGTCGTACTGTCTGTCAGGTAACGGGCCAACAGGACCGGTAGCAAACCTTTGCCCACATCCAGGACTAAAACGATAATGGCAGGTCCTGTGCCCAGAATACGCTGAATATTGGTTGTACCGATATTGCCGCTGCCATACCGGCGGATATCAATTCCCCTCAGCAGTTTTCCCGCCAGATAACCAAAAGGAATTGAACCCATTAAATAAGCTGCCGCCACGGCAAGAAAGGAGCTCATTACCTCTCCCCCTTCCTCTTTCTGACCAGAAGACGAATGGGTGTGCCTTCAAAACCGTAAGTTTCCCGCAGTTTATTTTCCAGATAGCGCATATAGGAAAAGTGAGCCAGTTCCGGATCATTGACAAAAACTGCAAAGGTGGGCGGCTTTACTCTGACCTGTGTCAGGTAGTAGATTTTTAGCTGCCTGCCCTTTTTAGTGGGAGGCGGTGTAACGGCAACAGCATCTGCCAATAACTCATTGAGATGAGAAGTTTTAATGCGCATGGCGTGCTGCTGGGCCACATAATTAATTAATTCGTAGATACGATCTACGCGCCGGCCGGTTAAAGCGGAAATAAACAGAATCGGCGCATAGGAAAGGAAAGCCAGTTCTTTACGGATTTCCTCCCGGTATTTATCCATTGTTTTATCGTCTTTTTCCACCGCATCCCATTTATTGACCACGAGAATAATGGCCCGTCCGGCTTCATGGGCAATGCCGGCAATACGTTTATCCTGTTCGGTGACTCCTTCTGTAGCGTCAATTAACACTAAAGCCACATCGGCATCCTCTGCGGCCCGAATGGCACGCAGGACGGAATAATATTCAACTGCTTCTTCCACTTTACTGCGGCGCCGGATCCCGGCCGTATCCACAAATAAATATTTTTGTCCGTCCCTTTCCACAGGTAAATCAATGGCATCCCTGGTTGTACCGGGGACATCACTGACTATTACCCGCTCCATGCCGCATATTTTATTCAAAAGGGACGATTTTCCCACATTAGGCCGCCCGATAATGGCCACCCGTAAGATATCTTCGTCTTCAAAGGGAGTTTCCCCTGCCGGCAGAAGCCGGATGATCTCATCCAACAAATCGCCTGTACCCAAACCGTGAGCGCCGGAAACAGGCTGCGGTGCCCCCAAACCTAAAGCATAAAACTCGGCGGCTGCCACTTCCGCTTCCGGGGTTTCTGCTTTATTGGCAACTAAAATAACCGGTTTTTTTGTCCGCCGCAACATTTCTGCCACTTCAAAATCTAACGGCACCGGGCCGGTACGGATATCAACAAAAAATAAAATCAAATTAGCTTCATCAATTGCCAACTGGACCTGATTATGTATTGCCCGGGAGATTTTATCTCCCTCAAATGTTAACCCGCCTGTATCAACCAGCCAAAATTCACGGTCCAACCATTCCACACGACCGTAAATACGATCCCGGGTCACACCGGGTGTGCTTTCTTCGATGGCTATGCGCTTTTGAATCAAGCGGTTAAACATGGTTGATTTACCCACATTAGGGCGTCCCACGATGGCAACAACAGGCAAAGACATACTGTCACCTCACTTTAGCTAAGCAGGTTTTCCAAAAAGTCAGGAAGACCGTCAACCACTTGCACTTCTGTTTTTATGGTTTGAGCTAAATCCTGTATAGTATATCCATCCAGAAAAAGTTCTTTTCCTTCTTTCAGCATGACAGATGAAAGATATAATGTTCCTTTTACGTTTTTTAATGTTTTTATTAAATCCTGGTAGGTAAGTAAACCTGTTACTGTAACCTGACCGCCAAAGAATTGGTTTTTCACCGGCACAAGGGAAACTTCAAGATTTTCAATCTGATTTAGCCGGTCGATAATCGGCTGCAAGTATGAAGCCGCCGAAACTCCCGTAGCCACTGTTACTTCCTTTGGCACCGCCAGTTTTGGCGGCAGGCTTTTTTGCCGTTCTTCCCATTCATCAAGCAGCATACGCACCAAACCTACTCCGTTTTCCAGCTGGGGATAACCTTCGTAGGCTTCAGCAGGCGGAAGGGGCTCCCGGGCCAAAGTATAAAACTCATCGGAGGCAAAAACAAAACGTGTCCCAATTTCTTTTAAAGTTTTTTCCTGCCAGGCATGAATTTGTTTTAATACCTTGCGGGCATCTGTTAAACTATTAGACTGCAAAGAATAAAGTCCCTGCCTGTATCCCGTGAGCCCCACCGGTACCACGGCCAGGGTACGTACGGCCGGATAAAGTGCAAAAAGATCAGTAATGGTTTGTTCCAAAACAGCCCCGTCATTTAAGCCGGGACATAAAACCACCTGTGTGTGAAACTGAATACCACAGGCAGCCAGTCGCTCCATGAGAGACAAAAGCTTGCCGGCATGACGGTTACGCATTAATTTTTGTCTGATTTTAGGGTCAGTGGCATGGACGGATACGTACAGCGGGCTTAAATGCAGCCGGCAAATTCTCTCCAGATCTTCTTCCCGTAAATTGGTTAATGTGATATAACTTCCCGTCAGAAAGGAAAGACGATAATCATCATCCTTTACATACAAAGTATCCCGCATTTTTGGTGGCATTTGGTCCACAAAACAAAAAACGCATTTGTTGCGGCAGCTTTTAATTTTATCCATGGTGGGCGACGCAAAGACAATGCCCAAGGTCTCATCATAATCTTTTTCAATCTCGTACTCCACCAGTTGGCCGTCCTGGTGTTTAATAGTTAACAAGAGCAGTTCACTGCTTTCGGCCAACTGCCAGTCCAGAATATCCCGGGGTTGGGAACCGTCAATATCCACTACAAAATCACCGGCACAAATGCCGATTTCATCAGCAATGGAGCCGGGGATAACTTGCTCGATCCGCATTTCTGTCATCATTTACACCTACTCAGGTTTTGCTTTTACCATTATCCTACAAGGCCGTCTAAAAAGCAAATAAATAAATCGAGGTTGAGAATATTTACTAACCAGCAAAGAAAAACCTGACAAAAAGATGTCAGGTCTGAGTGTTTATGCTTTTTTCTTAAAAGTCAACAGGCGCATGCCGTTCAGAGTGACTAAAAGTGAAGCACCCATATCCGCCACAATGGCCAGCCACAGCGATAACCAGCCGGGAAAGACCAGCAAAATGGCAATAGTTTTAATCAGCAAGGAGAGCACAATATTTTGGCGGATAACGGCAGTCGCCTGACGCCCCAGGCGGATTAAATACGGTAAATTGGTTAAATCATCACCCATCAGTGCAACATCCGCCGTTTCCAGGGCGGTAGGGCTGCCTGCAGCTCCCATGGCAATTCCCACCGTAGCTGCAGCCAGGGCCGGGGCATCATTGATACCGTCCCCCACCATGGCCACTTGGCCCCAGGTTTCTGTCATTTGCCGCACTGTTTTTTCTTTATCCTGCGGCAAAAGCTCTGCCCTCACCCGGTCAAGACCCAGTTCAATGCCCAGGGCGGCAGCCGCCTGCTGCCGGTCGCCTGTAAGCATTTGCATACTTTTAATTCCCAGTTGTCGCAGGGCTTCAATCACCGGTGCACCTTCTTTGCGCACGGAATCTTTTATCAGTAAAGCTCCCAGGAGACGTTTTTCGCAGGCAACGGCAATGACGGTTTCTCCTCTTTGCGGCAGTTGTTGCAGCTCTTCTGTAGCAATGCCGTTTTCATTCAGGTAAGCAAGGGAGCCTACCAGGTAAAACTTATCATTAATGACACCCTGAATGCCTTTACCGGCAATGGCGGTGAAACCGGTGGTCAAAAGCGGTTTTATCCCCAGCTCTTCTGCTTTTTGGCGCACTGCCCGGGCCAGGAGATGCTCTGAATGTGCTTCCAGGCCGGCCGCCACCGCTAGGACCTCATCTTCAGGAAAGTCGCCGGCGGCATAAATCTGTTTAACTTCCGGCTCTCCTTTGGTGAGAGTACCTGTTTTATCAAAGAGTATGGCTTGTACGGTACCCATGGCTTCCAAAAACACGCCGCCTTTAATTAAAACTCCCTGGCGGGCTGCATTTGTCAGGGCAGCCACCACCGTAACGGGTGCAGCCAGCACTAAAGAACAGGGACAAGCCACTAAAAGCAGGGCTAAACCTTTATAAATCCACTCGCCCCAGGTACCGTTTTGGGTAAGCGGTCCCATAACAGCTACAGCCGCAGCCAAAAGCATCACCACAGGTGTATACACCCGGGCAAAACGGTCCACAAACTGTTCCAGGGGCACCCGGTGTTCCTGTGCTTCTTCCACCAGGCGCACAATTTTCGTTAAAGTTGAATCCTGCCAGGTTCCGGTGACGCGTACCGTTAAGGAGCCGTTGCCGTTAAGAGTGCCGGCATACACGCGACTTCCTTGTTCTTTATTTTGCGGCATAGCTTCACCGGTTATGGCCGCTTCGTTTATCCAGGACACGCCGTCAATGACGACACCGTCCAAAGGTACCTGTTCACCAGGCCGCACCAGGATAAGATCCCCGTCGGCAATTGTTGCCACATTCACCGTCTCCGGTATGCCCTCCACGAGCTTGTGGGCAGCTTCCGGCATCTCACGCATTAACGTCCTGATTGAACGTCGGTTTTTTTCCGTAGTGTAAGTTTCTAAAGCATTACTGGCAGCAAAAAGAAATGCTACAACTGAACCTTCCCACCATTCGCCGATAATAATGGCGCCGATAACTGCCGTTGTCATTAAAACATTCATATCTAACCGCCGCTGTAAAAGAGCCTGCCAAGCACGGCGAAAGGTAGTCTGCCCGCCCACAATGATGGTAACAAGTAAAAACGGAATACTGAGCGGTTGGTAAAAAGCAGAGGCCACAACTGCTAACAGCAAAAACAAAGCTGCCCAGGCCGCTTGTTTTACCCTTTGCGCCGCCACCGCATCGCCTTTTTCTTCTTCATGACTTTCCCGCAGTTGATAACCGTGGGCCTTAACCAGATTCTTAATTTTATCCAAAGAACCCTGATAACGCAAATGCAGTTTGCCGGTGGCATAAGTTAATGAGCATTCTCCCACATTATCTAGCCGGCAGATTACTTCCTGCAGTTCACGTGCACAACTGGCACAATCTAAACCATCCACATGCAAAGTTTTTTCACGCCATTTAAGAGTTTGCATACTTTGTGTGTCCTGCATGTCATATTCCCCTTTAATTCAGCTCTTGTTTTTTTTATTTGTGTAAGATATGTTCCAATCCCACCGTTAATAGTTGCTGTACATGCTCGTCATCCAAGGCATAGTAGACAAGCTTGCCCTCACGCCTGTACTTGACTAAACCTAAGTCTTTTAAGCGGCGTAAATGATGTGAAACGGCCGGCATGCTCATTTCCAGCACCTCGGCCAGTTCGCATACACATAATTCACGCTCACAAATAGTAAGCATTATTTTCAGCCGACTGACATCGGCAAAGGCGGAAAACATGGCGGAAAGTTTCTCCAGAATCCCCTCTTCCGGCAGATTCCGCCTTGCTTGCGCCACTGCTTCCTCATTAACCGCATGTTCCAGACAAACATCTTTTCTCACTACAATCCCTCTATTCATTTAAACACTTGTTTAATTGTTTATATTATATGTATACTATTCCAATCTGTCAAGTTCGTTAAGGTAAAGAATTGATTAAAAAAAGAAGCACTCCCAAGTGCTTCTTAAAAAACTAAACGAGCCAAATCATCTAACCGGTTGAAAACTACTCTTGAACCTAAATTATCGGCTATGGAGCCTAATCCTATTTTAGTCAGTAACCTGAAAATTCCGGCCAGCTGCAGGTTTTCCAAAAGACAGGGCACAACTTTTATTTGAGAGGGCGACAAGCCGTAAATGGTGAGCAAACTTTGGACGCCCTTTATAAATACGTCCGGGTGGTCGGGCACACAGGCAATATAAACAGTATGATTATTTGCGTCTCTGCCGAACCGGTACAATCTCCCTTCATCTGCTTTTCGTGCCGGACGAAAATAGGGAAGAGCAAGTAGTTCCTGCTCCTCCGGCCTGGTTTTCGCGTTTAAATGCATGTAGGCGGCGGCAGCCGGCAAGTAAAGATCACGCACCCCTAAATACAAATAGTTCATGTCAGCACCTGTGCTTTTACTTGTTGGACCAAGGCTGCCAGCCGGGGATAAGCAGCCCGGGTTCCCTCCACCACCAGCGGCCTGCCTAATGCCACCAGACCTAAACGGCGTGAAAGATAGCCGCCTATGCGCATGGGCACACTGACACAGTGCAAAGTGTCCACAAAGAACAAATCCCCGGCAAAACCAAGGATTTGCGCAATTTCAGTTAAAAATTTTTCCATCATACCCCCCACATTCCGGCAGCCCACAGAATAGATTTCATTATTACCCTCATCAAACCCGAAAAAATGCAGTTGCCCGTGTCCCGCCTGTGTTTGCCGGTCAAAAAGAGTCAGGCTGAGCAGCTCATCTGCCGCCGGCACTTTTTGTGCATCCAGCTTACCTGTATGAATAGCCGCCGCCACCACCGAGGAATGCGCCCCGCCGTAGCAGTGGTAAATTATTTTTTTCCCTGCCATGCCTACCTTCCTTTTAAATTTTAGTGTTTAACGATAATATAGACGCCATTACCCATATCATGCGCAACAGCCTCCATTACACGTGAAAGAATCACGGACATTTCCACCATTTCTTCTTCTGTTTCCGCATAAAAAACAGGAACCCCCGTAATCCGTTCATCACGTGTAGTGGTCACAGCGGCCAGAATCGCCTTGGTAATAGAAACTTCCATCATAATCCTCCTAGTCGCTGGCACAGTAACCGGCTTTAGAGGCCAAAGGTTTGACAAAAGAAGATTCGAGGACGGGAACATTTTTTACAGCCTCTAGCAAACATTCCATGTCCGGTTCAATGGGAACTATAACCATACCTACTCTGCCGGTTTTCACATTACGCCGTAAAAGCGGGGTAAATTCCGCCGTATCCACATCCCGGCGCACACCCAGTAAAGAAGCAACTTCATGGGCAATGGCCTGTCTTTGCCCAACATTGGCCAAAATTTCACGGGCATTGTCATCGATCGGTTCAATGACTACTGCACGGCCATATTCCTCATAAACTTTGTGCGTTTCTTTCAACCCAAGATTCATAATATGAATATCATCCACAAAAAGATTGGCTCCTTCAAAATGCAGTCTTCCCGGTCGCACCCGGGCCACATCGCCAATGAGTTTACCTTGCATAAAATGGCGCACTAAAGCCATGGCAACAATTCCTGCAATGACCCCTGGAATTACGGAAAAAAGGTGTGTTGCCAATGAAGCTGCTAAAGAAACAAAAACCACCAAGTAATTTCTTGCTTCAAAGGTGCGGGCAATACCCTCAATAAAATCAGGACCGCGGGAAACTAAAGCAGATTGTTCAAGCGCTGCCAGCATCTCTCTTTCCATGGTCCGCACTTCGCGAAACTGTGTGGCAGCCAGGGCTAAAAAGGTAACAGCGGTATATTCTTTGGCCGCCAGGGCAGGTATTGCCACCGCCCCCAGTGTGGCAGCCACAAAACCTAAAGCCAGGTGTGTCACCACGGCATGAGGATAAGACGGATACTGGCGAAAATCACGCCGCATCATCCAGAAGCGGGACACCGTGCCTAGAACCACACCGGTAACAATGGTCAAAATCTCTTTGCTCACACCGCCTCAACTCCCATCCGTTCCTCCATCATCATCGTCCGGTTTTCCGGGGCCGCCCAGAAAATTCATTTCCCGGCGGATGAATTTTTGAATTCTGGCTTTAAACTGTTCAATACCGCCGGTGCTGATCAGTAAATATGCTGCCACAGCTACAATTACGCCCACAACCAGCCACAGCACAGTTTTGAGAGCCGTACCGCCCGGCCCTTTTGACGTAGTAGCAGAAGGCCCGCTCGCCTGCTGCCCTTCAGCTGTGCCATAAAGATAATCTGTAACTACCTCGGCAAAAAGATCCATGGACTCCATGGCCTGCTCTTTATCGTTAGTATGGGAACCTACTTCAATTAAAGCGGCCGTGGGAGATAAATCCTGATTGTAATTACCGCGGGCCATGAAAATACCTTTAACTAAACCGGGGTATTTCTGATCCGCCTGTTTTTTTAACCCTTCAGCAAATTGGCGGTTATTGGCAATATTTTGATTCTGACGTCCCACCACCAGCTGTACCTGGACACGTTCTTCCCCGTTAACTTCCCCCAGGTACTCTTCTTCCGGCACCGCATCGCGGTGCACATCAATAATTGCATCGGGACTTTCTTTCAGTGCTTCTTCCGCCGTGCGCCGGGAACGCTGGTAAGCACCGGCATCATGCGGAGTATGAGGCTGGCGCGAGCGAATAACTTCCACCCCTTTTTTCTCCAAAGCCGCCTGCAGCCGGTCTGCCACATCAAGAATACCGCCACCCGGATCCTTGCTCTCGGTGCCGTCACCTTCTATGTAGGATTCGGCACCGTGAGAACTGTAGATAGCAATTCTTTTTGTTTTTTCTTCCCCTTGCCTCTGCACCGGCAACACGGTCAGCAGGAGTCCCTGGACACGGGCAATTAAACCTTCCTGCTCAGGCTGGGCCGCTGCCGTTTTTTCAATTAATTCTGCCTCTGCCCTTTGTTGCACCACAGATTTTACGCGGTAGTGATTATTTTTTTGGTCTATATATTCATCGCCCTCGCTGATCTTGCGGGCCGTGCGCATAATGACATTTCCTTTTTCATCCACCATGGTATAAACTTCACCGGGTTGGCCGTCAAGCAGATCTTCAAAATCAAACATGGCCAAGCTGCTTGTGGCTGTCAAAAACAGTGTTAATGCCAGAACAAGTGTAAGCAGCTTAAAGCGGAAGAAAAATTTACTCTTCATTATTCTTTTCCTCCTCACTTTCACTTCCCGTCTTTGTCTCACCCAAATCACTGCTGAATTCTGCATCTGCCAGCCCTTCCCTTAAACTAGGGTGACGCCTGACGGCAGGACCGCCTTGCAATCTTTCCCGGCTTTCACCGAAAATTTCCGCCAGCAGTAATGACAGGATACCGCCAATGACGATGGCATCAAAAACACCGGCACCGCCGATAACCATGCTGCCGGAACCGCCACGCACGGCAATTTCTATTCTTGAGTAAATGTCAGTTAAAAGTAAGCCCATGGAACCGGC
>JAAYSO010000106.1 GCA_012523945.1 Bacillota bacterium
GTAAAGAGCTGGGTTCAATGTATAAAAGAAGCCGTTACATTCATTACGATACAGACGGCATCCAGGAACAGCAGCAGGAAACTTTAGTTCTTTGCTCCGACTGTCCCGGATACTTGCTCATTGAATCTGAGGCCATGGGGCAGCTGTCCGGCTATGCCAAAGTATACTGCATCAGTATTCCGCTGAAAAGCTGCCCGCGCTGTAGGCAGCAAGCCCTTGATCTTTATGCCAAAATGCGCCGCAAACCTTATGACTCGTATCATTATCTGTATTTACAGGACAGGCCGGGAGATACTTATTTACAATATAATTTCAGCACGAATAAAGAGAGAACAGTTTAACCGGACAGACTTTCTTGCTTGATGCTGTAACCTTTTGCCGCCAACAGTTTTTCCAAGGAGGCCAGCCTGACACAGAGGCAAAATAGCTCCATAGCTTTCTCTAGCTCTTCCGGAGTAGGATAAGAGGGCGCAAGCCGCAAGTTGGCGTCTTTTTCATCCTTACCATAGGGGAAAGTGGCTCCCGGTGCAGTTAAAATCACACCGGCTTCCTTACACAATTGGTACACACGTTTGGCGCAGCCGTCCAAAGTGTTGACGGAGACAAAATAGCCGCCTTTCGGCTTATGATAAGCAATAATTCCACGTGACTTAAGTTCTTGATCCAGGAAGGTAAAAACAATCTCAAATTTTGGGGCCATTAAGGCCCTATGTTTTTGCATATGCGCATAAATACCTTCAACATTGCGGAAAAAACGGACATGACGCAGTTGGTTGACACGGTCAAAACCCAGCCTTTGTACTTGCAGGCGCTGTTTAATATCAGCCAGGTTTTTATCACTGGCGGCTACGGCGGAAATGCCGGACCCGCTTAAACTGATCTTTGAAGTGGAAATAAAAATATAAACTAAATCTTCATTGCCGTATTGCTTGCAGGTGGTGAAAATATTTAATAATTTAGCCCGCTCATCATACCAGTCGTGTACACAGTAGGCATAATCCCAAAAAATACGAAAATCTTCTGCCTTCGGTTTCAGGGAAGCAAAGGCATGTACCACTGCATCGGAATATGTTATGCCTGTGGGGTTGGAATATTTGGGTACACACCAGATGCCCTTGATACTTTCATCACTTTCAACTAAATTTTTAACTAACTCCATGTCGGGACCGTCATCGTGAAGCGGTACGGGAATCATTTCAATGCCGAAATATTCGCATATGGCGAAATGCCTGTCATAGCCGGGTACAGGGCAGAGAAATTTAACCTGATCTAACTTCTGCCAGGGAGTGGAGTTACAGATGCCATGTGACATGGCTTGCGAAATCTGATCATAAATTAAATTCACACTGGAATTGCCGCAGACGGCAACATTCTCCACAGGTACTTCCAACAATTCACTGAAAAGTTTTTTCGCCTCGGCAATGCCGTCAAGATTTCCGTAATTGCGGACATCACTGCCGTTTTCCACAATAAAGGAATCAGTATGGGCCACTGCATCTACCATGCCCGAGGCCAAATCAAGCTGTTCCGGGCTGGGTTTGCCCCGGGACATGTCCAATTGCAGGCCTGCTTGCAAAAACTCCTGATAACGAGCTAAAATCTGATCATATTCTTTTTTCAGCTCAGATAAATTCATTTCGGGATAAAAAATTGCTTTTTGCATAATGGCCTTCCTCCTTCATGCTGCAAAGTAATTTTCTCTACAGACAGTTTGTTGGCTGTTATTACTTAGCTTAACCTGGACAATCATTTTAAATATTCGGACAATTATCTTGTTTTAGCAAAATATCTTAAAAAAAGGAATTTCAAGGAAGTTAAGTCAAATTTGTTTATTTATATATATTTCTTTTTTTTACCTTGTTCTCCTGCTCACAGGTCCTAACAAGGTTTGGCAGCACGGTTGAAAAGGCGGCCGGGGACTTTTAGTTCAGCTTCGAGGTTGGTACTTAGGGCAGTTGATATTTCAAGATAATAATCATTAACTGTTGCCTCATCAATAGGCAGTTCTTTTGTTCCCCGTAAAACAAAAATTTCATCTAACGGTGAGTCGGTTTTACTGGCAATAATTTTATCGGCTTTTACTTCATTACGTTCCATCAATAAATAGGTGCGTACGTTTGGGGTGGCATTTTTAATAGTTTGCATGGCAAACTGTACTTCATTATACATGGTAGCATCAAGGTAGGTTTTTACTTCCACAGCTACTAATGGTATGATTATCTCCAGGTGTTGCCGGCCCAAGGTGAGAACGAATCTTTTACCAATACAAAAATCTACATCTTTAGTTATGACTGCAATTTGGCCTTTATGGTCAAGCTTCAAACCGGCATAAATGCCTTTATTAAAAAAATCTAAATTTAATTCCTTTATTTCCGGTAAGTCTTTGAAAAGGTAAACATTAAATTCCTCGAGAATTGTAGATCTGAACTTGGATTGTGAAGTGATTTTATATTGTTGCTCAAAAGCTTCAGCTTCTGCATAATACGCATTAAGTAAAAAAACTTTATTTTGCAGGGAAGTATTTGCCCTCACTTGCTCATGAAAAGGTCTGTACTTGTCCTCATAAAATTGCTGTAGTTGGTTTTTTAGGCCTTTATAATCGATATTAATCTTATTAAGGATGTTTTGCTTATGATAATAATAGCTGTCCATATTAACCCTCTTCCTCTGGTAGCAATTATGATATAATTATACCATATGCGACAAGGGGGGGAGCGGAAGATGGCGGAGGGGAAAAAGGAATATATAGAAATTTCCATACCGTTAGAGGCACCTTCCACAGCAGATCAAAAAGCTGTAGATCTTTTTAACGAGTATTTTCCGGCAAATGATGCTTTTATGCGCAGGGAAGATAATAAGGTGATTCTCTTTTTGAAACAATTAAACTTTGGTAAATTAGAAGAATTTGTACAGGCTCATCGTTCAGATTTAGCCTTATCTATTTACGAAACAATCGCTAAGATAAGAAGCTATAATATTAAAGGTTCAAAACGGATCTATGCCAATTATGCCGCAGAGCGGAAAGTAAAGCAGCGTAAGTTAAAAGAACAGAAACGGGATAAAATTTATTATGCCAGAGGTCATAATTTTATCCCGGAAAACACAGAAGTCCCGGCAGATTTTGAAAATAAGATTATCTGCGGCAACAGTGAAGAAATCTTGCGGCAACTGCCTGACAATTGTGTGGATCTGATTTTTACTTCACCACCTTATAACTTCGGTTTAGAATATCACCAGCAGGATGATGATCACTACTGGCAAGATTACTTTGACCGGCTTTTTGCCATCTTTGATCAGTGTATCCGCGTCCTTAAATTTGGTGGCCGCATAGCCGTCAATGTGCAACCGCTTTTTTCAGATTATATTCCCACGCACCATATCATCAGCAATTATTTTATGCAGAAAAAGCTGTTGTGGAAAGGCGAAATCCTGTGGGAAAAGAACAACTATAACTGCAAGTATACAGCCTGGGGTTCCTGGAAGAGCCCTTCCAGCCCCTATTTAAAATACACCTGGGAGTTTGTCGAAGTCTTTTGTAAAGGCAGCCTCAAAAAAGCAGGAGACAAAAAAAATGCCGACATTACGGCGGAAGAATTTAAAGAGTGGGTTACAGTCAAATGGTCCATTGCGCCGGAAAGGCGAATGAAGGAATTTGACCATCCCGCCATGTTCCCGGAGGAATTGGCCCGCAGGGTGATAAAGCTATTTAGTTTTAAAGGCGATTTTATTTTAGACCCCTTCAATGGCGTCGGCACCACTACTGTAGTGGCGGAAGAGCTGGGACGCAAATACCTGGGCATTGATATTGCCGCCAAGTATTGTGAAAGAGCCAAGCAAAGACATTTAGACGCAAGAAACACTTGAAGTAACTATTAATCTTGGTCTAAAATAAAATGTAATCTGCAAAGAAAAAGGAGAAAAGCGCAATGAAGCTTGTCTATAAAGGAAAAACAAAAGATATTTTTGCTTTGGCGGACGGCACCTATTTAATGCAGTTTAAAGATGATTTAACCGGTACGGACGGAGTTTTTGATCCCGGTGCCAATACTGTCGGCTTGTCCGTTGCCGGTGCCGGCAGGGCCGGTCTTAGACTGACAAAATATTTCTTTGAAATCCTGGAAGCCAAAGGTATACCTACCCACTACATAGAAGCTGATCTGGAAGCAGCAACCATGAAAGTAAAACCGGCACAGCATTTTGGCGCAGGCCTGGAAGTGATTTGCCGCTACCGGGCAGTAGGCAGTTTTCTTCGCCGCTACGGTAAATATGCCAAGGAAGGCCAACCCCTGGATGCTTTTGTGGAAGTTACCCTGAAAGATGATGAAAGAGGAGACCCACCCATCTCGGAAGATGCTTTGGTAATGCTGGGCATCCTTACAGCCGCTGAATACCGGGAACTGAAACAGTTAACGCAAAAAATTGCCGCCATTGTGAAAGACGAATTGGCAAAGAAAGAAATCGAGCTTTATGATATTAAATTTGAATTTGGTAAAATTGATAACCAAATTGTGCTCATCGATGAAATTTCCGGCGGCAATATGCGTGCCTATAAAAACGGCGAACATCTTTCGCCCCTAAAATTAGCAGAGCTGGTCCTTGAGCCATAAAATCAAAACTTTTACGTAGACCGGATTTCAGGTGAAGGAGTAAAGAGAACGGTGCCATGATCTACAAAATTCAAACTACAAAACCCCAGCAGTTTATTGAGATCACTGACAAGGTTGCTGAGGAACTCAAAAACAGCAATGTACGGGACGGTATCGCAGTGATATTTGTACCTCATACAACAGCCGGTGTCACAATTAACGAATATGCAGACCCGGACGTGGTGCGGGATATAATTTCCGTTCTTGATAAAACGTTTCCCGTACATGGGGAATACCGCCATTTAGAAGGCAACTCCCACGCCCATATCAAAGCTTCCCTTATGGGTTCCTCCTGCACCGTGATAATTCAGGACGGAAAACTTTGCCTGGGCACCTGGCAGGGCATCTATTTTTGCGAATTTGATGGACCTAGAAAGCGTAAATTCTATGTAAAAATCATTGCCGGCTGATTAATTATCCAGCGAGAGCAGTCCAATTGTCAAACCGGTAGTAAAAGACTTATGAATCTTAAATGTTGCAAAGCGATAAACAAGTTGGTAGGGAAAATATTTAATAATTAATGCAAATACCTGTAAAGAGCGGTCACAACTCAAAATGAGTATGTGGCCATTTTTCAAGAAAACATGAGCATAAATCTTCTTTTGAGGAGGTGAGATTTCTGAACATTCAGATAAAATTTCAACAAGAAATACTGTGATTATGCAAAGTAAAAAAACAGGAGGAAACAAGTAAATGAGCGACATAAATATCAATGAAATGTTGTTTAAAGCAGCTTGCCCCAACAATGAAATTCTGTATGACGAATTCGGGAAACCTTCAATAATGGTTTATATACCTAAGTTTAAAATGAACCAGGTAATTACAAACGGTTCAGACAGAGTGCATCCCGCATTTATTGTTAATGGCGTTGAGCGGGACGGTTTTTATATCTCGAAATACCAGAATACAGACATCAATGGCGTAGGGTATTCGCTGCCGATGCAAGTGCCGCGCAACGAAGTTGATATTACTCTCTCTTATAACATGAGTGCAAAAAAAGGCGGGGGATGGCATTTGACTACCGTTCAAGAATGGGGCGCTATTGCGCTTTGGTGCAAAAGGAATGGCTTTTTACCCTACGGAAACAATGACCACGGTAAGGACAAAAGAGAAGCCGTTTTCCGTGCGACTCCGGTGGAATACGATGAAAAAGGCGCCAAGCGTGTCCTTACCGGTACAGGTCCATTGACATGGACTCATGATGGGACTGTTTCCGGAATATGGGATTTGAACGGCAATTTATCAGAATGGATTGGCGGAATCAGATTTGTTTACGGTGAACTTCAGGTTTTGCCTGATAACGATGGAGCAGATATAAAAAATTCACAGGATTCCGACTCCAATGCGTGGAGGGCCATCGACGCCGCAACAGGCCAATACATAAAGCCGGACGGGAATGGTACTACTCCTGGTTCTGTAAAAGCAGACTATCAGGCTGAGCCATTTGATGTTAACGGCTGGGGATCAAAATGGGTATTTACGGCAAAAAACCCGCCATCAAGGGCTGATATACTGAGAAGATGCGATATGTCTTTCATCACTTGTGATGATACTATCGGTGAGGCGGCCAGAGAACTGCTAATCGCCTATGGTTTAGTGTTCAATGAACCGTATTATGACTACAAAGAACAGTATGCATATTTGAATAACGGCCTGCCGGAGGCATACATGTACCGCGGAGGATACTGGGGAAGCGGAGCGTTTGCCGGGGTATTCTGCTGGTCATGCAGTTGGGGAAGAGGACATAGATACGAAGGAAACGGCTTCAGGACATCATATATTGAGTTGCCATAAATGTAACACTGTACAGGGAATATCCTTGAAAGGGGAGGATTACCATATGCCATATATAAGGTTAAGTGTTGCGAAAAAAATTCATCCTGACGATGAGCAGAAATTAGTAGACGGGTTAGGTGTTGCTCTTAGTAAAATACCGGGTAAAGACCCACAGTGGACTATGGTTGAGGTCAGTGATGGTCTTAAAATGTATTTTGGTGGAAAAAGACAGGATGATATGGTATTTGCTGATGTCAAATATGTAGGTAGGTTCGAGTATCATAGGAAAAAAGAATTCACCCGGGAGGCATTTAATGTTATTAACGCAATTCTTGGCACACCAAAGGATAAGATATGTCTAACTATAACTGAATATGACAACTGGGGTGCCGTTGGGGATTTCCATGATCAATATTATTCGGACTGATATACTTAAGACTGCACAAGTCGAGCACGTGTTATATAAACTGACTATCTTTTAATAAATAAACTGAAATCACCTAAGTCATTTCTGACTATGCTTTTCCGGATTTCAAAAATATCCACATCCCTTTACCGGTTTTTTTGATATAATATATTTTGGATATGGCACACAGGAATTTGACATAAAAGTTGATTGCCTATTATAATTGTAGTCAGTAGGCCATAGGCTAATGAAAAGCCTAATTAAGAGCCAAAGGGAAAATTTAAGAAAGGTAAGGTATCTGCAGAAGATGTTCAATTAATTCACTTAACCAGGAAAATGTAGTTTTGAGTAAGTCGTTGGGAAACGGCTTAGTAATCATGCATTTTTCTGTGAGTGGATAGTATTGACTTCTGTAGATGGTTTTCGCTAACTATACTTGCTGTAGATTCTGTTGCCCGAGAGAGTACTATACTTTTTGGGCTCAGATCATGGGCAATAGAAGATATAGTTCTTTTGGTATGGTTAAGATCTGCAAGGATACTATCCTCTCCGGTAAATATAGGAGGGGTTTTTTTATGTTGTTAGTAGAATGTAGAAATCTAAAAAAATCATATGGAGATCGCCTGATTTTAGATATTGAAAATCTTTGCATATATGATCAAGATCGCATTGGTGTTGTGGGAGTAAATGGGGCAGGAAAAACAACTCTCTTGAATCTACTAAGCCAAAGAATAGAGCCTGATGAAGGATGGGTAAAACTTTATGGGAAATGTTCCCTCATCTCCCAACTAGAGACCCCTGAGGAAGAAACAATTCAGCCAGAAATGGCTTCAAAGTTTAAAGTTCCCCAAACCTATCGGGAGAGTATGAGCGGAGGGGAAAAAACCCGCTTTAAGCTGGCGGTCAGCCTAAGTCAAAATAATGCGATTATTTTCGCTGATGAACCCACTAGCAATATGGATATAGAAGGGATTCAATTAGTCGAAAACGCCTTTGCCGGATTTTCTGGGGCTTTAGTCCTGATCTCTCACGATCGAGATTTGCTAGATAGTCTATGTACTAAAATTATCGAAATAGAAGAAGGGAAAATCAAAACCTATTCTGGTAACTATAGTGAATTTATTAAGCAAAAGACTGAGGAGCGAGAGCTAGCACAATTTGAATATGAGCAATATGTTAAGGAAAAGAAGAGACTAGAAAGAGTCATAATATCTGCCCGAGAAAAAGTAAAATCAATGCGAAAAACTCCCCGCAGGATGGGTAACTCTGAAGCTAGACTCCACAAGATGGGAAATCAAAAAGCAAAAGCTAATTTGGATCGTGCAATTAAGAATGTGGAGGCAAGAATTCAACATTTAGAAGTTAAGGAGAAACCCCCAAAAATCGAAAAAATCAAGTTAGACATTGGGGATGTTCAGAAAATATATAGCAAAGTTATCATTGAAGGAAAAGACCTCAACAAGAGCTTTGGGGAAAAAGTTATCTTTAAAGATGCTCAGTTTCATTTGGAGAATGGAGCTAAGGTAGGTTTAATAGGTCCCAATGGGTGTGGAAAAACTACTTTGCTAAAAATGATCCTGAATCAAGAGCCCCCAATAAGGATTGCTCCTAACGTAAGGATTGGTTATTTCAGTCAGGAGTTAAGTATCCTAGAGGAAAATAAGAGTATCCTCGACAATGTTATGGCAGAAAGCATTTATAAAGAGAGTTTTGTGAGAATATTATTGGCCCGTCTTCTTTTCAAAGGAGACAGCGTGTATAAAAAGGTTAGAATTTTAAGCGGAGGGGAGCGGGTTAAGGCTTCCTTTGCAAAAATAATATGTAGTGACTTTAACCTTTTGATCCTTGACGAACCTACAAACTATCTGGATCTAAACTCCCTGGAAGTGGTGGAAGAGGTTCTGGGAGAGTATGAACACTCCCTGCTCTTTGTCTCTCATGATCGGCGCTTTATCAATTCAGTAGCTAATCAGATCATGACCATTGAAGACCGGAAAATTAAAACTTTCAAAGGTAGATATGAAGAATATATGGCTAGTAGGACTGAAGTTCGAGACAGGGAAAAAGAGCAGATAGAGGAGGAAATCTTACTATTAGAAACTCGTTTGACGGAGGTAATAAGTAAAATTTCTCTGCCGTCCCAAAAGGATGATCCAGAGCTTTTAGAGCTAGAATACCGTGAAATTTTAGGGCAAATCCGCCATTTGAAAAATCTCCTTGAATAAATCTAAATACAAGATCTACTTTTGAGCTTATAGAACCAGGGGGACGTACCTTGCGGTGGTGATTAGTTTCAGTTGTCTGGGGAAGCATGAAATTTGAAAAGAGTGACAGGAAAAGCTGTTCAGGTAGACGACAATTGTGAAAGGTAGTAGGCATATTCCAGCGGCTTTTGGAAAATAAGCTGCTTTTGGGGGATAGCTTCCAGATCTTTATAAATAGACTTTTGTGGCTTGCCGTTTACTTCAATAATCCAGGGTCGGTTATTCTCGTCAAGAATAAAGTCTACACTTAACTCGCCCAAAAGTCCCAGACGCCGGTCTAAAACTTTGGCAACGCCAATACTGATTTCTTTTAGTTGTTCCAGCAAAAAGGTTCCGGCCTGCCCTTTTATTTTGGGTAAGAAGTTTTCGGCAACGTAAATTCCCTGAAAAGCACTTGTATTAAAGTATGATTCGTAGGCGAGTCTGCAGGCGGCAACTGAAACTTGCCAGTTGCCGCTAATGTTTTTTTGCACCAAAAAACGCAGATCAAAAAAACAATTATCCAGCTTGCTTGATTCAATTCCTCTTTGCATAATATATTTTTTGCTCGGAAGTACGTTTTGCAGTTTCTGCCGGCTATCTTCATTTTGCCTACAGATATACCTGGGCGGCAGGCTGTGTGTGGAAATATAGATTTCACTGTTTTCCTTTTGCTCCAGTCTGTACACATGCCTTCCTTTGTTTCCGTAAACAGGTTTTAAAAAAAGCAGTTTCCATGCTTCCAAGTAATCAGGCAAAAGAGAAGACTTATACATAAAAGTCTCCGGCAGGTAGGAACTATATTCTGATTGGGCCAAAAATGAAGATACACGCCACTTATTAAAAAAGGTAACTGTGTTGAAAATTTTGTCTTTGCCCATTATTTTAAATAGATTTATTTCTTTTGCTGTTTTATTGTAATAGCAATTATATACGACAGCAGGCGGACTGACAGTTTTTTCTTTCCAGCCGTTTTTTGTTGGCAAAAGGACGGTGACAGTACGTTTTTTTACCGAGACGGCGTCCGGAGTAAAGGCACATAACTGTAAGCCTAAATCCTCGGGACAGTACTTTTGATATAGTTGCAGGATTCTTTTTCTGAAACTTTTCTTTGCCACCATAATGCCGATCCGTGGATAATTGCCCAAATTGCGTCACTTCCTCAGTATTGCTTTTTTATCTTATCGAAAAGTAAGAAAAA
>JAAYSO010000107.1 GCA_012523945.1 Bacillota bacterium
CAAAAGCGCTAAAAGAATATCGGACAAAATTGTATACAGATTTGTATACAGGGATCATTCCGGATCGAATTCCGGTGCAGGACAGTTTGCAAACAGAGTATTACATCCAATACGCCGGCAAAGATTTAATGACAACCCAATACAGTTATACGGCGGATCTGTTGGTGGACATCTATGAGAAGGGCAGAGAAGTGGCCAGGGGAGATACATTGCCCCTTGGATTTGCCCGCAATCCTATTGCCATGATGTTTCAGCAGTCTTTAGTCAATGAAATGAGTAAGACTGGCATGATCCAGCATCCAGAACGTTCCTTTATGGAGGCTGATGAGTATGATGAGCTGATAAAAAACCCGCTGGATTTTATGCTGGAAGTATGCCTGCCGCGCATGAATAAAGGTTATGCCCAAGGTGAAGTACACAGGTCACTTAATTTTGCCAAAGCAGCCCTGTCAACTATAGATATGAACCGGGAGTTCGAAATTGCCAATGCCATTATGGTTGAGCGGTATGGTTATTTTACGCCTCCTGCCGGCTCCCAGGCACTGCAGGCAGTCCCCTTTGATTATATTGCCGATCATCACAGAGGTTTTACCAAGATCTTTTTAGATATGAAAAGACAGCCGGAAAAACTCCTGGAAGCTCTGGAAGCCATTATGCCATATTTAATTCACATGGGTCAGGAAAAAGTAACCAGCCCCTTGGGTTGTAATATGATTATGACGCATATGGCTGTTTTTCTTAATAATAGAGATTTTGAAAAGTTTTACTGGCCGACTTTTTATAAAATCTGCCACATCTGTGCAGAGCGTGGTCAAGCCATGTCTATTTTTCTTGAAGGTGACTGGACACGTTTTCTTGATTACTTACAAGAGCTGCCGCAAGGAACACGCTTGTATATGGAATACGGCGATCCGCAAAAATTTAAAGATAAATTAGGCAAAAAAATGGTTTTAAGCGGTTTTTACCCGCTGACACTGTTGAAAAACGCTTCTAAAGAAAAATGTATTGATAAAGCCAAAGAGCTCATAGATATTTTGGCTCCGGGAGGAAATTATTACTTTACCTTTGATAAGGGAGCCTTGAATTTAAATGATATTAATCCGGAAAATTATGTGGCTGTTATGGAATACGTCTTGGAGCATGGCAAGTATGATAACGCGGGTGAGCCGGTAACAACAGCCAAAAAAGAAGATACCATTGAAAAGTTTTCTCACCTGTATCCGGAGTTTAAATCAAAATACCTGGTAAGTTTTGATGAGTTTAAGCAAGAATACCCGCCTGTAGATGAAAAGATAGAGCCGTTGATGCGGGCAGCTTATGAAAAATACACCGATATTGTCATAGGTCTCACCAGATTTTAACTGTACCGTAAAAGTAAAAAGACAGGGATTAGCCCCGTCTTTTTACTAACTTTGCTTCTTTAAATCGTTGGCCCAATTAATGGCATACTTAATGAAAATATTTACGGCCGGCTCGTGTTCCGTATCTTTTAAAGTAACTAAAGAGATGCGGCGTGGTATTTCGGGGAGAATTTTCGTAATGGCAATGCCGCGCTTGGAGTAGCGTTGGGCTACTTGGGAGGATAAAACTGTCACCCCCAAATTTTCCCTCACCAGTTCTAAAGAAGTTTCAACCTGGTTGCAATGATACAAAATATCCGGCTCAAAGCCTGCCGCGGTACAAGCCTTGGTAAAGTTTTTGTACAGGCCTGAACTGGGGTGCGCGACAATAAATTTTTCCTTAGCCAGTTCCCCTAGTTCAACAGTCTCGTTTGCAGCTAAAGGATGCATGCTGTTAACTACAAGTACCGCATGGTCCCTGATAAGACGGTGAATTTTAATATGAGGGTTTTCTGAAGCTTCACTGATAAAAGCCGCATGTACTCTGGAGGCCATGACCATCTGCAACAGTTCATGGCATTCGCCTTCTTTAAATTGCATTTTTACGCCCGGATAGTTTTTTTGGAAGTTTGCCAGCAAACTTGTGATGCGGAAATGTCCGATTACCGGCAGTACTCCCAGTTTTATTTGTCCCCGCGAAACGGAAAGATACTCTTTCATGGTTTTCTTGGATTGATTAATTTCCATCAGTACTTTCTGGGCATGTGTCAAAAAAGCATTACCGGCATTGGTCAGTTTAACTTTCCTGGTAGTCCGGTCAAATAATTTTACTCCCAGCTCATCCTCCAGCTTCTTAATTTGCTGCGAGAGGGAAGACTGCGAAATATTGATTTCATTGGCTGCACGGGTAAAGCTCTGATATTTGGCTAATGCTATAACATATTCCAATTGATGTAGTTCCATTGTGTTCCCACCTTATTTATTAGTATTTGTAGGGGATACTGGCGTTTTTGATAGGCAAAGCCAAAAAGTGAAGAAGAAGGGGAGGCGATTAATAATTTGTAGTTATAAATGGTATTAGTAACATTAATTTGATTAATTAATGGAATCGTTGTATGATAAGTATAGCATAGTTTAATGGGAAAAAGATAATAATTTTAAGTTTTCTCATAGTTTCACCCAATGATGTCCTCATGTTTTCCTGTGGAATCAATTTCCCAAAAAGGATTTTATTAAAAAGGAGGTTACAAAGTTGAAGTATGAATACTCAAAAGGCTCTCTAGATAAGGCCGACGGCATTTATTTCCAGAACATGACGGGTAAAGAAGTCGAAGAGCGCCTGAAAAAGAATGATATTATCATCATTCCGATTGGTGCCACTGAGTATCATGGGAAAGGTCAAGCTTATGGTGAAGACGGTTTCCTGGTAACCAGAATGGCAGAAATTGTGGCCAGAGAAACAGGCTGCACAGTTTCACAGCCCATTTGGTTCGGTTCTCACCCTGCCAACCAAATTGGGATGCCCGGTACCATTGTCATTCCTGAAGAAACATTTATTGCTTACTTACGCGCCATCATTGCCGGTTACTGGAATGCCGGTTTCCGCAAGCAAATTCTGATTAACGGTCATGGACAAGAATACGTCATTCCAAACGCTGTTCAGCAATTTGGTAAAATCTGTCAGGTGCCGGCCATTATTGCTTTCGTGAACTGGCCTACAGCTATTGCAAAATATCTGAGAGACCAGAAGCGCGGCGGCAAGTTTGAGACACCTTTCAGACATGCTGATGAAGTTGAAGCTTCTTATGCCATGGCTCTCTTCCCGGAAATGAATAAGAAAGAAGATATGGAAGATAGTAAGAAAGAGCCCAAGGGCTTCTTCCCCGAAGGTCATGTGGACCTGGGCGGAGACATCTATCAATATCCCATCCCCGGCCATGCCCAGTATGGTATGGGTGGTCTGGAAGTTCTTAATTATCCTGAAGGTGTTATTGGTAAGCCCACCTTGGCAGATCCGAAGAAAGCTGAAGAAGGTCTGGAAGCCTTAATTGATTACCTGATTAAACTGCATAATGATATTCTGGAGCGCTTCCCGCCCGGCAAACTGCCTGAGCCCGAGGTTGTTACAGAACAAGACAAGAAAACTATTGAAGAACTGCTTAAGGGGCCCTTTAACGGCGGTAGAAGCTTGTACTCCCATAGGTATCCGATTTAATTTCAATCAGTTGCTTGCATGGAGGCATAATGCCTCTATGCAAGCATTTCCCGTGAAACTAAATCTTTGAAAATTGAGGTGTGATATGTCTGACGTTAAAAACACTTTTATGCAGGTTGTTAATGACCGCAGAAGTATCCGCAACTATACTGATGGTAAGGTAAGCGAGGAAGACATTCGTCTCATTTTAGAAAGCGCACGGCAGGCTCCTTCCGGAGAAAACGCACAGCCTTGGCGTTTCATTGTGGTCAAAGACGCTAAAAACAAAAAATTTCTCTCCGATTTATCGCGCCGTGGCAGTGGCAGACGGTTTACAGGCGAGTTTTTAAGTGAACAAATGCAGAAAAGGTTTGCCGGCTTAAAAGATGAAGCCAAAAGAGAGGCAGCCTATAAAAAACTAACATCCGGTGATGTTTCGGCTTTTGTTAACGAATCCGATATCATTATTGTTGTTTTCGGCAGAAAAGATGTTTGGGATTTACCCTTTGATACATCTGCAGCCATTGAAAATATGTTGCTGACTGTTACCGCGCTTGGGCTGGGTGCCTGTTGGTTGGTTGCTCCCTGCATTGATGTGCGGGATGAAATGGTACTGAACGAATACTTCGATATTCCTGAGGAGTATAAGACCATTAGTATTATTGCTATCGGGCAGCCGTCACGCATTCCGAGACCCAGACCCAGAATTCCGTTAGAAGATCTGGTGTTCTCAGAAAAATATGGGCAGCCATATTACTCCAAGGATAAGGAATAGGAGGGACTTGCGTGAGCAAATTAGACCAGTTTAGAGACACTTTGTTTTATGAAGCGCAAAAACAGTTTTACGATGAGCGTGGACGCGGTGCCCGTTATCGTATGACCACGGTAGGAGTTTCATTTTTCCAAAAAGAACTTGGGGATCTTAAAGACCTTAAAGGTTTAGTAGCCTGGTTACAGGAAAACGGTTTTGCCGAAAAAATTGAGATGGAAGAAGATAACCTCTCCGTTACTTTAAAAATTAAAGGCTGTCTTCTGGAAAATGTGAAAAACGAGTGGAGAAATAAGAATTTAGAGCCTCTTAGCTGTCCTATGGCCAATGTCATTATGCATTCCATGGAATTAAACGGCAGCATGCCGCCGGAAATTCTCCCCATTGAATTTGACGGCGATGATGTTTGTAAAGTGAAAATGGCTAAAATCTTTACTTCCGATGTGGTTGAGGAAGGATAGTAAGCTGTAAAGCATTAAGTGGCGAGGCCTCAGGAATCAATTTCAGAATTCCTGACAGCAGTGCCGGTTTTGCCAAAGGAGCCACAGGCATTGCTTGCTGTCCCGTCGCTTTTGTCGGCGCCCACCCGGGGTTGGTGTTAGTAGCGCCGAGAATGTGAAAGTTTCTCCTAGACCTTTGACAAATTAAAATACAGGCTTTGCTCTTACTGTTGATATTCTCGTTCCGATTACGGAATCTCGACAGAGCAGGACTGGAAATAATACTATAAATCCAAATTATTCCCAACAAATACTTTCTTAACTGACTTTTTACCTGTCCTGGCAAACCAGGTAAATACAACCAGAAAGCAATCCCCAGGCTGGATTTGGCCCGGGGGTTGCACGTACAAATTGGGAGAGGAGACAAAAATATGGTAGTTATTGATAAAGAAACATGTATCGCCTGCGGCCTGTGTTCCTCAATTTGCCCTGTGGGAGCAATCGACGAAAGCGAAGACGGTAAGTACGAAATTGATCCTGATGTGTGCATGGAGTGCTTCGCCTGTATGAACACATGTCCAAATGAGGCAATTTTTGAAGCGGAAGAGTAGTGCTTTTTTGTGGTAAGAGTAGCGATGCGGTAAAAAAGAATCTTGGCAGTCATATTTTTACCGGATTTATTTAAGAAATATTTACGGAAGGGAGCGATTTAATATGCCGGAAATTGTCAGGGTGAATATGAGAAACGGTCAAATCACCCGCCAAGACAATAAAGGGTATGAGCTCCTTGGAGGAAGAGCTTTGTCTGCTCGGATTCTGTTGGACGAAGTAGATCCTACCTGTGAGCCCTTGGGCGCCTTTAACAAACTGGTTGTTGCCAACGGTTTGTTTGCCGGCACGCCTGCTTCCAGTGGCAGCAGAACTTCCATCGGCGCAAAAAGCCCTCTGACTAACGGCATTAAGGAGGCCAATGTGGGAGGTAATTTTAGTTGGATCCTCGGGCGCCTTGGCATTAGAGCCATTGTGGTGGAGGATCTGCCGCAAGACGATCATTCCTATGTGTTAATCGTCAGCCCCGATGAAATTAAGCTGGAAGTCAGGGACGACCTGAAATACCTGGGCACTTATGATACAACAAATAAGTTGCTGGAACAATACGGCAATCGTGCCTCTGTCCTATGTATAGGCCCGGCCGGAGAGCGGATGCTGAAAGCCTCCTCTGTGGCTGTGTCTGATCCGCAGGGTGAATTGAAGTTTGCTGCTCGCGGTGGTTTAGGTGCCGTTATGGGCAGTAAAGGCTTAAAAGCCATTGTTGCCGTCGGCGGTAAAGAAAACAAGGTAGAATATCATGATCGCGATGCTTTTGTGACAGCCGCCAGAAAGTATACAACTGCTTTGGCAACCAGCGACAAGGTAAAGAATGTTAACCAAAAAGTTGGTACCAACGGTATTTTCTTAGCCGTTAACGCCATGGGTGCACTGCCTACCCGCAATTTTAGTCAGGGATCTTTTGAGTATGCAGAGAACCTGTCCGGAGAAACAATGTATGAAACTATTGTTAAGCGGGGCGGCGAAGGCAGAACCGGTATGACTTGTATGAACGGCTGTGCCATTAAATGCAGCAATATTTATCCTGATGAAAACGGCAAGAAAATTTGCTCAACCTTGCAGTATGAAAATATTGCCTTGCTGGGTTCCAATTGTGGCATGACTAATCTCGATGATGTAGCAAGATTAAACCATATCTGTAATGACCTGGGTTTAGACACAATTGAAATGGGTGCCACGTTAGGTATTGCCATGGAAATGGGTCTGGCTGAATTTGGCGATATTGAAGCTGCTGTGAAGCTGTTCCAGGAAATCTATGATAACACGCCCTTGGGCAGGGTTTTGGGTAATGGTGCTCATGTTACCGGGGAAGTGCTTGGCTGTCGCCGAATTCCTGTGGCTAAAGGTCAGGCTTTTGCCGGTTATGATCCCAGGGCACTTAAAGGTAACGGTGTAACCTATGCCATCTCGCCCATGGGGGCAGACCATACTGCCGGAAACTGCTTTGGGGCGCGCAATGAAGTGGATCCCTTAGGCACAACCCAGCAGGGAGATTTATCGCGCAATACACAGATTAAAATTACCACTTTAGACTGCTTAGGTCTATGTATGTTTGCCAGACCGCCATTATTTGCAGAGCCGGAACTTTTAGCCACCATGGTTAACTCGTTGCTTGGCACAGAACTGTCGGTGGATGATATTTGGCAGATAGGATATGACACCATTAAAATGGAACGGGAATTTAACTTGGCTGCTGGTATTAGCCCTGCTCAGGATAAGCTGCCTGAATTTCTCTATACCGAAAAGCTGGAGCCCACAGGAAGTGTCTTTGATTTAAGCGAGGAAGAAATTAATAAAGCTATTGTGGAGTAAGCCATGGCTAAGATTGTCTTCAATCTGACGCTTAAAAGTTATGTGCCGGAAAAAGAAATGGAATATGATTTGAAAGAGCCTATGCCGCTGTTGGCTTTCTTGGAAAGCCAGCAGATTCCGGCCGAACAGGTCGGGCTCGTTGTCAGGAACGGGAGATGGGAAGCAAAAAGTAAATGTATCGTTCATCCGGATGATACAATTGAGCTTTTCCCGTACCTGCAGGGCGGATAAAAATTTATAAAGAAAGGAGACGAAAGAATGGCTGACAGAGTAATTGTACACGAAAGCGAAGTTGAAGGAGCAAGAAGAGAACCACCCCGCGTTTCCAAGATTTTAATCAGTGAACATACCGTTGGTGCCACGCAAATTTCCATGGGCACAAATGTTACCGAGCCCGGCAGCAGAATTCCTCTGCACAAACATCCTGATTCTGAAGAAGCTATGTTTGTCATTGAGGGCACAGGTAAGCTGATTTGTGACGGTAAAGAGTACGATTTGAAACCGGGTACGGCAATTTTCTCCCCCATCGGTGTTGAACACGAAATTATCAATACCGGGGATACACCCTTTAAGATTGTTTGGGCTTATGCACCTCCGCTACCTGATCATCTAAAAA
This sequence comes from Bacillota bacterium, assembly GCA_012523945.1. Lineage (GTDB taxonomy): Bacteria > Bacillota > Dethiobacteria > Dethiobacterales > Dethiobacteraceae > JAAYSO01. The sequence continues at coordinate 7,781 of JAAYSO010000107.1, forward strand.
AATAAGTTGTAATCTTTGTCACATAAATGCTGCTGGCAGTGAGGAGGTGACATAGTTGACTAAACACTATTTCCCTGTCGAAACGCTGCGACAGTTTGCCCAAGAAGTTCTGGTTAAAGTGGGTGTAGAGTCCGAAAGTGCAGCAATTATTGCTGAAACATTAGTTGTAGGTGACCTCCGGGAAGTTAAATCACACGGCATCGTCAGACTGCCTACATATGTCGGCAGAATCGAAGCAGGTGTGATGTCGGCCAATGCACCGGTAAAAACGCTCATGGATAATGGTGCCGTAGCCCTGATGGATGCCAATAATTCCTTTGGGCAAGTGGCAGGTCATCATGCCATGAAGCTTGCCATGCAAAAAGCCAAAGATTTCGGTTGCGGCATGGTTGCTGTGAAAAATTCAAACCATTTCGGGATCACGGCATATTATTCCATGCTGGCTTTGGAGGAAGACATGGTGGGCATTGTCTGTACCAATGCTTCTCCCGCCATGGCACCCTTTAGGACAAAAACCCCACTATTGGGTACCAACCCCATCTCCTTTGCTGTGCCGGCTAATGAGTGTCCTCCCATAGTGTTGGATATGTCCACTACGGTTACAGCACGCGGTAGAATCCGCTATGCAGCCCTGACCGGTGATGAGATTCCCCTGGGCTGGGCGCTTGATAAAGACGGGAAACCGACTACAGATCCCCATGCCGCCTTGGAAGGAAGTTTGGAAGCTATCGGCGGTGTTAAAGGATTTGGCCTGTCGCTCATCGTTGACATTCTTTGCGGAATTTTAACAGCAAATACTATGACAGGAACCGTGAAAAATATCACAGACTACAGCGGTCCCTCTAAAACAGGACACTTCTTTATGGCCCTGGATATAGCAAAATTTGATGATGTCAATATCTTTAAAAACAGAGTAGACGAAGTAATTAAGAAGATCAAAGCACTGCCCTCCGTGGACGGTGGCCCCGTCTTTATGCTGGGTGAAATTGAACACAATAACACCCAAAAGAATTTACAAAATGGTGTTCCTTTGGATGAAGAAGTTGTGCAGCAGTTAAATGAACTTGCTAAAAAGTATGGAGCTTCAGAGCTAAAAGCTTAAAATATATAGGCTTTTCGAAGCTAAAACAAAATAAGGAAGTCAAAAAGGAGAGAGAAGTAATGATGTTCTTCGAAGAAACAAGGAAACAGCTGGAAAAATTAGGCCTGCCCAGTGGTGACAGATACGATCTGCCTACCTCCACTAAGCGCTTCCCGGATGGCGCGCAATTCAGAATTGAAGTTCCCACAGTTAACTCCCCGGCCTGTATGCAAGCTTTGCTGGAAAAAGCTTGGAAAGAATATGGCGTACACATTAACAAAATCGACGAAACTTATGGTATCATCCGTCATACCACTAAAGACATTAAAGAATATGTTGCCATTGCTAAAGACTGGGGTTGTGAACTGAACATGTCCACAGGTCCCCGTGCTGAATATGATATCGGTGCTACCGTAAAAACAGCTCAAGGTGTTCGCGTCGGTTATCGTCTCCGTGGTATGGAAAATGTCGTTCGTGCCGTTGAAGACGTAAAGCGTGCCTGCGATCTTGGTGTTCGCGGTATTCTCTGCTACGACGAAGGCTTCCTGTGGGTATTGAGCGAACTGCGTAAAGCCGGCCATCTGCCGAAAAACTTAAGCATTAAGCTTTCCGCACACATGGGTGCATGTAACCCTGCTTCTTTCCAACTGTTCGAAAAACTGGGTGCAAACACCATTAACCCCATTCGTGACCTGACACTGCCCATGCTGGCTGCCCTGCGTGAAGCTATCGATGTACCCATTGACCTGCATACAGACAACCCGCCCGCATCCGGTGGCTTCATCCGTACCTATGATGCACCTGAAATGGTCCGCATTGTTTCCCCGGTTTACCTGAAAATGGGTAACTCCGCAGTATCAGCTCACGGCCTGAAGACTTCCGCCGAAGACGGCAGAAACATGGCCGACCAAATCAGCCGTGTCCACGAAACCATTATGACCTACTATCCGGAAGCAAAACAATCCGAACCCGGTCAGCCCGACATGGCTATTCCCGAATAAGATTTATTGGCATATTGATACAGAAAAACCTGATTGATACGTATCAATCAGGTTTTTCCCTACTATATGATTTTTTGCACAATTCACAAAACTTAAACTCTGCCGGAAAAGATATGGAATGTTGTTAATCTTTTAGAGCACAAGTTTTGAGGATAATTTAAAGGAGTGTAATTATATGATCAACAAAGAAGAACTTCTCGAAAAGGCGAAAAAACCTGCCCAGGATGCACTGCGCCTGCACCCGTTTTACCAAGGTAAAATTGAAGTAAGCTTAAAAGCCAGCGTACGTGATTACAGTGATTTTGGTGTCTGGTATTCCCCGGGCGTTGCCGCTCCCTGTAAAGATATTGCTGAAAACCCGGAAAAAGTTTTTGAACATACCAATAAAGGCAATTTTGTGGCTGTTGTTTCTGACGGAACCCGTGTTCTTGGTTTAGGAGACATTGGTCCGGAAGCTTCTATGCCGGTTATGGAAGGTAAAGCACTTCTGTTTAAATACCTCGGTGGTGTAGATGCCTTCCCCATTTGCGTTGACACGAAAGATCCCGATAAACTGGTGGAGTTTGTGAAATTACTGCAGCCCAGCTTTGGCGGCATTAACCTGGAAGACATTGCCCAGCCTAAATGTTTTGACGTTTTAGACCGTCTGCGCAAAGAGTGCCGTATTCCTGTCTGGCACGATGACCAGCAAGGTACTGCCACAGTTACTCTGGCCGGTTTAATTAACGCCCTGCGCTGCGTTGGTAAGAAACTGGAAGATGTCAGCATTGCTTTCATTGGTGCCGGTGCTGCCAACGTTTGTATTTCCAATCTGATTTTCTTTGCCGGCGGCGATCCTGCAAAATGTTTCGTTGTAGACAGTAAAGGTATTCTCCATAAAGATCGTGTTGCTGAACTGGAAGACAAATATCCGCAGAAAGCTGAACTGGCAAGAATTACAAACGCTGAAGGACGTAAGGGCGGCATTGCCGAAGCCATGAAAGGTGCCGACGTAGTAATTTCACTGTCTCAATCCGGCCCCGATGTCATTAAGCCTGAATGGATTAAAGCAATGGCTAAAGATCCTATTGTTTTTGCCTGTGCCAACCCCATTCCGGAAATTTGGCCCTGGGAAGCTAAAGAAGCCGGTGCTAAAATTGTGGCAACCGGTCGTTCCGATTTCCCCAACCAAGTTAACAATTCCATCTGCTTCCCCGGTATCTTCCGCGGCGTATTGGACGTTCAGGCATCCACCATTACCGATGAAATGTGCGTAACGGCAGCAGAAACCATTGCTGATCTCGGCGTGGAAATCGGCATGGACGAAGATAATCTCCTGCCCACCATGGATAATGTGGAAGTATTCGTCCGCCAGGCTGTCAATGTGGGCCTGAAAGCCATTGAATTAGGTATTGCGAAAAACAAATTAACTAAAGAAGAACTGCGCGCTAAAGCTGAAAAGCATATTTACCATGCACGCAATATGACCCAGTTGTTAATGGATAACGACTTTATCCCTGCCCCTCCCAAAGAGTAAAATTTATCGTAGTGGGGAAGAATCAGTAACTAAACTTATGTGGAGCTGTAATCCACATGAAATAACTTTGCCGGGAGGAAGAGCAATGAAAGAAGTACATGTTGACAAGATTGTTGACGCTGTGGAAGCGTTATGCATGAAAGCAGCATATGATCTGCCCAAAGATGTGGAAGATCGTATTGTGGCCTGCAGCAAGCAGGAAGAATCTGAATTTGGTAAATATATTTTTGACCAAATTTTAGAAAACGTGCATTATGCGCGTGATAATGATTATCCCATTTGCCAGGATACAGGCGCCGCCGTTTTCTTTATCGAAGTAGGCCAGGATGTGCATATTACCGGCGGCAGTTTGGAAGATGCCATTAATGAGGGTGTACGCCGCGGCTATACTAACGGTTATTTGCGCAAGTCTATGGTTTTGGATCCTGTATTTAACCGTAAAAACACCGGTGATAACACACCGGCCATAATTCATACCTTCATTGTGCCCGGTGATAAACTGAAAATCACCATTCTGCCCAAGGGCGGCGGCAGCGAGAACATGGGTAAACTGGCTATGTTAACTCCTTCTGCCGGCCTGGAAGGCGTGAAAAAGTTTATTGTGGACGCCGTTAAAACTGCCGGTGGCAACCCCTGCCCACCTGTCGTCGTAGGTGTCGGTATTGGCGGTACGATGGAAAAAACAACCCTACTGGCGAAAAAAGCGCTGGCAAGAAAAGTTGGCGAACCAAATCCAAATCCGCAATATGCGCAGTTGGAACAAGAGCTGTTAGAAGAAATCAACAACACAGGTGTCGGTCCTCAAGGGTTGGGCGGACGGATTACGGCTTTAGCCGTTCATATCGAGTACTTCCCGGCTCATATCACAGGCCTGCCTGTGGCAGTCAACTTAAACTGCCATGCCGCTCGTCACGCCGAAGTAGTATTGTAGAAGGGGGATAAAGATGTCGGAAACCAAAAAAATTACCACACCGCTGACGGATGATGTGATCGCGAATCTCAAAACGGGAGAACGCGTAGAAATAACCGGCGTTATTTATACAGCCAGAGATGCAGCCCATAAAAGGCTCCTGGAAGAGTATGCAGAAACTAAAAAATTGCCCTTTGATCTGGAAGGCCAAATTATTTATTATGTTGGCCCCAGCCCGGCCAAACCCGGCCAGGCACTGGGTTCAGCCGGACCAACCACCAGCTACCGGATGGATGCCTATACGCCTGATGTTTTAAAATTAGGCCTAAAAGGCATGATCGGCAAAGGACCGCGCAGTCAGGAAGTTAAAGATGCCATGGTGGAAAATAAAGCTGTTTATTTTGCTGCCATCGGCGGCGCTGCAGCCGTTATCTCCAAATCCATCAAAAAGGCTGAAGTTATAGCTTATGAAGATTTGGGCCCGGAAGCAATCCGCAGATTAGAAGTAGAAAACTTCCCCTGCATTGTTGTCACAGATGCCGAAGGAAACGACTTATATGTAACCGGCCCGGAAAAATACGCCAAGTAATACGAACAAAGAAAGCAGGGGCGTGCCGTTAGGCACGTCCCTGCTTTCTTTTGCTTTATTTTAGTCTACCTTGGGCAGGGTGGCAAAGCCCCTGGCCAAATCGTCATCGGTAGGAATATAATCCGTCATTTTGTCCTCATTATAATCCCTGTAGGCGGCCAGGTCAAAATAGCCTGTACCCGTCAGCCCGAAAAGAATAGTTTTCTTTTCCCCGCTTTCTTTACATTGCAAAGCTTCATCCATGGCTACGGCTAAAGCGTGTGCAGATTCAGGTGCCGGTAAAATTCCTTCACAACGAGCAAATGTGGTTGCCGCTTCAAAAACTTTTGTCTGCTCAACGGCACGGGCTTCTAAATATTTGTCATGATACAGTTTAGAAACAATACTGCTCATACCGTGATAACGCAGGCCGCCGGCATGGTTGGGCGAGGGGATAAAGCCGGAACCCAGGGTATACATTTTAATCAGCGGCGTGGTTTGGCCTGTATCACCAAAGTCGTAAGCATATCTACCCCGGGTGAGGGAAGGACAGGAAGCCGGTTCCACGGCAATAAAATGAATATCAGCTTTGCCGTTAATTTTAGCTCCCATAAAGGGGGCAATGAGACCGCCGAAATTAGAACCACCGCCGGCACAGCCAATGATCAGGTCCGGTTCAATACCGTATTTTTCGCAGGCATATTTTGTTTCCAGGCCGATAATGGATTGATGCAACAGAACATGATCCAAAACACTACCTAAAACATAGCGACAGTTTTCTGTTTTCATGGCTACTTCCAAAGCTTCGGAAATGGCGCAGCCTAAAGAGCCTGTAGTCTCAGGATCCTCCGCCAAAATTTTGCGGCCTGCTTCAGTGGTGTTAGAGGGAGAAGGTATGACTTTACCGCCATATGTCTCAATTACAGTTTTGCGATATGGTTTTTGCTCGGCGGAAATTTTGACCATGAAAACTTGCAAATCAATGCCATAGTAGGCACAAGCCATGGCCAGTGCCGTGCCCCACTGCCCGGCACCTGTTTCTGTGGTTAAGGAGGTAATTCCCTGTTGTTTGGCATAGTACACTTGCGCTGCAGCTGAATTTAATTTATGGGAGCCGGAGGTATTGGTGCCTTCAAATTTATAGTAAATTTCCGCCGGTGTATCCAGCATTGCTTCCAGGCAGTAGGCCCGCACCAGGGGTGACGGACGGAACATTCTGTAAAAATTGCGCAAGGCCTCCGGAATTTCAATGTACTGATCAGTGGTGTTTAACTCCTGGCTGACCAGCTCATCACAAAAAACCTGCTTTAATTCTTCTGCGGTAATGGGCTTAAGTGTGCCCGGATTCAGCATGGGCGGGGGGAGTTCTTTCATAACGGCTTTTAAGTTATACCAAACTTTAGGCATTTCTTCTTCAGTTAAATAAATCTTATAGGGGGTTTTTGACATAAATCATCTTCCTTTCTTTTTATTAATAAAAAAAGTCTTTATCCCAAAGGGACAAAGACCTAGTCTCTGCGGTGCCACCCAATTTGCGTACAGCGACGCCACTTTTCCGTGTACAAACATACACGCTCCCAGGATAACGGGCAGAGTTCCCGTCCTGCCTACTCTCCTCTGATTTCGGCAAGGCCCTCATGAGTCCATTCGCAAAAATCTTTATCACCGCACTCCCACCGCCTGCGGCTCTCTGGAGACAAACGATTTAAACTACTACTCTCAATCAATGGTTTATGTTTTATTATATTGTGAACATCTTACTCTGAAATAAATACTTTGTCAAGACCTCTTCGGTGCTCAAAACGTCATATTTTTCATCCTTTGTCACTCTTGACAAA
>JAAYSO010000016.1 GCA_012523945.1 Bacillota bacterium
GATTGTTTGCCTCTGTTATCTGTGAACAATGTGGCGAAACTGCACCTGAACATAAAATCAGGCTGGCTGAGGGGAAAAAGGTATGCCTGGATTGTTTTGAAGATTATTCCCGCGGCTGGTAGGCAACAAGGCAATTGACAATTAATACTCTTTTTGGTATATAAAATATTAGCACTCTAATGGCAAGAGTGCTAATTGCTTTTCTCACCCTAAAAGGAGGTAATCAGGTTGGCAAAAATACAGTTTCAAGCGGAAGCACAAAGATTGTTAGATTTAATGATTAACTCCATTTATACACATAAAGAAATATTTTTACGGGAACTAATTTCCAATGCCAGTGACGCCATTGATAAAATTTACTACAAAGCCCTTACTGATGAAACCATTAAATTCAATAAAGACGACTATTATATTAAAATCATTCCTGATCGTCAAAAGCGGACGCTAACCATTACAGATACCGGAATCGGTATGACCAGGCAAGAACTGGAGGAAAATTTAGGCACTATTGCTAAAAGCGGTTCTTTGGCTTTTAAACAGGAGCATGAAATCAAAGACGGTTATGATCTTATCGGCCAATTCGGTGTTGGTTTTTATTCTGCCTTCATGGTAGCCCAAAAGGTTGTTGTGATCAGTAAAGCTTTAGGCAGTGAAGAAGCCTATAAATGGGAAGCGGAAGGAGTAGACGGCTATACTATTGAGCCCTGTGCCAAGGAAAAGGTAGGTACGGAAATTATTTTACATTTGAAAGAAAATACTGAAGAGGAAAATTACGACGACTATCTCAATGAATACCAACTGCGTGCTATCATTAAAAAATACTCTGATTTTATTCGCTATCCTATCAAAATGGACATGACAAAAACACGTTTAAAAGAAGGCAGTGAGCATGAATATGAAACTTACCGGGAAGAAGAAATCATTAACAGTATGGTGCCCATCTGGAGAAAGAACAAAAATGAATTAAAAGAAGAGGATTACGTAAATTTTTATCACGAAAAACGTTTCGGTATTGATAAACCGCTGGCATACCTCCATATTAACACAGAAGGCGCCATCAGTTACCGGGCAATTCTTTTTATTCCCGAAAGCATCCCCTTTGATTTTTATACGGAGCACTATCAAAAGGGGCTGGAGCTTTATGCCAATGGTGTGCTGATTATGAGCAAATGTGCGGATCTTTTACCCGACTACTTTAGCTTTGTCAAGGGCCTGGTTGATTCGGAAGATCTTTCGCTGAATATTTCCCGGGAGATGCTGCAGCAAGACCGCCAGTTACAACATATTGCCAAAAATATTAAAAACAGAATTAAAAAAGAGCTGGAACGTTTACTAAAAAGTGAGCGGGAAAAATACGAGCAGTTTTTCCAAACCTTCGGCCGGCAGCTTAAATACGGTGTTTACATGAGTTTTGGCCGCTATAAGGAAGTATTACAGGATCTTTTACTCTTCTATTCTTCAACGGAAAAAAAACTTGTCACTTTGGATGAATATGTGGCCAGGATGCCCGGGGAGCAAAAATATATTTACTATGCATCCGGTGAATCAATTGAAAGAATCAGTAAAATGCCGCAGACGGAACGGATTGCCGATCTGGGTTATGAAATCCTCTATTTTACCGATGATATTGATGAATTTGCCGTCCGTATGCTGCACAAATATAAAGACAGGGAGTTCCGGTCTGTGGCCGGCAGTGATTTAGGTTTAGATGATAAAGAGGAAAAAGCGAAAAATGAAGAAGCAGATAAAGAACATGCAGAAATTTTTAAGAAAATGCAGGATGTATTGGGCGAAAAAGTAAAAGCAGTTAAAGCTTCAAAGAGATTAAAAAGCCATCCTGTATGCCTGTCCACGGAAGGCGATCTCACCATTGAGATGGAAAAAATACTGAAGAATATGCCCAACAACCTTACGATAAAGGCAGAAAAGATTTTAGAGATTAATACGGAGCATGAAGTTTTTTCGGCTTTACAGAATGCCTTTGCCCATGATGAGGAGAAGTTTAAGCTTTATACTGAACTTTTATATAACCAGGCACTTTTAATTGAAGGTTTACCGGTTGAGGATCCGGTTGAACTGACCGCCATGATTTGCAAAATCATGGTTTAACGCGTCTAACTTTCCTGCGGATGCTGCCTAAGTGAAAACACCCTCCTGCGCAAAATGCAAGAGGGTGTTAATTTAATTCCGTTTAATCTTACCCCAGGTGTCCCGGAGCGTCACAATGCGATTATAGACAAGACGATTTTTCTTGGCTTCCACAGGATCAAGGTAGAAATAACCTTTACGCAAAAACTGGAAGCGACTGCCGGGCTCGGCTGTAGCCAAGGCCGGTTCAGCGGGTACGTTTTCCAGTGTAATTAACGAGTCGGGATTAATATTGGCGGTGAAATCTTCATCTGCAGCTTCTTCCGGATCTTCTTTGGTAAAAAGTGTGTCATACAAACGCACCGTGACTTTGGCAGCATGGGGGGCGGAAACCCAGTGGATTACACCTCTAACTTTCTTGCCGCTGGTATCCTGGCCGCTTTTCGTGCGCGGATCGTAAGTGCAGCGCAGTTCAATAATCTTACCTGCATCGTCTTTAATAACTTCTTCGCACAAAATAATATATGCGCCTTTAAGACGAACTTCTTTGCCAGGTGAAAGGCGATGGTATTTTTTCGGCGGGTTTTCCATAAAATCTTCCCGTTCAATATAAATCTCCCCGCTGAAAGGTACCTCCCGGAAACCGGCGTTTTCATCACCCGGTAAATTTTCTATTTTTAACATTTCCGTTTTGCCTTCCGGCCAGTTGGTAATCACTACTTTGAGCGGATCCAGTACTGCCATCATTCTGTGGGCAGTTTTATTTAAATCTTCGCGCACACAGTGCTCAAATAAAGCTAAATCAACTGTGCTGTCTGCCCTGGCCACACCTACCCGCTCCGTAAAATCATCAATGGCTGCCGGGGTCACACCACGACGGCGCAGCCCGGAAATGGTGGGCATCCTGGGATCATCCCAGCCGTCCACATACCCTTCTTCCACAAGGCGCCGCAACTTACGCTTGCTCATGACGGTGTAAGTCATATTAAGCCGGGCAAATTCAATTTGTTGCGAAGGTGTTTTGATTACCTCCGGCATTAATTCCAGCGCATTTTCCACGATCCAGTCATATAGAGGACGGTGATCAGTGTATTCAATGGAGCAAAGGGAATGAGTAATACCTTCCAGGGCATCGGTGAAGGGGTGATCAAAGTCATACATGGGGTAAATACACCACCTGTCGCCGGTCCTGTGGTGTGAGGCATGCAGTATACGGTAAAGCACCGGATCGCGCAGATTCAGATTACCGGAAGCCATATCAATTTTTGCCCGCAAAACCCGGGACCCTTCCGGGAATTCGCCGTTACGCATCCGGGCAAATAAATCAAGATTTTCCTCCACGCTGCGATTGCGATAAGGACTTTCTTTGCCCGGTTCTGTTAATGTGCCGCGGTACTCGCGTATTTCTTCGGGGCTTAAGTCACAGACATAAGCCCGTCCCGCCTTAATTAAGCGGCAGGCAAATTCATATTTCAGTTCAAAGGAATCTGAAGCATAATACAGCCGGTCTTCCCAATCTACCCCCAACCAGCGTAAATCTTCCAAGATTGAATCCACAAATTCCTGTTCCTCTTTTACCGGGTTGGTGTCGTCAAAACGCACATTAAACTTACCTTTAAATAATTCCGCCATTTTATAATTAAGCAATACGGCTTTGGCATGTCCTATATGGAGGTACCCGTTAGGTTCAGGCGGGAACCTGGTATGTACCCTGCCTCCGTTTTTACCTTCCTCAACATCCTTGCTGATAATGGTATAGATAAAGTTTGATTTGCCTTCGGAGTCGTAAGACATATTGATCTCTCCTTATGACAGTGCTGGTACAACTTCAAATATAATCACATTCTATTATAGCAGACAAGTCTTGACAGAGACAAACATCTCTTTTAATTAA
>JAAYSO010000108.1 GCA_012523945.1 Bacillota bacterium
CAAGAAAAACAAAAGTGGGTGAAGCAGAATGAAAGCTGATGTTATTAATTCATTTATTAAAGCGAGCATGGATGTAATTCAACAAACAACCGGGGTACAGCCGAAACTTGGTAAAGCTTACAGGAAAACTACCCCGTATAAAAGTAATAGCATGGTTGTTCTCATTGGCCTGACGGGGGATTTACAAGGCAACGTTGCCATCACCATGGACCTCAATTTAGCCTGCAATATTGCCTCCATGATGATGGGGGGAGTTGAAGTAACTACCCTTGATGAGATGGCGAAAAGTGCCGTAGCCGAACTCGGCAATATGATACTCGGCAATACAGGGATACTCCTGGCCCAGATAGGCATTCGTATCGATGTTACACCGCCGACTATTTTGACAGGAGAAAAAATGGAACTAAGCAACCAAAACGCTTTAATCATTGGCGTTCCGTTGCTTTTTGACGGTGACCAGCTTTTTGAATTAAATATTTCTTACAGAGTCAAATAGTTTGTCATAAAAGTTAATAGTAAATAAAAGAGGAACAATACGACCGCATAGTTGAAGACGGTGACCATAAAACACTGATGGAGCTTGGAGGTTTATATGCACGGAAGCCAGATTATTACATTAATTCACTTAAAGAATTTATGTAAAAAGGAAGTTAAAAAAAGCTGCGTTGAACGCAGCTTTATTTTCTGATGGCGGAGAGAGAGGGATTCGAACCCTCGAAGCGGATTTTGGTCCGCTTAATCGCTTAGCAGGCGACCGCCTTCGACCTACTCGGCCATCTCTCCGGACAATTATTTACTTTCATAACTCCGCCAATGATAAATGGCGGAGGGGGTGGGATTCGAACCCACGGCTCTTTCGAGTCACTGGTTTTCAAGACCAGCTCCTTAAACCGCTCGGACACCCCTCCGGGCGCATAAATCAGTATAACACAGTGTGAAAGGCTTTGTCAATAACAACATATTGTCATTATTTCCCAATATAGCCGCTGGGTATGCCGGGTAAGTACGGGCGTAAAGCTTCAGGAATCTTTACGGTTCCGTCCGCCTGCTGATAGTTTTCTAAAATAGCTGCCACAGTCCTGCCGATGGCCACACCGGAACCGTTAAGTGTATGCACGAATTCAGCCTTTTTACCTGCTGCCCGGCGGAAACGAATACCAGCCCGGCGCGCCTGAAAATCTAAAAAGTTACTGCAGGAAGAGATTTCACGGTAGGTATTATATGATGGTAGCCATACTTCCAAATCATACTTTTTGGCGGCGGCAAAACCTAAATCTCCTGTACACATGAGCATGGTGCGGTAGGGCAAACCCAGGCGTTTTAAAACTTCTTCCGCATTAAGTGTTAATTTTTCCAGTTCCTCCATGGAATCCTCGGGACGGACAAATTTCACCAGTTCCACCTTATTAAACTGGTGTTGGCGAATCAGTCCCCTGGTATCGCGGCCATGGGCTCCGGCTTCGGCACGGAAACAGGCACTGTAAGCTACATATAAAAGAGGCAACTGCTCTTCACTTAAAATTTCTTCACGATGGTAATTAGTTACAGGCACTTCCGCCGTGGGAATTAGAAAATAATCACTGCCGGCAACACGAAAAGCGTCTTCTTCAAATTTAGGCAGTTGCCCGGTTCCGATCATGCTGTTGCGGTGGACCATAAAGGGCGGGAATACTTCTGTGTAACCATGTTCTGAAGTATGCAAGTCAAGCATGAAGTTAATTAATGCCCGTTCCAATTGAGCTCCCTGCCCTTTATAAAAAGCGAAGCGAGCCCCTGTTACTTTACCTGCACGTTCAAAATCAATAATATCTAAATCTACGGCAAGATCCCAATGCGCTTTCGGTTCAAAATCAAATTCTGGCACTTCCCCTACGTGGCGTACCGGGACATTGTCTGCTTCAGTTTCACCGATAGGCACAGACGGATCAGGAATATTGGGCAAGGTCAGCAAAATCTCCTGCAGCTCGGCTTCCACCTGGCGCAGTTCATTGTCCAATTCTTTTATCTTTTGGGAAACAAGGCGCATCTCCTCAATGGTGGCACTGGCATCTTTTTTCTCCCGCTTCATCCGGGCAATCTCTTCAGAAACAGTATTACGTTTATTTTTTAGTTGTTCTGTTTCCTGCAATAAATTGCGGCGCCTGGCATCTATTTCCGTAAAACGATCAATGGCTGCTTCTTCACCTTTATCCTGCACCGCTTTTTTGACAATATCTAAATTTTCTCTGACAAATTTTAAATCTAACATCTTGTCAGGCCTCCCTTTTTATTTTAAAAATAAAAAAACGTCCCTATACAGGGACGAGTATGCTCGCGGTACCACCCTGGTTGACAAAGTAAGCCAATGCCTGCTTTGTCCCCTCTAAACCGGTTAACGCACGGTGCGGAACGGGCTACTAATTTCACCCGCTCACCTCCGGACCGGAATTCACCTGCGCCTCTACCGGTTTGCAGCACCACCGGCTCTCTGTAAGAAGCTCAACAGGCTACTTTTGCCCTTCATCGGTTTTCTCAGGATAATGAATATTACCCATAGTATACCCTCATGCTTCTAAAAATGCAAGTAAAACAAGCTTCATTG
>JAAYSO010000109.1 GCA_012523945.1 Bacillota bacterium
AAGAAAAAGCTGCCATTTGCATCACAGTGGACCTGCGGCGGTATTTACCCGGCAGGACTACGGGCACAATCTGTAATTTATCCGGATCAGAAGCGGTTATTATTGAGTTACAGGAGGGAGAAGAATTTGAAGTAACCCTGGCAAAAGTCAAGCAGAAACTTGATACCATTAAAAATAACCGACCCGGGTTATCTTCGGCGGCAATGATGGAGCTGATTGCCGGGTCTCCGCTTTCTGCGGCAAGAGAAGAGGTATATAAGCAAAAGGCGAGTCTGGCAAAGGGAATGAACACCGTCTTGCCGTATCTTTCCAATTTGGGCATCATTGCCGGCCAGCCGCTTAAGTTTGGCAGTGCCGTAGCTGAAGACGGTTATATGACCGGTCCCATCAACTATGCACCGTTTTTCTACATGGGAGTAAGCACATATAACGAGGTGTTAACACTTGCAGTCGGTTACCATACCCCTGCGATCTCCGAAAAAGAAGTGAACCGGTTATTAGATGTGATGGTTAGGGAATTAAGTGGTGGGTAAAAAGGGAATTATATAATTGAGAGTAATGGATGATTGTTTAGTTTGCTGTGCAGGGTTTAACATAAGGCAAAATTAATGTTACTGTGAGCACATAGTAATAGTAGCAGTGCATATAATATTGTCTTTATTGAAATGTACATAAAAATTAAAAGTATTAATACAGGGGTATTTTCGCTATCCCTGTTTTTTATTTTTAGCATACAAACTAAGCGCAGGGCAGATTGGGGCGGAAGTGCATGGCAGTGCCGTTGCAGCCACTCCCTTTCTTTGGGCAGCCGTTTTAGGGGTTGGTTTTTCCCCCATTTCCGTTTTAGTCTTTACTTTACTGCCGGAGACAATTAAGCCCCATCAGGTGGGGATGGGGCTGGGAGTGCTGACTTGTGCTTCAAACCTGGGTATTGCCGTAGGACCTTCGGCTTTTGGTCTTTTTTTGGATCTGACCAACAGTAATTTTAAACTGGGCTTTATACTCCTGGCCGCAGTATCTGTGGTTATGATTATGCTTGTGGCAGGTTTGAAAAATAGAGATCAGGCGACACTGAAAACCCCTGGAGGTTAAATCCTCCAGGGGTTTTTTTCTACCGCTTCTGCCGGGCAGGTGCGGTAACAGGCACCACAGTTATTGCAGCTTCCTCAGCAAAATCCCGCTTCCTGTTTAAGCCAATATCTGGTTGAATATGTTCACTGTTTGTGTTAGTTTTAAAGTAAAAGGAAATTTTAGGAGGTTTTTCTGTGAAGGTCCTGACGTTTGATTTAAACGATGCCAAAACCGCAAAGCTCATCGTCACCGTGTCGAATGTCCCGCCGATTTTGCAAACTACACCTGCTTTGATTCATGTTCCCGGCGGTGGTTTCATGTTTTGCAGTGAAGCAGACGGCACGGCAATCGCCAGTCGCTGTATGGGCAAGGGGTTCGGTGTAACTTGTACATATTTGTATCCTGTAGCCAAAGATTACCGTTTCCCGCAGGTTGTTATTGATCTCATCAAAGGTATCAAAATCTTGCGTGATCATGCAGAAGAATGGGGAATTAATCCGGACCAGATTGTCATCTCAGGCAATTCTGCCGGGGCCTTTATCTGCATGACCACCGGTAATATTTGGAACAGGTCGGAGATCATGGAAGCTGCCGGCTGTACCGGTGAAGAGGGCAAGCCTAATGCCATGATTTTGGGTTTTGGTCCCATGTTTTGCGGCCAGCAGACCGATGACGGCATTGTTTATGTACCCAATGGTGACCTGGTCGGTCCGCAAACACCGCCTGCATTTTTCCATCATACGCGTCTTGATATGCTTGTTTCCGTTTATCAGACAATTGCCATGATTGATGCTATGGAGCGGGCCAAACGCCCTTATGCGGCATATATCTCCAGTACGGGAGGACATGGGGAGACTAATGCTGTAAACCGCATATTGGCCGAAGACGGTACAGTCGGTCCCTGCATTGATGATTGGTTTGAACAGGCGTGGCGTTTCCTGGCAAACCAGCTGGGTATTTCACTCATGCCACAGAAGATGCCAATGATGCCGCCTATGCCGCCGATGCAGGAAGGGGATGAATTCCCGCAATTCCCCATGCCCATGTTTACGCCGCCGCCTGTTCCTGAAGGCAGCGTCCCGGTTAAGCCTGAAGAAATGCCATTAGGCCAAGCCGATAACATTCATATGCCTTTTAACGCCGCTTTCCGTGATAAAGACTTTAAGGTATTTAAATAAGCAGAATTGGCAAAATGTTACCTCGCTGTCTAAAAATAAGGATTTGTTTTCCTTAATATGCAAAACACCCGCATAAACAAATTTATGTTTAAGCGGGTGTTTTTTGGGGCCTACTGTATTGCGCTTATAAAATAAGCTCGTAGGATCTGTTACTATTAATATATGCTGAAATTATTATTTTAATTCAGTATTTTCCGCCAATCATTGGGAAAACCATAATGTTTGAAATCTACAAGCGGATACTGTTTATGTATTAAGTTTATATGTTCGACAAGCAATTTGAAATCCTTGGG
>JAAYSO010000110.1 GCA_012523945.1 Bacillota bacterium
ATTCCCAGCAGGGTGGACTTACCCACACCGCTGCCGGCAAAAATACCGATACGCTGTCCCTGCCCGCACGTTAAAAACAAATCTATGGCCCGCACTCCCGTAGGCAGGAAATCTTTAATACGTTTACGTGCCAGGGGGTTGGGGGGATCATTATCCACCGGGTATTCTGCGTCAATGCCACCTATGGTGCCGCCTTCCAGCGGCTGGCCCAGCCCGTCTACAACTTGTCCCAAAAGACCGTGTCCTACTTTGACCGTAAAGGATTTACCCGTGGTCACCACTTCACAGCCCGGGCGGATGCCGGAAACATTGCCTAAAGGCATCAAGAGAGCACTGCCGTCTTTAAAGCCTACAACTTCCGTCATCACCGGTCGGCTACGATTGTTTAAATAAAGGAGACAAACTTCACCAATAAAAGCTTCAATGCCCTGTACCTCAATGGTGAGACCCACCACTTGCGTCACCCGGCCGGCTTTTCTTAAAGGTGAAAAGGACTCCACAGTCTGCAAATATGTTGCCAAATTCAATTTAGGCATGGGTCACCACTTCCGTCAGCATTTTACGCAAAGAAGCAAAACGTTCATCCACTTGACAGCTGTAAACTGAACCGGTACTTTCCACCCGGCAGTCTCCACGCTGCAGGGTGTGGTCACTTAATAAGTTTAGCGTGGCATACTCCCCCAGTTCTTCCTGCCACAGGGGCAGCTTTTCCCGGCAGGCGGCCGCATCTTCCGGATGCAAGCGAATAATAATTTCGCCTGTTTCCTGAATTTGCCGCAGTGCTTCCTCAATTAACTGCTGCAGGATTTGTGCATCCTCCACCAGCTTTTGTCCCACAAATTTTTCGGCAATTTTTACAGCCAGCTCCACCACCTGCGGTTCAACTCTTTGCAGCATTTCCTTGCGCAACTGCCGCGTTTCCTCCAGTTGCTTTTCCGCTTCTTTTATCAGTTCCTGGCTTTTTTCTGCGCCCTGCTCCAGGCCGGTTTTGAGTCCTTTGTCATAACCTTCCTGCCGTGCTTCCTGGCGCAGTCTTTCTGCCTCTTCTTGTGCCTGCTGCAAAATTTGTTCCTTTTCAGTTTGCGCTGCAGCCAAAATTTCAGCTGCTTTTGCTTCAGCCTGCTGCAATTTAATTTCCGCTTCCGCCAAAAGCTTTTCTGCCTTGTCCGCCTGTGTTTGTACCTGGGCGGCTTCTTTTTCCCCTTTTTGCGGTTTTGGTGGTGCCGGCGCCGCCGGCGGTTGCAAAAGCACCTGGCGACTGCCGGCTTGAAAAATTTTTTCCGCTTTGATTACTTTAGACAATAATGGCATCATCCCCACCCCGCGAAATGACAATTTCACCGGCTTCATCCAGTCTGCGGACTATAGCAACAATACGCTGCTGTGCCTCTTCCACTTCGCGCAAGCGAATGGGGCCCATAAACTCGATATCTTCCTTGAGCATTTCTGCAGCACGCTTGGAGACGTTACGGAAAATACGCTCCCGGACTTCCTCGCTTGAGCCTTTCAGTGCCACTGCCAGATCTTTATGATCAACTTCACGGACAATGCGCTGGATGGAGGCATTATCAAGACCGATAATATCTTCAAAGATGAAGAGGCGTTTGCGGATCTCATCCACCAGATCGGGCTGGTCTTGTTCAAGTTCTTCCAAAATTAACTTTTCCGTGCCGCGATCTACATTATTTAAAATATCAACTAAAGTACCGATGCCACCGGCAGCGGCAAAATCAGCCTGGGCCATGGACGACAGACGTTCCCGCAACACATTTTCTACTTCCCTTAAAACTTCCGGCGAGGTTCTGTCCATGGTAGCTATGCGCTGGGCAATATCAGGCTGCTGCTCATTGGGCAGATCCGACAAAATTTGCGCAGATTGCTGCGGGTCGAGATAAGATAAAATAAGGGCAATTGTTTGGGGATGCTCATGGGAAATAATATTAGACAGTTGTTTCGGGTCAGTTTTACGGGCAAACATGAAAGGTTTGATTTGTGAAGCATCTTTTAATTTTTTGATTATTTCATGAGCTTTTTGCGTACCTAAAGTTTCCTCCAGAAGTTTCCTGGCATAATCCAGGCCGCCGTCAAGGACATATTTTTGCGCCTGGTTAATTAACAAGAACTCTTCCAAAACTTCTTCCATATCAGCTACTTCAACTTTAGTAGTATTGGCGATTTCCAAAGAAATCCGTTCAATATCGTTTTCATTAAAATGTCGCAAAATGCGTGACGATAATGTCGGACCTAAAGCCATCAGGAGAATGGCTGCTTTCTTTATACCGGTTAATTTACCTCGCACCACACAATCCCCCTATTCCTCCGATAGCCAGGTACGTATCAGGAAGGCTGCCGTCTCCGGATCCCTTTCTGCCAGTTGGCGCACCTGTTGATTAAGACTGCTTTCTTCTATAGGTGTTTCGCTTTCAGGCAGCAATGCATCTTCAGCACTGTCAGGCAAAACAGGTACCATTCCTTCCTGTAAATCCACTGCCCGCTCCCGCCGTTTAGCCAGGAAGCGAACAAGGAAAATTAAGCTCAGCAGTCCCACCAGACCTAAAATTCCATACCGGATATATTGCTGCAGTTGCTCCTGTTGCTCCGCCTCATCCAGTACTTTCTGTATTTGATCCATTTGGGTCGTATCAAAGTTCATACCCTGCACATCAATACTGTCGCCGCGCTCCTCCTGGTAACCTACGGCAGCGGCCACGGTATTGCGGATCTGTTCTACCTGAAACGGCGAAATTTCGCCGTTTTTTGTATTTACCACCACTGCGGTATGCAATCGTAAAAGACGGCCGGGAGCAAAAATTTCTGTTTCATTAGTTTCATTTATTTCATAATTAGTAATTTCATCAGTCCGTTCATAAAACCCACCTTCAGTTTCCTCCGGCAGCACATAGCCGGGGATATTACTGTCGGTGCCTGCTTCCCCCATATTGGGGATGTTTTCCTCCCCGCCTATCCATGTTTCCCGTGTAATGGTATGGCTGCGGGGCACCCCGCCTTCTGCATAAGTAATGACAGTTGATTCGCGGGAATTAAAATCAAGTTCTGCCGTTAGCATGGCAATGGCCTGCCCCGGCCCAAAGACACGATCCAAAAGACGCTGTACCCGCTGCTCCAGCTCCCGCTCAAAAGTACGTTTTACCTCCAACTGCTTCAAAGTGGCTTCAGCAATTTGTGATGATTCATCAAGAGGATAAAGATCGCTCAATAAATTTCCGTATGTATCAACAATGGTTATATTCTCGGGACTTAAATTCTCCACACTACCTGCTACCAAATGTATAATACCTTGAATTTGTTTTGGTTCTAACCGCGAAAAAGGATTCAGCTTCAAAACGATGGAGGCGGAAGCAGGGGTCGTCTCAGCAATAAAAACACTGGGTTCGGGAAGCGTTAAATGTACGCGTGCCTGTTCAACTTCCTCCAGCTGGACGATTGTCCTGCGCAGTTCTTCCTGCAAAGCTCTTTGATAGTTGAGGCGCCGTTCAAAATCGGTTGAGCCTAATTTAGTTTGATCAAAAAGCTCAAACCCGGCGCTACTGCCTAAAAGCGTTCCATCGCTTGCTAACTGAATCCTTAAATCGTAAACCTTGTCGTCCTGGACAAGGATTGTTTTTCCTTCTTGCGTCAGCTCATAAGGTACACCAAGCTCTTTTAATTTAGCCGTAATGCGACCGGCATCTGCCGGCTCCAGTCCTGTAAACAGGGGCGACATGCGCGGACGCAGTAAGGCTTGCCCGGAAAAAATCAGTGTGATTATGATTGCTGTAATCAATACTACCGCTGAGATTTTTTTTGCTCTGCTTAATTGCTGCCACTTTCCCCTGATTTCATCTAAACTGAAGGGAAAGCGTCTTTGTTCCGACAACCCTTATCACCCCTCTCCACGGCCCCTGGACCTGTTTAAATTTGCATGCGGGAAATTTCTTGATACGCATCTATTAATTTGTTACGCACCTGCACAGTTAGCTCCAAGGCCAAACGTGCCTGCTCCATTGTGATTAAAGCCTGGTGTACGTCTTCAATTTCTCCTACTGCCAAAGCCACCGCATCCTGTTGCGACTTGAGCTGTAATTCATTCACTTCATTTAATGCTTGCTTTAAGACATCACTAAAGCTCTCACTTTGTGCCGCCGTCGTCTTTTTCTGCTCCTGCTGTTGCCACGCCAGCGGGATAAATTCATTTAATTGACGAACTTCCAAGTAAACTCACCTACCCTCTGCCTATTTCCAGTGCTTTCAGGAACATATTTTTACCGGCATTGAGGACTGTCACATTAGCTTCGTAAGAACGAATGGCCGTGACCATGTCCACCATTTCCTGCACCACATTTATATTGGGATAAGCCACATAACCTTCCTCGTCGGCGTCCGGATGGGTGGGATCATATTCCAAACGCGGTTCTGCGGGATCGGTGTGGATAGCAGCTACCCGCACGCCTTCCCCGGCTTGTCCCGCTTCTTTTAATACTGCGGCAAAAACAGCCGATTTCCTGCGGTACGGTTCACCTGTTTCCGTACGCGTGGAATGAGCATTGGCGATATTGGAAGCGATTAAATCAAGACGTAACCTTTCCGCCGTCAGGCCGGAAGCTGAAACCTGCATAGCCTGAAACATTTTCATCTGTTAGCGCCTCCCTTCATGTAGGATATAACGCAGTGTGCTGTAGCGACTATTTAACACCTGCGTCACGGCATTAAAATGCATTTGATTCATGGTCAAAAGCACCATTTCCCTGTCAATATCCACATTATTACCGTCATTGCGCATGGAGGTACTGTGATCTGTCACTACTTCGTGCTGCAGGTCGGAAAGTTTCAATTCCCGGGGCAGGTGTTTTTCATGCGTTTTTGTCAGCTTTAGTTTTGGCGCTGAAAATAAAGCTTCTTTCAGTTTTTTTTCAAAGGAGACTTCCTGCCGTTTAAAATTAGGCGTATTAACATTGGCCAGATTATGGGCACTGGCACGCTGTTTTTCCGCGGCAGCATCCAGCGCCAGTTGCAAAATAAGGTTGGTTCCGTCTACAAGGAGCCGGTTCATTATTTTCCACTCCTTTGAATACGTTAAGATTCCCTTATAAAAACAGGAAGGTTCATGGCTGCCTTCCTGTTTTTAACAACAGCAAAACAAACTCCTGGTATACTGGTACAAAAATAGAGTTTGATTAACCGGCAACCCAGCCGCCGTGACCGTAACGGTTTTAGGCCTGTGGCTTTGCGTCCCTGCCTTTCGACAGGTTTGCCCTTTACAGCTAAAATTATTATATTTTTATAACAAGTAAATTTTATTACAAAAGTCTTACGTTATCGGCATCATATTTACCATCGCAACAATAACTTGCCTGGAAATCCAAATATTACTTAAGAACCTTTAACATTTTTTCTACATATTTTTCTAATATCCTGCAACTATTTTAAAATTTCATTAATTTCTTTTATATTTTTTTATTCTTGGCCAATTTTGGCAGGAAAATTGTTTGACTTTGCAAAAATATGAGGACAAGCAGCTTAAGGTAAGGTGAAAATATGACGGAACTGTCACAAATCAACAGGCAAATCTTTAGCACCATCATGGCTTTTACCGCCTTGATACTTTTTTTTGCCGTTGTCTATAATACCGGAACCGGGACCCCGGCAACAACCTCTTTTGCCGAAAACCCTCCCACTCAGGAAGATGTTGATTATTTTGCTTATCTTAACGATTTAAATGTCCTGGACAAGGACTGGACGTCAAGGCAGGCTGATCTATATGCCTCCTGTCAGGAAAGCATACAAATCTTTGCCGCCGTTTTAGGCTTGGGAAAAACGGCTTACCAAGCAGAACTGGCTGCAGCCGGTTTTGATTTACACGATCCGGAAAGGCCTATAAACAGGGGCGATTTATACTTTTTGCTGGCGCGGGAGTTTGCAGCGCCGGAAGCTGCTGAAACTTATTTTCCCGGTCAGGGCAAAGAAGAAGCAAATGCTTTGGCAAAACTGGGCATAATTGAAGTTCCCTTTGACCGCAAGTTAAGACTGAAGGAAAAGATTACGCGCTTGGAATTGGCAGCAACAGTGGCCAGGATCAAGGAACCTAAACTGCGCGTCCATAACGCTCCCGTCATCGTTAACCCCCGCCAGCCTTACACTTATGATCGCCTGCAAGCAGATCTGATGGCGCTGGCGGACGCTTATCCCACACTGATTAAACTATATGCTATCGGTCAATCTGTAGAAGGCAGGATAATTTTTGCCGCCCGGCTGGGGCAAGGCGAAAAAAATATTTTTCTTGATGCTTCCATTCACGCCAGTGAGTGGCTGACAACTTCTTTACTGATGAAAATGCTGGAGGAATATGCTCATTACGCCAAGTACAATGAAACCTTGGGCAGTTTTCCGGTGGCGGAACTTATCGATGAAGTAAGTATGTGGTTTATCCCCATGATTAATCCGGACGGCGTCACTTTGGTACTGGAGGGGCCGGAAGCCGTCCAACACGGTGCTTTGGCAAAAAAAATTCTTGCCCAAAGTAAAGTGCAAGATTTTAGTGGCTGGAAAGCCAATATTCGCGGCGTTGATTTAAACAGGCAGTTTCCCGCCTCCTGGAAGCGTATGATAAATGTAGCCCCGCGCCCGGCTCCCAGTCACTATAAAGGAGAAAAACCTCTCAGCGAACCGGAAGCCAGGGCATTATATGAATTTACCTTGCAACAGCAGCCGGCTTTGACGCTTTCTTTTCACCAGCAGGGAGAAATAATCTACTGGTATAACCGCCAGCAAGGGGAGCAACTGCAAAGAGATAGGCAAATTGCCCGGCAGCTGGGCGCTTTGACAGGCTACCGCAGTGATCACTTATTAGTAAACGGCGGCAAATACATGGACTGGGTTATTGCGGAGCTTAAGACCCCTGCCATGATTGTAGAAGTGGGTACAGTTGTGGGTGATTTGCAGCAGTGGGATAAAATTTGGCGGCAAAACCGCTTGTTGGGCCTAAAAGCATTAGAAGTAGTGCTACAGGCAGAATAAAGGAAAATATTCACATGCCCTAATATGCCCTTACAGTTTGGCTGCCGTTTGTTTCAGGTCAAGGGCAACCTGCCGTAGTCCCGCAATGGCTGCGGCACTTTCTTCAGTGGCCGAAGCCTGCTTTTGGGCTATTGTCCCTGATTCCCTGGCAGCCTCAATCATGCCTGTTACCGCCGCTGCCACTTCCTGCACAATTGCTTTTACTTCCTGCGCCGCCTTCCTGGCTTCAGCGGCCAAATTTTGAATTTCTTCTGCCACAACACTAAACCCCCTGCCGTTGTCTCCTGCCCTGGCGGCTTCAATAGAAGCGTTTAAGCCTAATAAATTTGTTTGTTTAGAAATTTCCGTAATGGCATTAATAATTACGGCCGTATTTTCAATCCTTTCACTGGATAATTGCGATTTGGTCAAAAGGTCCTCACCGATGGCAGCCAGCCTGGCTGCACTTTGTGCCATTTCCGCGGACACAGCCGCCATCTCATCCAATGCGGCAGATAAAGAGGTGGCATATTTATTAACTTCTTGCTGGGTTTTGCGGCCGATGGCACAAATGACCGTACCTACAGGCATGCCGTTTTCATCACAGACCGGCACGTTCACGCCTTTAAAGGGGACTCCTTCACGAATGTGGTAGACAGTTTTGCGCTTTTCCTGCATGCACTTTTCCGTGGCTTTGCCTAAAATTTTACTGCCCAGTTTTATTCCTGTCTGCAATTCCGGTCCTTCCGCCACCTGAAGATATTTTTTCCCGTCCGTCACAAAAAGAGCCATCTCATCCGGCAACGCTTCAACAATGTAGGGAACCACTCCCACCAAGGCCGACAGTGCTGCTTCTCCTTTTAAAATACTCATCCATTTACCCCCTCCTATAGTTTAGAATATACTAAAAAGTATAAGCTGCGCAAATATTCAGAATTCAATAGCGAAAAATTAAAATAAAAGCGGGAAAGTTGCCACCTTTACTTCTCCGGTATCAATATCAATACTGACTGTGCGACTGACACTGCCGCCCACATCGGCATGTTTAATGTGCATTTTTAATTCTGACAAAATCTGCCGTACTGCTTCTATATTTTTTTTTCCAATATTAAAAATATCATTTTTACGGTTAGCATTGGCACCGCCATAAATCTGCACCACCAACTCTTCCTTTAAACAACCAAAATTTTCCGACATTTTTTTTATTAACAGTGGTATTCCTGTCACAGCATAGTACCCGGGTCTTGTCACTGCCTTAATATTGGCCGGGGGAGCAGGAAGCGCTATATGCACCATTCCTGCCGCCCGCCTTAAAGGACTGAACATCGTTACCGCCACACAGGAAGATAAGGCATAAGTTTTAATCTGTGCACCTTTTTGATTGGAAACGCTGTACTCACCAATTCCCACCACCAATTCCAGCTTGATCACCTACTTTTATTGTGCCTAAGACATGCTACTCCAGTTTACGGTATACTGCAGGCATCACATATTTAAATTTTGACGTTTCCCTGTTTATAGACTCAGAATGGCCGATAAACAGATACCCCCCTGGTTCCAGGTGCTCATAAAATTTATTTATAAGTTCTGTTTTTGTGAACATATCAAAATAAATCATCACATTGCGGCAGAATATCACATGCAATTTACGTTTAAAGGGAAAATGCTTTTGCACCAAATTAAAGCGGCGATAAATCACTTTCTTTTTGATCTCATCAATAATTTCCACATTTTGGCCATCAATATTTTTAAAGTATTTTGTTTTCCACAAAGCCGGCAGCGGCGCGATCTTTTCTTTACTGTAAACACCCTTTTCCGCTATCTCCAATACTTTACGCGAGATATCGGTAGCCAGCATAGTAGTATCCCAGCCATCCCGGTTATTGCCAAAAAACTCATTAATTAAGATGGCCAAGGTATAAGATTCTTCACCTGTGGAACAAGCTGCACACCAGACACGCAAATCTTTATCGCGCACATTTTTCTCCAAATAGGGCAAAACATGGTCGCGAAAATAATAAAAGTGGTCGGCTTCCCGCATAAAAAAAGTGTGATTAGTAGATATCCTGTCAATAAGTGCCGCTGCGGCTTCTCCGGTTTTATCATGGGCCAGATAATGCAGATAGTCTGTGAAGTTGGTAAAACCTTTACTTAAAAGTAAATTCTGCAGCCGTCCCAGCACCATTGTCTTTTTTTCTTCCTTAAGGAAAATACCGTAATTATCTTTAATGAAAGCAGACAACTCGGCAAATTCTTTTTTTGTAATATTTAGCATTCTGCTCACCAAAAGGTTTTAGCCACTTCAAATTAAAACCATTTATTGTTGTAAAATCTTGTTTAATGTTTTCATGACATGGTCTTGCTTGAAAGGCTTAATAATAAAAGATTTAGCTCCGCTCATAATGGCGTCTTTTACCATGGCTTCCTGTCCCATGGCTGAAACCATGACAACTTTTGCGTTAGGATCTAATTTCATAATGGCTTTTAAAGCATCTAAACCGTTCATGACAGGCATGGTAATATCCAGGGTTACTAAATCCGGTTTTAACTCGGCGTATTTTTCCACCGCTACGGCACCGTTTTCCGCCTCTCCCACAACCTCCATACCATTATTTTCCAACATATTTTTAATAGCCATGCGCATAAAGGCTGCGTCATCAACAACCAATACTCTTGTCATACAATTCACTCTCTCTTTTGTTTTTGATAAATTTGTTATTTACTCCCGTTTCTTTATATCGGAAGCAAAGCAGAAAACTTAAGACCAAAAACAAAACAGGCAAAAAAGGCCCTTCTTTAGTTTACATTGATAGGAGATTATTGGCAAGCTCCCTCAGCTGTAAAGAAACATCCGCCAGAGTTTCCAAAGTGGTAAGTACTTCCTCTGCCGCTTCCACCTGGCTCCTGGCTACATCTTTAGATTGGGCAATGCCGGTATGAATATTTTCCATAGATTGCACAATGCTACGGGTGATTTTAGCGATTTCCTTATTGGAACTGCCTGAGTCTTCTGCCAGGCGGCTAATCTCTGCAGCCACCACGGCAAAACCCTGACCCTCCTTACCTACACGGGATGCTTCGATGGCTGCATTAATGCCGATAATTTTGGAAGTTTTCGTTATTTCCTCAACAAAATGCAGGATCTCCTGCGTTTTTTCCGCTTCCGCCGCCGCAGTTTGGGATGTTTTCGTCAGTTCTTCTCCCCGCCTGGCCAGAGCTTCCGCCTCCTTAGCGAGCTGTTTCATGCGCTCACGAATTAGTTGTGCCGATAAATTAATCTCCTCAATATAGCCGGCCAGTTTTTCCGCATTCTCCACCAGCTTGCGACTGGTTTCTTCTTTATGTTTCACAATGGTGATCAACAGTTTTGCTTCTTCCGCTTCCATCACCAACACGTGATCCGGTTTATTGGCATAGATTAATTCCTTGACACGATCCAAGCCTGTTACTTCAATCACCATGTGCAAATCTTCAGCGTCCAAGAGGGGAATAAAATCATTTGTTTCATGTACTCCTGCTTCCCTTGCCCTGATCATGGCCGGAGCACCGTCATCCAGGTCTGCAACCCACATAACTTCCACCTCGGGGATGGACAGTAAAAGATTGAGCACAGCCAGACCTCCGTGGCCTCCGCCAATGATACCAACCTTCATCCTCCTCACCTCTTTAAGCGTCATCTTTGTAACATTATGCATATATTTATCGGCCAGACTAAAGTTTCCTTTAGCTTTTTTACCAAGTTAATTAAGGCACAAGCAAAATTCAGCTAAATTTTTAAAAATTTACATCTTTAGCTAAAGTTTTATACTTCTTTTCCGAAGTATCTAGTGAGAATAACAAAAATTTAAATGTGAGGTTAAGTTTTATGAGAATTGAATCCACAATCTCAACTACTCCCCTTACAAATAATACTGTTAACCGGACTCACCGGCAGGCAGATTTTGCAGAGCCGAAAAAAGCCGAACTGAAAACACAGGAAACGGCTTTTACTAAAGAGCAATTATCGCTGTTCGCGGAAAAAATGAATGAAACTTTTAATGAACTGAATCTCGGCTTTCGTTTCACATTACATGAAGAATCGGAGCGTTATATTTTTCAAATTGTCAACCGCGAAACAGGCGAAGTCATTAAAGAAATACCGCCCCGCAGAATGCTTGATTTGGCGGTGGAAATTGATAAACTAATCGGCCTTTTGTTTGATGACAAACGATAAAGGATGGATAGCATGATGCCTAACCCTTACCAAAAATACCAGAAAAACATGGTGGAAACAGTCACACCGGCCCAGTTGGTTTTAATGCTTTATAATGGTGCCATTCGCTTTATTAAGCAGGCACAAATGGGACTTGAGGAAGAAAAGCTGGAAGTCTGTCACCAAAACATCCTAAAAGCGCAAGACATTCTGACCGAACTGATGACTACCCTGGACCTGGAGCAGGGAGATATTGCCCGCAATCTTTACCGGCTTTATGATTATATGTACCACCGGCTGGTGGACGCAAATATCAAAAAAGATGCGGAATTGCTTTCAGAAGTTCAATTGCTTTTAAGTGAATTAAGAGATACTTGGTCTGAAGCCATTAAACTGGCATAAAAGAAAAAGGTGCAGAGGCATCTTTTTCTTTCTTTTACCTAAAGAAAACTACTTTGACGCCGATGACATAAGTACAGGTAAATTATGTTTGCGGAGGTTTTTTTGTGGAAAAGTTATTAGCTGTTTTAGAAAAGCAGCAAGACACATTTGCTGAGTTGATTGGTGCTACCAAACAAGAACAGGAAGCCATTGTCAATAAAAATATGGAGCTTTTACAGGAAAGCCTGCAAGCAAAAGAAAGGCTGGAAAAACAGCTTAAGGAGCTGGAAGAGGAACGTATTAGCCTTACAGGTGACAAAGATTTCCTGACCTTGGTGCAAGCTGCCGGCGATAAAGCCGAAACTTTACAGGCCCTGCGCCGGTCGCTGAAAGAAAGTATCCTGGAGCTCAAGCACTTGCAGACCACTAATACACTCCTCCTTCAAACTGAACTGGCATATTTTAATGTTTTAAAAGATTTACTCAATGCCGATTCGGCCCATTATGACGCCAAAGGTAAACTGACAAAAAAGTCAGCTGAACCCAATACAGTGATTACACACCGCGCTTAATAGAGATCCCGGGAGGTTTGCCCATGTCTACTTTTTTTGGTTTAAATATTGCCCGCCTGGGCATGCAAGCACAGCAGAAAGCTTTAGAAGTTACTTCCCATAATATTGCCAACGCCAATACACCTGGCTATAGCCGTCAGGTGGCCCATATGTCTCCCACAACGGCCCTGCCCTACCACCCCAAGGGGATGCTGGGCACAGGTGTCCGGGTTGATGAAATCTCCCGCGTCCGCGACTTATTCCTGGACCGGCAAATCCGCAACGAACAACATACTTTAGGCCGCTGGGAAGCCCGTAGTACTTATCTCAAGCAAATTGAATACATTTTTTTAGAGCCTACGGAAAACGGCTTCAACCATGTGCTGGGTGTCTTTTTTGACAGCTGGCAGGAATTAAGTTTAAACCCGGAAAGTTCCTCAGCCCGCACGGCTCTGATTGAAAATTCCAATTTACTGCTCAACGCCATTAAACAAACATATACACATTTGGAAAACGTGCGTGATGACATCACCGCTCATATCGAACTGAAAGTTAAAGAAATAAACAGCCTGGCCGAACAAATTAAAGACCTTAATATCCAAATCACAAGTCTTACAGTACGTAAAAATACACCCAGCGATTTAATGGACCGCCGCGACCTGCTTTTGGAGCAGCTGGCAAAAATCACCAATTTTGACGTCTCCTATTCAGAAAACGGCGCCGTCAACGTTTTAATCGGCGGCCGGCCGCTGGTATTTGAAAACACCGTTTATGAATTGGCTACCAAACCGGTAGATGTCACTAGTGATGACTTTCCGGAAGTATTTGCCACAGAACCACTATGGACTCCCGCCCCGGAAATTGTCTGGGCCAGGGATGAAAGACCGGTTGCCCTTAATGGCGGTGAGTTGTACGGTCTCATTGAACTGCGTGACGGGGTCGAGTACAAAGGAGAAATATACGGCGGTGAACTGCGCCAGTACATGCAGGATTTTGAAAGTTTGGCCTGGGGAATTATTAATGCCGTAAACGAGCAGCATGCAAAAGGCTTAGACCTGCTTGGTGAAAATATAGCTGACACAGACAACTTTTTTACCGGCGATGATCTTATGACTCTGATGATTAATGAAAAAATCATAAATAACCCGTCTTATATTAGAGCCGCAACCGGCGATGGCGACCCTACTGCGGTTCGCCCCGGCGATGGTACCAATGCGGTTAAAATCGCTCAACTGCGTAACACCCTATTTAAGTTTGACAGATCAGAAAAGGTATTAGGCGAACGCCTTACAATACCCAAGGAAGAAGATGACGAAAAAGGCACTACCACTTTGGAATTCTTTTATCGCGATACCATCTCCCGCCTGGGGGTGGATACCCAGGAAAGTATCCGCATGCAAGAAAACCAAAACTCACTTTTAGAGCTGATGACAAACCGGCGCACTTCCATTTCCGGTGTTTCTTTAGATGAAGAAATGGCCAATATGGTGCAATTCCAGCTAGCTTACCAGGCTTCAGCACGTTTTTTGGCCACTTTAAATGAAGTCTACAATACTTTAGTTAATGGTATCCTGCGTTAAAGGAGGCGAGAACAATGCGTGTTACCCATCAATTAATTGCCAATACGGTAATCCGTAATGTAAACCGCAATTTGGCCCGTATGAATAAATATCAGGATATGCTTTCCTCCGGTAAAAGTATTAACCTGCCCTCCGATGATCCGGTGGCCATTACCCGCATAATGGGCTATATTACCTCACTGCAGCAAAACGCCCAGTACCAGCGCAATATAGACGCCGCCGAGTCCTGGATTAACACCACAGAAGACGCCCTGGCCGGCATTAATGATGTACTGCAGCGTGCACGTGAGCTGGCCGTCTCCGGCGCCGACGGCTCCAAACCGCCGGAGGCCAGAAAAGCTATCGCCATGGAGGTAGACGAACTGGTTGGCGTGGTTGTGCAACTGGCCAATACCAGCTTGGGGGGGCGTTACATTTTTGCCGGCCATCAAACAACCACCGTTCCTTTTGAACGCACACAAGCTTATGATCCGGTAAATAATCAAAGTGGTGTGGAGTATCACGGGGATACAGGGGATATCAAGTGGGAAATAGCACCTAATGTTGAAATCAAAGGAAATCTTGACGGCGAGAGGCTGTTCATGCAAATTGAGCTTGAACCAGGCAATGAAACAAGTATTTTTGCTTCTTTAGAAAAACTGGTTTACGGCTTAAATGAAAATAAAGAGGAAACTATTAACGAAGCTCTGGGCGAACTTTCCCAATGTATTGATCATATTTTAGATAAACGGGCAGCCCTGGGTGCCATCAGCAAAGGTTTGGAGATCACTAAAAATAAAACCACATTAGAAGAGCTTAACCTGACAAAACTGCGCTCCCATCTGGAAGATATTGATTTTGCCGAAACGTTCATGCATTTTGCCACCATGGAAACACTTTATTATGCTTCATTATCTGCCGGTGCCCGCATTATGGTACCCAGTCTCATTGATTTTCTCAGATAGATATGCCTGAGAGTAAGGTGATTAAAAAGATGTCAACAGAAATTACACTACAAATGAATCCTCCCCTTTTAGGTTTTGAGGAAATTAACACTTATACTTTAAGCCCGGTAGAAGATAATCCTTATTTCTTCTGGTTAGAGGCCGATAAAGGCCCTAAATTTCTAGTAACCAGGCCGGAATATTTTTTTCCCAATTATCTGCAGCAGGTAAAAAGCCTTTATTTGTCGAATAGAGCAAACACGGCAAAAGCCGTGGAAGAGGATCCTGACGTGTATGTGATTATTACTTTGGCGGAAAAAATGGAAGAAATGACGGCCAATTTACTGGCCCCGCTTTTTGTCTACCGCCAAAAGGGGCAAGCCGCCCAGATCGTGCTTTACGATTCCGATTTTACCACACGTCACCACCTTTTCCCTCCCACTAAACACCGCAGTTGCGGTTAGGAGGATTTATATGCTCATTCTGATGCGCAAAGCCGGCCAAGATTTAGTTATCAATGAAAATATCATCGTCAAAGTACTGGAAGCAAAAAAAGACCAAGTTAAACTGGGCATTATCGCACCGAAAGACATTCCGGTCCACAGGCAAGAAGTTTTTGAAATGATTAAAGAGGCCAATCGGAATGCAGCAGTGCAAAAAGTCAAATTACCAAAATTTCAGCTACCCCGGCAGAAATAAAACAGCAACCACAAGGTTGCTGTTTTTGTATTGTTTTCTTATTATTGCCGGCTGTCCAAATAATAATTTGACCTGCTCGCCGGCCTGTTCTGCTGTAAAATTTTTTCAATTTTTGCCGCCTCCCGGGGCGGG
>JAAYSO010000111.1 GCA_012523945.1 Bacillota bacterium
AATTCTACAGATGAGATTGGTATTTTATCCCGGGCTTTTAATAAAATGACTGATAATATGAATTATGCCCTCTCCAATATCTGGTCTGCCTCGGAACAAGTAGCCTCAGGCTCAAAACAAGTATCTGATTCCAGTATGGTCCTCTCCCAGGGGGCTGCTGAACAAGCAAGCTCCATTGAAGAACTGACAGCATCCCTTGAAGAAATATCGGCGCAAACTAAACAAAATGCCGATTATGCCGGTGAAGCAAATGATATTGCCGAAGATGCCAGAAATAAAGCCATTAGCGGTCATGAGCAGATGCAGGAATTGGTTGCTGCCATCGATGAAATTAATAAATCTTCAGCAAATATTTCCGATATTATTCAAATGATTGATGAAATTGCTTTCCAGACAAATATTTTGGCTCTCAATGCTGCCATTGAAGCGGCAAGGGCCGGACAGTACGGAAAAGGCTTTGCTGTTGTGGCCGATGAAGTCAGGAATTTAGCTGTGCGTTCGGCGCAGGCTGCTAAAGAAACTACGGAAATGATTGAAACTTCCAAGCAAAAAGCAGAAGACGGCACCAAGATTGCCGCGGAAACGTCTGAAGCTTTGGATGAGATTGTCAACAGAATCAGCGAGGTGGCTAAACTGGTTGACAATATTGCTACAGCTTCCAGCGAACAAGCTTTGGCCATTGCCCAGGTTAATGAAGGTGTAGTTCAAGTTTCAGAAGTAACACAGAGCAATTCGGCCACCTCTGAAGAACAGGCTGCAGCCAGTGAAGAGTTGGCCGGACAGGCTGAATTACTGAAGAGTCAGGTAGCACGTTTTAAACTTAAAGGAGAACAACGCCCTGAAGATGAAACACAAGACAGCCAAGATGAAGCTGAAGGCGAAAAAGAGGAAAAAGCCGGTGGCTTTAAAGGCGGATTAGGCGGTTTACTGGTACGGTTTAAGCGGAAAAAAGAAACACCGCAGCCTGAAGTGGCTGAAGTAGAAGAGGAAGTGGCTGTCGGCAGTGAAACTATAGAAATCGAAGAAGAAATAATTTCTGATCCGGCGGCAGAAGAAGCACCCAAGCCGCAGCATATTGATTTAGATGATCAGGATTTTGGCAAATATTAAGGGTTTTAGTTATGATTTTGTCATAATTACTGCAGCATTTTATGTTAGCATCTGAGAAAGAGCCGAGGGAGAGGGTTGCTGTGGATAAAAAAAAGATTCGTGTGCTTGTTGTAGATGACAGTATTGTTTTTCGGGAGCTAATTATCCGGGGACTTGCTGCCGATGACCAAATTGAAGTGGTGGCAACGGCGTCAGATCCCTTTGAAGCTCGCGATATGATTTTAAAATATCACCCTGATGTTATGACTTGTGATATTGAAATGCCGAAAATGAACGGCATTGAATTTATTCGCCGGCTCTTGCCCCAATATCCGCTTCCCGTGATAGTGGTCAGTATTGCCAGCGGGGCTGTCTTTGACGCTTTGGATGCCGGTGCCGTAGAGTTTTTAAGTAAACCCGACATGACTATCCAGCAAAATCTGGATAATTTTCTAACTGACTTGGCTGCCAAAATCAAGATAGCTTCCCGGGCAAAGGTGCCTCGTCCGAAACGTGATTCCATGGGGCAGAGCGTGCCGGCCGCCGGTGACTGGCGGCATCAGGTAATTGCCGTCGGTGCTTCAACCGGTGGCACGGAAGCCATCAGCCAGCTGCTGCAAAATTTGCCGCCCACTTTGCCCGGTATGGTTGTGGTGCAGCATATTCCGCCTGTGTTTTCCCGTTTATTGGCGGAACGTCTGGATCAGCAGACTGCTTTTAAAGTTAAAGAAGCAGAATCAGGCGATTATGTAACACCCGGCAGTGTACTGATTGCGCCGGGAGATTTCCAAATGCGCCTGAAAAAGGTGGGCAGCCGTTACAAGGTAGTTGTCTCCCCCGGCGAAAAGGTTAACGGCCACAGGCCTTCAGTGGATGTCTTATTTCATTCGGTCGCGAAAGAGGCCGGCGACAGGGCTGTGGGTATTATTCTCACCGGTATGGGTGCCGACGGGGCAAAGGGATTGCTGGCCATGCGTAAACAGGGAGCCAGAACTATCGGTCAGGATGAAGAAACTTCAGTAGTGTACGGCATGCCTAAAGCAGCCTATGAAATCGGCGCAGTGGAGAAGCAAAGTCCGTTGCATGCCATTCCCCAGACTTTACTGTCAGTTTTGCGTAAAAACAATAAGCACTAAAGCAAAAGATAAGTATTTTTAATAGGGTTGCAAGACCCTATTTTTTTATTGAAAGGAATCTAAACCTGCAAGAAGAAGCATATAAAAAATATAGAAAAATACATAAAAAGTGGAGGGAAAAAAATGATTATTACTACTACCCCTACGATTGAAGGCAAGCAAATAGTGGAATATAAAGAGATTGTTTTTGGTGAAGTTGTCAGCGGCGTAAATTTTCTGAAAGATTTATCTGCCGGATTGCGCAATATTTTCGGTGGGCGTGCAGGTGCTTACGAGGGTGAGTTAATACAAGCACGGGAGGATGCCATTGCCGAAATGAAAACACGTGCCCAGGCTTTAGGGGCCAACGCCATTGTCGGCGTAGACACAGATTACGAAGTTCTGGGACCAGACGGCAATATGCTGATGGTTACCGCTTCCGGAACTGCTGTGGTTGTGAAATAAGTGAAACTTTTTTACAGTGATTCATTAATGATGCCTTGTGTTGTCTGTTCGGCTTGGTATACAATAAGGAAGTAGAGGAAGATGTGGCAGTTTGTCACATCTTTTCCATGTCAAAAAGCAGCAAATGGGGCAATTTCAATGACAAGTCGTAACAAGGGTATAGTACTAATGGTAATTGGCTCGCTTTTTGCCGCCTTGATGGCAGCACTGATTAAATTAAGTGCCGGTATGCCTACGCTGCAAAAACTTTTTTTCCGTAGTTTGGTGGGAGTAGTTTTTGCCGGATTTGGTGCCGGCCGTGTGGAAGGCAATTTGTGGGGGAAAAACAAAAAACTGCTTTTCCTGCGTGGAGTGCTTGGCTTTTTAGGACTGGCAGGTTACTTTCTTGCCATTGAACGGCTTCCGCTTGGTAATGCGGTGATACTTAATCAAGTCAGTCCCTTTTTTACCATATTTTTAGGGCTAATCTTCCTTAAAGAGCAGGTAAACGGCAGACAGTGGTTCGCTCTCGGTATTGCCGCGGCGGGTGTAGTGCTGATAAATAAGCCCGGCCCGGGAGGCACCTTTTTTGCCGCTACCGCCGGTTTGTTTTCTGCCTTCGCTTCCGGTGCTTCCCATGTAATTATCCGTGAATTGCGTAAAACTGACGGACCTTATACCATTGTTTTTTATTATACGGCCATAACATGTTTGTGTACGCTGCCTTTTATGTTAAGCGGGCATTTTACCCTGCCCTCCTGGCAGCAGCTGGGCAGTATTTTGGCAGCCGGTGTGGCAGCTACATTGTCACAGATATTTCTTTCTGCAGCCTATCGTTATGCAGAAGCGGGCGATCTTTCAATTTATCTCTACACCAATACTATTTTTTCTTCATTAATAGGATTTTTACTTTGGCGGGAAAAGCCGGTTTTACTCAGTTCCTTGGGAGTCTTGCTGGTGCTTTGCGGAGCGTTTTTAAACTGGCAGAGCCAAAAAAACAATGTGCAGAAATTGCAAAACCGGGCTTAAGCAAGATTATTATGAACTATTTTTGACAAGTGGAAAATTTCCGGTCGACAAAGGAAGATTAGTTCTTTATGTGGAATACTATTTCCTAGTGGCAAGTTAGGTGTGTACAAGTATGCCCTGCCAAGGTAAGAATTTGACAAAAAGATCCAAATAGCTTCCGACAAAACTATAATTTTTAATAAATTTTAATGTGTATACTGCTTACTTTAAAAAAAACTAACATACCAAGACTTTATTTCTGATATGATATCAACAGCAGTAGCTTGCAGCCGGAAGTTAAAGGGGTATAAAATGACTAAATTCCTGATGGTTATTTTAGTAATTATATTGGTGGTTGTAGGATGCAATTCACGTCTTTCACCTGATGTGACCAACGAGGAGATGAATATTAAAGGTAGCGATTTGACTGCCGATTCAACTCGCCTGGCAGATGTTGATTTTGTTACAGTGCCGGATTTTATTTATTATGTTTTGCATGAGGAAAAACTAGATAGTAACTTTACCCACTTCATACGACGCTATGTAAAATATGACGGCTATACAGAGAAAGTAGAAGAAACACTGCAGTTGATACCGCTGCCCCAGAAATGCACCGGTGTGCGCGATGCAAAGGTGCGTTTATTGGCTGCGGACCCGGAACAACTGGCACTATACCCTCATACTTTTTTAAGTGAAAAAATCCTGGCGCAATGGGAAGAAGAAAACTATGAGGCTGAAATTGAGCAGGAAAATACTATTACCTTGGCGGAATTAAAAAGCAGAGGAGCCGTGAGCCGTCTTAACGAAATGTTCGCCGTGAAAAAACCTACCGGCGAACTGGTGACGCTGATTGAAATTCTGGAAGGTAAGTACCTGGATGAGGCTTCACAAGTTGTAAGGGAACTGGATTCCATGCCCCGGTCACTTGTCTACCGCATTGCTTTAACCTACCCTGACCGGCCGGAACCTGTCAGCGGCAGTATTGCTGTTGCTTATAGTGTCGATGAATTAGGCAATCCCCTGGAACTTACCTTTGAGACAGCGTATATCAATGAACAAGGGATTAGTACAGACGATGAAATAGCTAATTTTATCTTTAAGATGCGTGAAGTTTTAATTAATAATTTGGGACTTCCGTGGCTGCAATTCGGTGTTTTTTTTGAAAACCACCCGCATCAAGCTTCACTGGCTTATACCAATGTGAACCTTTATTATGAGGGGGAACAGGAAGATAATCAATATAGAGAAAAGATTTTTATTCATTAAATAAAGAAATGAAAAGGCTGTAACGAAAGAAATCGCTACAGCTTTTTTGTCTGGAAATTTATTTAAAAAGCTTGTAGAGAGAAGGATGTCAAAAAAGGAAATATGCTAAACTTGTCGAAAGGAAACAATTAGTGGAATTCAGAGAGATAATATTAGAAGCTTTGGGGGAGGACAAGACGTGTTCAAACGCCTGTCGGCTGATGCTTCTACCGTTCGCTTCGCTTTGCTTGTGTTTGCTTTAGCAGTTATGGCAGGTATCAGTATGCGCAATTACCTGCTTTTTCATGTTATTGCCGAACTGTTCAGTATTATAGTTGCTTTTGGTATTGCGGCCATTGCCCTTCATACCAGGCACTATGCGCCCGAAGACGAAGCCTTGAGTTTTCTTGGTGTTGCCTACTTTTTTATCGCAATTTTTGATCTTTTCCATACCCTTGCCTATAACGGTATGGGCGTTTTCCCGGGGGATACGGCAAATTTAGCCACACAATTATGGATTATTCCCCGTTACCTGCAAGGTGTGACATTTTTACTCATTACCTTTGATGTGCCGCGCCACTTAGGGGTAAAAGAGGTCTTTGGGGGTTTTTTTGCTGTTTCTTTATTGGCAGGCAGTGCCGTGTATTTTGGTTATTTTCCTGATTGT
This sequence comes from Bacillota bacterium, assembly GCA_012523945.1. Taxonomy (GTDB): domain Bacteria; phylum Bacillota; class Dethiobacteria; order Dethiobacterales; family Dethiobacteraceae; genus JAAYSO01. The sequence goes on from JAAYSO010000111.1 coordinate 5,569, forward strand.
TTTTTGCCCGCAAGCGGGTTAACCGCCTTTAAAATTATTAGTGAATATATAATTTCCGCCATGTTTTTGGTTGCCGTTCTTATTTTATACAGGAAGCGGGCAACTCTTGATCCGAAAGTATATAAATACATGATGCTTGCCTGTTTGACCACTATTGCTTCTGAAATTCATTTCACGACGTATGTCTCCGTCTACGGTATGGCAAATATGTTTGGGCATTTATGGAAGGTAGCTTCTTTCTATTTCGTTTATGAACTGATTTTGCGTAAAAAATTGATGGAACCGTATGAAAAGTGGATAGATCTGTACCATAATATGGAAAGAAAAGTTGCTACCCGCACCCGGGAACTGGAGGCAGCCAATTTGCGCCTGCGTGAAGGACAGCGGGTGTTAAAGCAACTGAACCGTAAATTAAGTGAAAATAATCGTCTGAAAAGTGAATTTATGGCCACAGTTACACATGAACTGCGTACGCCTTTAACTTCCATTGTGGCTTTTTGCGAACTCCTCCTGGACGAGGCAGTGGGTCCGCTCAACGAAGAGCAACGGGAAAACCTGATGGATATAAATATCGGAGCCCAGCAACTGATGATTTTAATCAGTGATATTCTTGATATGAATAAATATGAAGCGGGAAGGCTGCGTTTATATCCGGAAAAAGTTGAAATAAATGACGTTTTTACCATTGTGCGCCGGACCATGTTGCCCATTACCAGCCAACACAGACTTGAGCTGCAAATTAAAAAAGCTGAAATCCCGCTGATTTTCGGAGACCCGGAACGAATCCGGCAAATGATTATTAATTTAATCAGCAATGCGGTGAAATTCACGCCGGAAGGCGGTAGTATAACTGTTTCCGCCACCGTGGAAAACGGACAGGCAGCCATTTCCGTAAAAGACACAGGCGAAGGTATTGCCCCGGAGTTCCTACCGCACATTTTTGAAAAATTCCGGCAGGGAGATTCTTCCCTGAAACGGCGCCGCAGCGGTACGGGTTTAGGTTTGGCGCTGGTCAAGACCTTGGCAGAACTGCAGCACGGGTCAGTGGCAGTGAAAAGTGAAGTAGGCGTGGGTACGGAATTTATTATTTACTTGCCTTTGGCAGCGGAAGATGGGGACGGCTTGCTGGAGGAGACAGACCAGGCACCGGCTCTTTGGTAAGAGAGAATATTGTAAAGGGGGAGAGAATTTTGTCCGGTAAGGTAACAAAGATTCTTGTGGTTGATGATGAGCCCAGAATTAGGCGTATTGTCGAACAAAGCCTGCGCAAAGATGCATACCGGGTGATTCATGCGGCTGACGGCCGGGAAGGATTGCAAAAAGCCCAGGAAGAACACCCGGATTTAATTGTACTTGATTTAATGATGCCTGAAATGGACGGCTTTGAAGTTTGCAGAGAATTGCGGAGGAAAGGTGATAATACGCCGGTCATTATTCTTTCGGCTAAAGATGAACTGGAGGATAAAACGCTTGGTTTTAACTTAGGCATTGATGATTATGTGACAAAACCTTTTAGCCCCTCTGAACTGGCCCTGCGGGTTAAAGCTGTGCTGCGCCGCGTGGCCGGGGAGGAATTGGCACCGCGCCTGCGGGAAGGTACATTTGATGACGGCCGCCTGTATATAAACAGTAAAACGCGGGAAGTTAAATTAAACGGTGAACCTGTTTACCTGACGGCAAAAGAATTTGACTTGTTATGGGTGTTGGCAAATAACCCGGGTGTTGTTTACAGCCGGGATCAGCTCCTGGATTTGGTCTGGGGTCATGAATATTTTGGTGATGCCGGTACTGTGACCGTTTTAATCCGGCGTATCCGGGAAAAGATAGAAAAAGACCCGGCAAACCCCACATATTTACGGACAGTCTGGGGGATTGGTTATAAATTTGAAACTGTCCTTTAAAAGGGTGGTACCGCTTTATGCAGCAGAATATAATAGGTATACGCACCGGTGTGGACATTATTGAAATAGAGCGCGTTACCCGGGCTTATAGACGGCGGCCACAACAATTTTTGCAGCGCCTGCTCACAGAGCGGGAGCAAAAGCAGCTTGCGGCCTATAAAAGGCCGGAACAACACCTGGCCGCCCGTTTTGCCGGTAAGGAAGCTGTGTTAAAACTGTTAGGCTGGGGTATAGGACGCTTGTCCTGGACGGAAATTGAAATTCTTTCCCTGCCGACCGGAGAACCGCAAGTACACCTGCACGGCAAAGCAGCTACCCGTGCAGGTGAACTTGCGTTATCTCCCATAGCTTTGTCTTTAAGCCACAGCCGGCGTTATGCCGTGGCACAAGCTGTGGCCCTTTCCTTAACAAAAAAATAAAAAATTAAAATCTGGCTGATTTTTTTGTGTAAAGCTTGACGGGAGGCAGTAGTTTTTGCTAATCTATAGAAAACCGAGTGAATTAATCGGGATTTAATGTAGCAAGACAGCATACAGGTGATGCTAAATGAAAATTACTGCTAAAGGTGAATACGGTGTCCGTGCCATGACGACACTGGCGTTGGAATACCGGGCCGGCCCCATACCTTTACGGGAAATTGCCCGGCGTGAAGGTATCTCGCACCGGTTTTTGGAGCAGATCTTCCTGCCGCTGCGCCGTGCCGGCTTAATTACTTCGGTACGGGGGGCAAAGGGCGGTTATGTGCTGGCAAAAGCGCCGGATGAGATTAAAATCGGTGATATTGTGCGCACCCTGGAAGGTCCCATTGCACCGGTGGAATGTGTAGCCGAAGGTAATGAAGAAAGCTGTAAGCGCAGCCCTGCTTGCCTGACGCGCGGTATTTGGGAGCGACTGCGCGATACCGTTTCTGAAGTCTTGGATGATATTACTTTGGCTGATGTTATAACCAATTGATGCGCTTTAGGAGGAAAAAGAATGCGTAAAGTATACCTGGATAATGCGGCAACCACCAGAATGCATGAAGAGGTCTTTGCGGCCATGAAACCTTACTTGCTTGAGCACTATGGGAATCCTTCCAGTATCCATTCTTTCGGACGCCAAGCCCGGAAAGCTGTAGAAGATGCCCGGGAGCAAGTAGCTGCTGCCCTGGGAGCGGAGCCCAGGGAAATAGTTTTCACTTCCGGTGCCACGGAAGCAAATAATCTTGCCATTCGGGGCATTGCCCGGGCGCAAAAAAATAAAGGCAATCATCTTATCACCAGTGCCGTGGAACATCATGCCGTTTTGGATACTTGTAAAGCTTTGGCAAAGGAAGGTTTCACCGTCACGGTAGTACCTGTGGATGAGTACGGGATGGTGGATCCTGCTGCAGTGGAAGCTGCCATTACGGATCAGACTATTCTGGTTTCCATTATGCTGGCCAATAATGAAGTGGGTACCATTAACCCTATCGCAGAAATTGGGGAGATTTGCCGTAAACATAATCTTATTTTTCATTCGGACGCCGTACAAGGCATAGGCAATATTCCGGTAAATGTGGATAATTTAAAGGTGGATTTGCTTAGCCTGTCGGCACATAAATTTTATGGGCCCAAAGGTATAGGTGCGCTGTATGTCCGCAAGGGGACAAAGCTGGATGTCTTTAATTTTGGCGGTGTACAGGAAAGAAAATTACGTCCCGGAACGGAAAATGTGCCTGCTATTGTGGGTTTGGGCAAAGCAATAGAACTTGCCACCTCCGACCTGGAAGCTGAAGCGGCAAAATTACGGGTACTGCGCGATAAATTAATTAAAGGTTTGTTGGCAATAGAAGCAACTAAATTAAACGGGCATCCGGAAAAAAGATTGCCCGGAAATGTTAATGTTTCAATTCAGTATATAGAAGGTGAGTCGCTGCTTTTAAGTCTGGACTTAAAAGGGGTGGCGGCTTCCAGCGGTTCTGCCTGTACCTCCGGTTCCCTGGATCCTTCCCATGTTTTAATGGCTATGGGTTTGGACCATCAAACGGCGCATGGTTCACTGCGCCTGACTTTAGGCAGGGATAATACGGAAGAGGATGTGGATTATGTCCTGGAGGTACTGCCGGAAATAGTTGAGCGTTTGCGTGCCATGTCACCCATTTACACAGGCAATGAAATAAAGAGGAGTTGAGGCTGATGTACACCGAAAAAGTGATGGATCATTTCACCAATCCGCGCAATGTAGGGGAAATTGAAAATGCCGACGGTATTGGTGAAGTCGGCAATATGAAGTGCGGGGACATTATGCGTATCTACCTGAAAGTTAACGAAGACGATATCATTGAAGATATAAAGTTCCGCACATTTGGCTGTGGGGCAGCCATTGCCACCAGCAGCGCCATTACAGAAATGGTGAAAGGCAAAACTATTGCCGAAGCCTGGGAAATTTCCAATATACAGGTGGCCGAAGAACTGGGCGGCTTGCCACCGAGTAAAATGCATTGTTCCAACCTGGCTGCCGATGCTTTGAAAAATGCCCTTCGCGATTTGGAGGAAAAACGTGCAGCACAGAAAACAGAGTGAGGGCGAATGGAACCAATAAAACTGGCGGAAGAATTAGGTAAAGCCATTTTGGCCTCGGCTGCATACCAGAATTACCTGCAGCGAAAAGAAGTTTTGGCAAATGATGTTGTTGCCGGTGGGCTGCTTGCCGCCTATCAAAAAAAACAATGGCAGTTTGCCGCCATACAGAAAGACAAGCCGCTGACACCGGAACAAAGCAGGGAATTGCAAAATGACTATGAGCAGCTGCAAAATCATCCCGTCATCGGCGCCTACCTGGCAGCGAGAGAAGATGTGGAAGAATTGCTTTCTGCAGTAAATGCCGCATTGGCCCGGACCACAGGCATGGAAACAGGTATGGGCTGCAGCGGCTGCAGAAGTAACTGTAGGGGCAGTTGCAGTTAACAGGCGCAAATTTGCGCCTTTTTTTATCGGCATCATTGAGAAAAATGTGAGGCCTCTTTCCTGTTTTAGAGGGGATTTGAAGGAGATGAGACAAGGTGTATGTGATTAAAGCGGAGGAAATGCGTCGGATTGATGAAAGAGCCATTAAAGATTATTTAATTCCCGGCGTGATTTTGATGGAAAATGCGGGTTTGTGCCTGGTGGAAGCAATTAACAGGGAAAATTACGGGCCGCGTCTCACCGTTATTGCCGGCCGCGGCAATAACGGCGGTGACGGCTTTGTGGTAGCCAGGCATTTCTACCGGAAAAAACATGTACATGTCTGGACGGCTGTCAGGGATGAGGACTACAGGGGCGATGCTTTGATTAATCTAAAAATCTTAAGGAAATTAGGTGTTCCCATTACTTGCCTGCAGGAGCCGGGGGCGCTGGATAGTCTGCAGGCGGAACTAAAAAATACCGATTTAGTTGTTGATGCCCTCTTTGGAACCGGTTTATCCCGGCCGTTAGGGGATAGGGATCAAAGCATAGTGCAGGCAATTAACCAAAGCCCGGCGCCGGTACTGGCCGTTGACATTCCTTCCGGAATTTGTGCCGACAGCGGGCAAGTGCTGGGGGCCGCGGTCAAGGCGGACAAAACAGTAACTTTTGCCCTGCCTAAACTGGGACATTACCTGCACCCGGGAGCAGCCCACAGGGGAGAACTGGAAGTGGTTGATATCGGCATTCCGCCCATGCTGCTTTCCGGCTTTGCTGTTTCTCTTTTAACCCCTGAATCTATGGCGGCTCTTTTGCCGTCAAGACCTGACGATGGGCATAAAGGGACATTCGGTAAAGTTCTGTTAGTGGCCGGATCACGTGGCATGACCGGTGCCGCCATCCTGGCGGCCCGGGCAGCCTTGCGCGGAGGCTGTGGACTGCTTTATGCTGCGGTGCCGCAGGGTGTCTGGCCCATAGTTGCCGGTGGAGTGGCGGAGGCGGTATTAATGCCGCTGCCTGAAAGTGAAGTAGGGTGTATTCACCAGGATGCTTTTCCTGCTTTAGCAGAAAAATGGGCTGATTGCCAGGCTTTGGCCGTAGGTCCGGGACTTGGCCAGGAACCGGGATTGCAGCAGCTTCTGGAGTTGATACTTAAAGCATGCCCTCTGCCTATGGTTTTGGATGCTGATGCCCTGAATCTTTTGGCTGTTATCGGTCCGGTTAAAGGCAAAGCTCCCACCGTCATTACCCCGCATCCCGGTGAAGCCGCACGGCTTTTAGGTAAAAAGACGGCGGAGATCCAGGCTAACAGGATTGAAAGTGCCCGCGAACTGGCTGCGCGTTATGAGAGTGTGGTGGTACTGAAAGGGGCACAGACACTGATTGCCGCTCCCGATGGCAAGGTGGCCATTAACAGCACCGGCAACAACGGCATGGCTACTGCCGGCAGCGGTGATGTTTTAACCGGTTTACTTGTTTCTTTACTGGCGCAAAAATTAGATCCTTGGCAGGCGGCACAATTGGCAGTTTACCTGCATGGCTTGGCCGGTGATTTGGCGGCGGAGCAATTGGGGCAAACTTCACTTATGGCAGGGGATTTGCTTAAATTTCTTCCCCAGGCATATTTAGTTTTGCCTGAAAATAGATATGTTAAAGAAGCGCTGTCTTAAGAAAACAGCGCCGGGTAAATCAGAGCCGGCTTCAGGGCCGGCCGGTTTTTTCAGCTTGTTAATCTTGTTTGCATAAAGGGGAGAGTGAGTTTGCCAAGGAAATTTCTGGTCGGCTTACTGCTGGGACTGCTGTTACTTGTGGGCTGTTCTTTAAGTGAGGAGGAGATCTTGCCGCAAATTAAGCGTAAACTTGAACAGCTGGACAGCTATTACGCCCAATTGAATGTGGTGGTTTATAGTTTTGAAGGCGAGCAGGCATACCAGGTGAAACAGTGGCAGGAATTTCCCTCCCGCTGGCGGGTGGAAGTGCAAACTCATGATGAAGCACAGTATTTCATCTGTGACGGGAAACAAATTTGGGTTTACCAGCCGGGAATTGATGATTATTATCGTTTAGATTTAAGCCGTAATCCCGGTGAACTGGCACCGCCTTTTATGTTAAGCGGGTATCTTAATCAGCTGCTGACAGCAGATAATTTTAACTTTGGCGGCGAAAAAGAACTGGACGGTGTAACTTTTTATGTGGTGAGTTTTCCCGGTCAAATGCAGGGAGAAACCATAAAACTCTGGCTGGATAAAAAGACTCTCTTCCCGCTGGTGGTGGAAACTTTTTTAGATGACAAACCTTTAAACCGCCTGGACGTAAAAACTTTGGAACTGAACCCTGAAATTGAGGAGAAGCTTTTTGAATTTGAAGCGGCGACGGAGCAGCAGGCAACCACCCAGTGCCAATATGAACAATTAACTCTGGAGGAAGCAAGTAAAGGGTGGCCGGTGCCTGTTTTTGTCCCTGCTTCTCTGCCTGAAGGCAGTTTTTTGTACGTGATTTCACGGGTGCCGGAACAAGAACGTGAACAGCTCATCTTTGTCTATCAGGGGCGCAAACCATTTACATTGGTACAGTACCCGGCTGCAGACAAGAAACAATTTACCGCTGAAGCTGCACAAAAACTGCTCGTAGGCAGCTTTGAAGGGTTTTACCGGCAAAATAAAAGTAATGATTTAGCCACCCTCTGTTGGTCTAACGGTATCAGCGATTTTATTCTCACCGGCTCTTTGTCAGAGTCGGAAATGGCAGTCATTGCCTCTTCTCTGCAGACACTGCAAACATATACGCTCTAACCATTTAGCCTCCCCACTGAATAAGATGGTAGGGGAGGTGATGATTGTGGGTCTGGATAAACATGTGAAAAAAAGCAAAGCTTCTAAAACACCCGGTTTGCCCGACTGCCCCACAGGGCTCTTTCTGGAGATTGGACCAGGTGATACATTGTTTAAAATCGCCAAAGAGCAGGGTGTAACCGTGGAAGGGATTTTGGCTTTAAACCCCGGGATTGATCCAAAAAATTTACAAATCGGCAGCTTTATCTGCCTGCCACTGCCCCAGACTTAAACTAAAACCCACCGCAAAAGCGGCGGGTTTTTGCTGTGTGCAACCTGTTTGCGTTAGCAGATTGACTTTATTGCAGTGATAAAGGCAGCTGTTGGCGGGAAAGTTTTTAGTCTTCCTTTTCTGCCATGGCTTTATGGTATAAAGTGATGAGCTTAAAGACTTGATAAATTTCCTGCTTGCTGGCGTGACATTTTTCACAAAAATAATTTATTTTCTCTAAGATGTCTATTTGCCATTGCATGATTTTCCCGTCGGTTAGAATTGCTGTAATGCAGGAGTAAATTTTTTTTTGCTCCGCGGTTAAAAGATCTTCGAGACACTTTATTACTTTGGCGGGTCTTGGCCGGGTGCCGCCCTGATCTTGGTAGTACTCACGCCAACCGTGGCCCTGCCTGCATTCAAAATAAAGATAATTCTCTGCCGGTACTTTGTATTGCACAGGTTTACCGCACAGCTGACAAGTTCTTTCCTTCGTTTTATCGCTTAACGAGATTAGCGATTTGGATTCCTCCGGCGATTTCAAACGGTTAAAAGGCGTGTTCAAGCTCAACATTCCTTTTTTGGATGCATCCATAGACAGCCCGGCCGTTTGAACCTGTCTATGTAGAAAGGGTGACTTATTTTTTTTTAACTATTTTTAGGTTAAAAAGCCTAAACTGCCGTCAAATCAATATATGAGAGAATCCCTCCGTTTGTTCATAGTTCTTTTTGCCGCTACAAGGCCCGTCCTGATTGCCGGTATCACCGGCAGCTATTTGGGGGGATACAAAAAAGCTATTGCAGAGGAAGTGGGACGGTGTTATAATGTATAGCATGCAAGAATAAATGTACTCGCCCAGTGGACAGGAGGCGAAAAAGTGATCCAGGAGAAGTTATACTTGGTACAGGAGAATGCTTTGCCCAAGGTATTAAAAAAGACGGCCCAGGCCAAGGAATTGCTAAAAAGCGGCCGGGCCAAGACTGTTAATGAGGCCATTGAGGCAGTAGGCATTAGCCGCAGTGCTTTCTATAAGTATCGCGACTATATTTTCCCTTTTCGCGAAGCCAGCCGGGAAAAAATCCTCACCATAGCCTTAATTCTCGAGCATATCCCCGGTGTCCTTTCCGCGGTGCTCAATGCCATTGCCCAGGCAGGCGGCAGTATTCTAACTATTAACCAGGGGATTCCCCTGCAGGGAGTAGCCAATGCTACTATTTCCTTTGAGACAGGACGGCTCTCTGTGGATGCCAATGAACTGCTGGCTACCCTTACAGCCATTGACGGGGTGCAGAAGCTGGAAATTTTAGCGCAAAGCTAAATATTTTTATGGGATAAAATACTCTCTTGGATTTTTTTTATTTAGCTTTAAACTTTGAGGAAATGGAGCGATCAGGATGCAAAAAAATGTGATCAAAATCGGATTTTTAGGACTGGGAACTGTAGGCGGTGGAGCTTTGCAAATTTTACGGCAGAACGGGGAGGAAATCAGCCGTAAAGTTGGGGCGGAAATTGAAGTGAAACGGATTGCCGTGCGTGATTTAAAGAAAGCACGTGCCCTGGAAGTGGACGCTGCTCTGCTGACGGATCAGGTGGAGCATGTGGTTTCAGATCCCGAGATTGACATTGTGGTGGAAGTGATGGGCGGTGTGGAGCAGGCGCGCTTTGCCATCGAACAAGCCCTGGAAAACGGTAAGTTTGTTGTTACCGCCAATAAAGACCTGATGGCCCAGTACGGGCAACAGCTTTTGGCCGTGGCCAAAAAACAGAAAAAGAATATTTTTTATGAAGCAAGTGTGGGAGGCGGTATTCCTTTAATCAGGCCGCTGAAGCACTGCCTGGCAGCCAACCGCATTAAAAAAATCATGGGAATCATTAATGGCACCACCAACTATATTCTGACCCAAATGTCAAAGGAAGGCAAAGAATATGAGACTGCTTTGGCGGAAGCGCAAGCCAAAGGATTTGCTGAAGCCGATCCCTCCAATGATGTGGACGGCTGGGATGCTGCTTATAAACTTAATATTTTGGCCGGGCTTTCCTTTTCCGGCATTATTGCCATGAATGATATTTATGTTGAAGGTGTGAGCAAGGTTAAACTGCGGGATATCCTTTATGCCCAGGAACTGGGGTATGCCGTTAAGCTTTTAGCCATTGGCGAGGAAAGTGAAGCAGGCTTAAAGTTACGTGTTCATCCCACGTTAATCCCACAGAATCACCCGCTGGCAGCCGTGGAAAACGAGTTTAATGCCATTTTTGTGGAAGGAGATGCTGTGGGGGAAGTAATGTTTTACGGGCGCGGTGCCGGTTCTCTGCCCACAGGCAGTGCCATTTGTGCTGATATTATGGATGCAGCCAGAGCCATTAAAAATGAAATTCAAAACTGTGTCATTGAAGCAAATTTTGCTGCCAAAAAAGTGGTACCCATGGAAGAACAGGTCTCCCGGTTTTACTTACGGTTAAAGGCAAAAAACGAACCGGGGGTATTTGCCAAGCTGGCCACCGCCTTCGGTAACGAACGAGTCAGTTTGGATATGATTATACAAAAACGCAGTGACGAGCAAACGGCTGAAATTGTCCTGGTGACAAATGATGTTTCTGAAGGCAGTTTTAATCAGGCCATGGACAAGATCCGGGAAATGCCGTCCATTCAAAGTATTAACAGCGTGCTGAGAGTTGTAGAGTAAAAATTTGGAGGAAGAATTTATGGCAGTAATTGTGCAAAAATACGGGGGAAGTTCTGTAGCCGATATTGAAAAAATTTTTCATGTAGCCAGGCGGGTGGCAAAAACGGCTGCAGGGGGCAATCAGGTGGCAGTAGTTGTATCCGCCATGGGTGATACGACGGATGAACTACTGGCTTTGGCCAAACAGATCATGCCGAACCCGCCCCGGCGGGAGCTGGCCATGCTTTTGTCCACCGGGGAACAAGTTAGTATTGCTTTGTTAGCCATGGCGCTGACAGCCCTGGGTTATGAGGCCGTGTCTTTTACCGGTCCCCAGGCAGGGGTAAAAACAAAAGGAGATCACCTGGAAGCCAGGATTATCGCCTTTGAAGCGGAGCGAGTGAAAGCCGCCCTTGCGGCAGGTAAAATTGCTGTGGTGGCCGGTTTTCAGGGGGCGAGGCCCGATGGTGAGATTTGTACGCTGGGAAGGGGCGGATCGGACACCACGGCTGTGGCTTTAGCAGCAGCCCTGGGGGCAGAAACCTGTGAAATCTATACCGATGTGGACGGGATTTTCACGGTTGACCCGCGCCTTGTCGATAATGCCAGCAAGATTGCCCAAATCACTTATGATGAAATGCTGGAGCTGGCCAGCCTGGGGGCGAAAGTTTTGCATCCCCGGGCGGTGGAATGTGCCAAAGAGCATGGAGTGTTACTGCATGTACGCTCCAGTTTCCATGAAAAACCGGGAACAATAGTGGAGGAGGTGGCCGGAATGGAGAAGGAAGCGGTGGTACGCGGTATTGCTTGTGACGAAGATCAGGTGAAAATTGCCTTGCGTGGCGTGCCTGACAAACCGGGGGTGGCTGCCCGTATTTTTACCGCTATCGGGGAAGCAGGTATCAATGTAGATTTAATTGTGCAGAGTTTACGCCGCAACGGCGAAAATGATATTTTGTTTACAATTAGTGAAGAAGATTTTGCTGAGGCTATTGCCATTTTAACTCCGCTGACAGCGGAGATTGGGGCTAAGGAGCTATTGCACGAGCATAACCTGGCCAAAATTTCCGTCATTGGTGCCGGCATGATTCACCAGGCCGGAGTGGCGGCAAAAATGTTTGATGCCCTGGCAAAGGCCGGCATTAATATTGAAATTATTTCCACTTCGGAGATAAAAATTTCCTGTCTTATTGATGCCGACCGCATCCAGGATGCGGCCCGTGCCATTCATGATTATTTTCAGCTTTGACAGACTGCCCCGGCGTACAGTGAAACAGGTTAAAAAATCCAATAGCGGTCAATCATTACGCGGCAGGAATAATCGAGTCAACCGTGGAATACAATAGGTATTGTAAAGATGGGTGGTGCTCTGTTTGTGTGAGTTCCCGCTGCGGCCGACATGGGCTGAAATCGATTTAGGCGCCATAGCTTATAATGTACGGCAATTTAAATCTCGCCTGTCGCCCGGAACCAGGCTGATGGCCATTGTTAAAGCCAATGGTTATGGTCACGGCGCCGTGCAGGTGGCCCGGACGGCTATAGCTGCAGGTGCTTCTTTTTTAAGTGTGGGTATGTTTGAGGAAGCAGTTGAACTGCGGGAAAACGGTCTGCAAGCACCTATTCTCATTTTGGGCTTTACGCCAAAGGAATATGCCCCGTATCTACTGCAATATAATATAACACCATCAGTTTTTACGCCTGCTGAAGCGCGTGCTTTTTCCGAGACAGCCGTCAAGGCAGGTCGGGTCATGGATGTGCATATTAAAGTAGATACCGGCATGACGCGTGTTGGCTGTTTCCCGTGTGAAGATGCAGATGCTTTCATTCAGGAGATTTCTTCACTGCCCGGTATTCGCATTGCCGGTCTTTACTCACACTTTGCCACTGCAGATCAGGCGGATCAGGAATTTGCCAAAGCACAGCTGAAGCGTTTTTTGGCTTTAACAGACCGCCTGGAGCAAAAGGGAATTCACATCCCACTGAAGCATATTGCCAACAGTGCCGGGGCCATCCAACTGCCGGAGGCACAGCTGGATCTGGTGCGGATCGGCATTGGCCTCTACGGTTTGTACCCGTCCCCGGAAGTAGAAAAAAATTTACCAGAGTTGCGGCCGGCCATGGCTTTAAAGGCAAAAATAATTTTTGTCAAAGATGTGCCTGCCGGTGTGGGCATCTCTTACGGGGGAACGTATGTTACATCGAGAGCGACAAAAATTGCAACTTTAAATGTGGGGTATGGAGACGGTTACAGCAGACTCCTTTCCAATAAGGGGCAGGTTCTGGTCCATGGGCAGCGAGTCCCCATTGTGGGTCGCATTTGTATGGATCAAACCATGATTGATGTAACTGGTGTTGGCAATGTGCGTGCCGGAGATGAAGCTGTTTTGTTTGGTTGTCAGCAAGGTGCCCGGCTTCATGTGGATGAAGTTGCCGGCTGGCTCGACACCATAAACTACGAGGTGGTTACTGCCATCAGCAGGCGTGTACCCAGAGTATACCTTGCGCAAGGCCAAATTTAGGGGGTGCTTTCTTTGGCTGAAACAAAGCGTATAATGATTAGTTTACCTCATAATTTGTTGGAAGAAGTGGATGACATTGTTGCCTCGGAAAAGCGCAGTCGTTCCGATTTTATCCGTGAAGCCATGCGTCTTTATCTTTCCGAACGGGAAAAGAAAATGATCAGGGAAAAAATGCAGCGCGGATATGCGGAAATGGCAAAACTTAATCTGAGGCTGGCCAATGAAGCCTTCGCTGTGGAAAACGAGGCTACACTTATTGCAGAATCGATGGTGGGAAAAAAGTGAACAGGGTTGAAGTTAAGCGGGGGCACATCTTTTTTGCCGATTTAAGCCCCGTTGTGGGCTCGGAACAGGGCGGGGTTCGCCCGGTCCTTGTGGTACAGAATGACGTGGGCAATAAATACAGTCCCACAGTCATTATTGCCGCCATAACTTCACAAATCGATAAAGCAAAACTTCCGACACATGTTGAAATTACGGCCAAAGAATATGGCTTGGAAAAAGATTCTGTGATTTTATTGGAGCAGATTAGAACAATAGATAAACAGCGCCTACAGGATAAAGTGACTGAATTGGATGAACGGGTGATGCAGCGGGTAAACCAGGCTATCAAGATCTCCCTTGGCTTAATAGATTTTTAGTTAAAATACGTAACTGCAGTTACGTATTTTAGTTTTCAAAAGGGGGTTGTCCAGCTGACAGTTCGTGTCGGTATCACCTGTAATACCGTGGGTTATGAGCAGAGGCTGTCAATGGCATATGTGCAGGCTGTGATTCAGGCCGGTGCAGTGCCATTTCTTTTACCCATTTGCACAGACCCTTCGCTGTGGCGCCAAATGCTGGCAGGAATAGACGCATTGTTATTAAGCGGCGGCGGCGATCCGGATGCTGTTTGGTACGGCCAGGAAGCTGAACCGGCCCAGGGGTATGTGCAGCCGGCACGGGACAGGATGGAAATCTATTTAGCCCGCCATGCCCTTCGGTATAAAATGCCGGTACTTGGCATCTGCCGGGGGGCACAGCTCCTGGCCATAGCGGCGGGAGGGACTTTATGGCAGGACATAAAAAAGGTGCAGCGCGTCCAGCACGACCAGCGGGCACCGCGCATGTATGCCATTCACCAGGTTTATGTCGAACCGGGTTCTTTATTATACCGCCTGACAGGTAAAAAAAGATTCCGTGTCAACAGTCTTCATCACCAGGCCATCCGTACGCCCGGTGCCGGGGGGCAAGTTACTGCCGTAGCCAAAGACGGTATCATTGAAGCGGTGGAGTTTCCCCGGCATCCCTTTGCCTTGGGTGTACAGTGGCACCCGGAATGGTTATGCAGGCATGATCGTAATGCTGCCGTTCTGTTTGCCGCCTTGCGGCAGGCGGCCTCCTCCCCAACAGCCCCCACCGGTTAGGCAAGGCGAGTTGGGGTTATAACCGGTGAAAATAACAAAAGTGCCGACAAAATATAGAAAATTTCTTGCACTTCCTGGGAAGCTTGTGATATTATTATACTATCCCTGCAGGAGTTACTGTAGACAGGGAGTTTTTTTATACTTTGGCTAAAGTAAGTGCTCCTGGCGAAAGGGGTACAAGTTCTTATAGAAAGAGGACAAGCTTTTGTCTGCTGACCAATGCTAGGCCGTGACATAAACAACGGGAGGAGGCAATTAAGATGAAAGTTTTGGTTAGTGATAAGATTTCTGATTTGGGTATTAACAAACTGCGGGAAAAAGTTGCCGTTGATGTGAAGCTTGACTTGACCCCGGAAGAATTAATAGACATCATTGGAGAATATGATGCTTTAGTTGTACGCAGTTCAACTAAAGTAACACGTCAAGTGATTGAGGCAGGCAAAAAATTAAAAGTTATAGGCCGTGCCGGTGTCGGCATCGACAATATTGATGTGGAGGCGGCTACGGAGCGCGGTATTATTGTTCTGAATGCTCCGGAAGGCAATACTATTTCCGCGGCAGAACACGCCATTGCGCTGATGACTTCCTTGGCACGTAATATCCCTGCTGCCGATGCTTCTTTAAAGGCCGGTGAGTGGAAGCGCAGTAGCTTCATGGGTGTAGAATTATATCAAAAAACTTTAGGTGTCATCGGGATGGGGCGGATTGGGTCGGAAGTAATTAAACGGGCCAAAGCCATGGGGATGAATATTTTAGCACACGATCCCTATATCTCCGATGAGAGAGCGAAAAAACTGGGTGTGACTGTAGCCACCCTGGAAGAAATTTACCGCAATGCTGATTTTATTACCATCCACACTCCCTTAACAAAAGCCACTAAACATATGATTGGCAAGGAAGAAATTGCCATGATGAAAGACGGGGTGCGCCTCATTAACTGCGCCCGCGGCGGCTTAATTGACGAAGAAGCCCTGTGTGAAGCCCTGCAATCCGGTAAAGTTGCCGGGGCAGCCATTGACGTCTTTGAAGAAGAACCGGCTGTTGACAATCCGCTGTGTAAACAAACCAATGTGATTGTCACTCCTCACTTAGGGGCATCTACACTGGAAGCACAGGTTAATGTGGCTGTGCACGTGGCGGAACAGGTTCTTAATGCCTTATTTGATCAACCTTTGGTAAGCGCAGTAAATATGCCTGTAATTCCGCCGGAAACTATGGATGCAGTGGCTCCCTTTGTGCCGCTGATGAGAACCATGGGTTCTTTATATTCGCAAATTTTTAACGGGCAGATTGAACAAATCGAAATCATCTACAGCGGTGAAGTGGGCTCTTTCCCGGTTACTCCATTGACTAACTCCTTCTTAATTGGTTTGTTGACGGTAATTTTACGGGAGTCGGTAAACTATGTAAATGCGCCGCATATTGCCAAACAGCGCGGGATTAAAGTGCGCGAAGTCACCAGTTCCACCGTGGAGAACTTTACTAACCTGGTAACCGTAAATGTAAAAACAAATGAGGGGATTCAAACTATTGCCGGTACCCTCTTTAATAAAAACGATATTCGCATTGTCCAAATCGGCAAATACCGCATTGAAGTTATTCCCTCCCGCTATATGCTGCTCACCACCTTTAATGACATGCCCGGCGTTATCGGCCGCTTCGGCATTACCCTGGGTGAAAATGAGATCAATATTGCCGGCATGCAGGTGGGGCGCCAGACTGTGGGCGGTGAATCTCTGATGGTCTTACAGGTAGACTCCAGTGTTCCCGATCATGTCTTGCAGCAGCTGGAAAAAATAGAGGCAATCCTTTCGATTCGTTTTGTACAGCTTGATTAATAAATTTCTTCATTGATACTGCGTAACTTCTCGCCCCGGTCTGTACAGAGGACAAAATGTATAGTCCGGCGCGGGAAGTATTTTTTTGTCATGTAAAAAGCATGCAGGCTGCCGGGCTGTTCCTGACCGATAATTTTACAGGTTAAATAACGAAAAAGTACAAGTTCTGCTTTAAAATTCAGGCAGATGACATAGAGCATTCCTGCCGGTGCAGCGGGAAGATTTGATTCCCCAAAGCGATGCAGAGCTGTTTGAAAAGCTTCATGGTTTTGAAACAGCAATACTTCCGGATGGGACTGGAGAGGATCGTGCCAGCTGTTACTGTAGAGTGAAGTGAGGGAAATGGGGATGTACTGTAAAAGGGGATACTTTAAAAACTGGGCGGCCTTTTTCATTTTACTGATAATGCTGCGCAGCACTTTTCAGCACCTCTTTTGCTTTATTATAATTTTTAATATAGTATATTTGCCTGCTGCAAAAGTGTGCGGTAATTTTATTTCCGACTAATTTAGTAAGATTTATCTTTTCTTCTGCCGCATTCTGTTGTATGCTAATAGAGGGTAAGTTCTAAAGGACGGAGGCAAAAATATGTTAGAGTTAAAAAATATCAGTGTTAAGGTCACTGAAGATAATAAAGAGCTACAGATTCTCAAAGATATTAATCTGCAGCTGGAGAAAAAAAAGATTTATGTAATGACCGGTCCCAACGGCGGCGGCAAATCCTCCATTGCCAAAACAATTATGGGGATTTACCGGCCTGCAACCGGACAGATTTTATTGGATGGTGTGGATATTACTGAGAAAAATATTTCGGAGCGGGCACAGATGGGGATAGGTTACGCTTTTCAGCAGCCGCCCCGCTTCAAAGGGATCAGAGTGCGCGAGCTTTTAGAAATTGCTTCCGGTCAGGAAATGGATGATGATGACTGTGATGTCCTTTATGATGTGGGCTTGTGTACAAAAGATTATTTAGACCGTGAAATAAATGCCGGTTTTTCCGGGGGCGAACTGAAACGAATTGAAATTGCCACTCTTTTGTCGCGCAAATTAAAAGTGGCAGTTTTTGATGAACCGGAAGCCGGAATTGATTTATGGAGTTTTCAGCAACTGACGGAAACTTTTCAGAACATCCACCAAAAATATGATACGACGCTGGTGATTATTTCCCACCAGGAAAGAATTTTGCGCCTGGCCCATGAAATAATTGTTATCGATCAGGGCAGAGTCCGTGAAATAACCAGTAAAGAAAAGTTCCTGGCTGAATTGGAAAAAATCGATACAGACTGCCGCTGCCGCGATGATTGTATAAAGGGGGATCTGGCCAATGCTGAATGCGATCGATAAAAAACTGCTACAGGAAATTGCCGGTTTACATTCTATTCCACAAGGAGCATATAATTTACGAAAAGACGGACAGGCTGCCGGTCGTAATACCACGGCTAATATTGATATTGTCAATAAAACAGACAAGCCTGGCATTGATGTGATGATTAAGCCGGGGACAAAGCAGGAAAGCGTCCATATCCCTGTAATTCTTTCGCAAGGAATGGAGGATTTAGTTTACAATACTTTTGAAATCGGCGAAAATGCCGATGTGCTCATTGTGGCCGGCTGCGGGATTCATAATGCCGGCAGTGAAAAAGCGCAGCACGACGGGGTGCATGAGTTTTTTGTCCGTAAAGGCGCCAAAGTAAGATACGTGGAGAAGCATTACGGCCAGGGAGGAGGCACCGGCGGGCGTATTCTTAATCCCAAAACTATTATTGAAGTAGAAGAAGACGGGGTTGTGGAACTGGAAATGGTACAGATTAAAGGTGTTGACGCCACCGAGCGCGATACCCTGGTTCGCTTGCACAAAAATGCCCATTTAATTGTGACGGAAAGATTGCTCACTGACCAGGAGCAAACTGCCGAATCCAAGATTACGGTGGAGCTTTTAGGGGAAAATGCGGCGGCAAAAATTGTTTCCCGCTCCGTGGCCAAGGACGATTCCCGGCAGGTGTTTCATTTGAATCTGCTGGGATATGCCAAGTGCCGCGGTCACATCCAATGTGATTCCATTATTATGGATAATGCCAAAGTTTCGTCCATTCCGGAGATTTCGGCCTATCATTCCGACGCTGAACTGATACACGAAGCCGCCATCGGCAGAATTGC
>JAAYSO010000017.1 GCA_012523945.1 Bacillota bacterium
AAAGCAGCTCTGCGTGCATTCATTTAACCATCCAACTCCTTTGCCCGCTTTGCCGCCGCCGCTACGGCTTTTTGCAGCAAACTGCGGAAAGCACCCTGCTCCAATTGGAGCAATCCTGCCGCCGTAGTCCCTCCCGGGGAAGTAACCATTTCTCGCAATATGGCAGGATGTTGATCTGTTTCCTGCACCATTTTTGCCGCACCTAAAACTGTTTGTACGGCAAATTCTAAAGCCAGCTCGCGGGGCAGCCCGGCCAGTACTCCTCCGTCAGCCAAAGCTTCAATCAAGAGATAAACATAAGCCGGCCCACTACCGCTTAAACCGGTGACGGCATCCAAAAGTTCTTCCGGTACCACCCGGACCACGCCTAAATTCTGCAGCCAGGAAACTATTAATTGCAGCCTGTCTGCACTGACAAAACTTCCTGCACTAACCGCCATTACTCCCTCATTAATCAGGCAGGGAGTATTGGGCATAACGCGAATAACCCCTACATTATCCGGTAGCTCATTTTCGATTTTAGCAATGGAAATGCCTGCTGCCACCGAAACAATAGTTTTAGGAGCAGTTATATTTAAAGCTATATCCTTTAACAAAGCAATAAGATCCTGCGGTTTAACCGCCAGAAATATCACTTGTGCCGCTTGCACAAGGCTGCTTACATCCTGCACTTCCACCTGATAATCTGCTTTAAGTTCTTCCAGCTTTTCCGGTGCTTTATCGGCAACCAGCAGCCTTTCCTTTTCTACCACCGTTAGCAGCCCTTTAAGCAGCGCCTTGCCCATGGCACCAACGCCCACGATACCCACACGTTCCCGCATAACTCAACCTCCAAATTAAACAAGCTATGAGTTTAATTTTATTATATGGCAACGTTCTTTTCAAGAAAGACGCTTCTCATTATTTTTTAATATTGTATCTTTCTTGTCCTTTAGGGTGCTGCCGGCTTTTCCGGGAAAATTTCCGGTTTTGGTAAAAAAGCCTGTCAAAGTTTTTGCCCACAGAAGTGTTTGACTTTTTCCCTAAGTTGAGCTAAAATAGAGAAGGCAGCGCAGGGGCGTAGCTCAATTGGTAGAGTGGCGGTCTCCAAAACCGTTGGTTGCGGGTTCAAGTCCTGTCGCCCCTGCCAAATATATTGAACTGATCCATCGGTTTTTGTGCCGATGGTTTTTTCATCTGGAGGACAATATAAAAAAGAGATGGCATTAACATTTAAAAAAGGAATATGATAATTTTAGAGAACTTCCGGCATCGGTCAAGATGGACAAACAAGGAGTGAAAAAATGAAAGCCTGGTTAAATCGGCTGGAAAGAAAATACGGCCGGTATGCGATTAAGAATTTAATGTTTTATCTCGTCATCGCCAACGCCGTGGTCTATGTTTTCCGCTATTTTGGCGGAAACCTGCAATTGTACAACTCCTTAATGCTTGTACCGCAGCTTGTACTGCGCGGTCAAATCTGGCGTTTACTTACCTTTATAGCCATCCCGCCCTCGGATTCATTAATCTTTATTTTTTTTGCACTTTATTTTTACTATTTAATTGGCTCAAATCTGGAGCGAGAATGGGGCTCCGTTAAATTTAATCTTTTTTATTTATGCGGGATGGTGGGGACAATTCTTGCTTCCTTTATCACAGGCCATCCTGCCACCGCCTATTATCTAAACCTTTCCCTCTTTTTAGCTTTCGCCCATCTCTATCCTGACTTCCAGTTAATGATTTACTTTATTCTACCGGTCAAAATTAAATATTTGGGTTATTTAGCCTGGATTTATCTCGGTTTAGTCATTCTTACCGGTGCCTTTGCCCTAAAACTTTTTGCTTCAATACCCATCTTAACGTTTCTCATCTTTTTCGGCCGCGACTTACAGAGAAATCTTCAACTAAAAAGGCAGGTCCGTCAGAATCGAAAACACTTCCTGTCTGAAGTACGAAAAGCCCAGAAAAATAACGAATACAAACACTAGGCAGAATAAAAACCTGTTGCCGCTTCCGGCAACAGGTTTTTTTATTTAGATTAAAATGTTATCTCATGGATCGGCTTACCACCAAACTCATGTATGGATGCTTGACCATGTTCAACATAAAATACTTCAAAAATAGGATTGTCCGGAGACTGATACAGCATCTTTACACCGGGACTTGACTCCATCACTTTTTTCTTAATCTCCAGATCCTTGGTAAAAATAGCCTCACCGGAAAGGCGCAGCCAATTGCCTTCCTTATTGGAACAGGTAAATTCCAGGTAAGGAGTTTCCTGTAACTGCTTATACACTTCTTTAGTATTGGCAGTTGTAAAATAAAATTTTCCGTCTTCCATCATCATAAAGCCCCAAGGCCTGACTTTCGGTTTACCGTCTTTAATTGTTGCAAATGAACCGATAGGATTTTCCTTCAAAAACTCAACAATCTTGTCCATTACTTTCCCCCCTGAAATTTGATAATATGGTAATCCACTACTATCATATCCTGCTATTGGTTAATTTTCAAGATAATTTTTTCTCATACTAAATTTAGCCATTTTCTTCCTTTTCAAACCAAAAGAAAAGTACTTCCGCCCCCAGATCCCGGTCCCAATAGATACTGTAATTTAAGCGTAAGGGTGTCCGGCAGTATGTACAATTGGCGGAAATCTCCTGCGGGTCTTCTTCGTCAACCAAATGGCTTAAATCCTCTTTACAGACAGGGCAACAAACATAGTAAAACAAAAAAGTCGCCTCCTCTACTGCTTGTCCACTTTTACTTTTCGACAAAGATCTCTTTTCCCCTGCCCATGAGGAAAAGAGATTAAACTATTATCCCCGGAATTTCCACCGGCGGCAGCCCGGCCGGTAAAGCTTTTGCCTGCGGTTCCATCTGCAAGAGACGGTTCAACTGTACTTTTTCCCCGCCTGCCACCATGTCCAGTATTAATGCCAAGCGGTGTATAAACAGGTTTTCTTCATCCAGCCACAAATAAACCTGCAGTTTTTCCAAAACGGCATTTTGCGGAAGGCCGCTTAAAAAACGGGCATGAGGCTTTTGAATTTCCAGAGAATAAACTTGGCAAAGAGCATCATTTACTATTCTTTTTTCACCTGCAGCCACACTTATTTCTTTTTCCGCCCAAATTTTATCCAGAAGCTGCCGGGGGGTACGAATTAGGTCCGGCAGGTCCTCCAACCCTAAAACACCAAGATCCTGCCACTCGTTTTCAGTTGCACTTTTCACAAAATATTGCTCATACGCAGAAAACAGTTCAAGCTCATAATCTTCAAGTTTGCCGTAGATTTTTTCTCCGTTGACCTGTCCCTGAAAATTCAGCTTATAGCCGGGCCCGTTTTCCTCAATGATCAGGCTGTAGTTTTCCATATTGTTGCCGGCAGCAGTAACCTGTACGGTTAAAACTTCAAACATGGTAGGCAAGACCTGCTCCTCATGTTCTTTTACTTGTCGCGGGAAAAGGAATAGGCTGCCGGCAATAATCATCAGCACCAAGAGCAGAAGTAAAATGCCATGTCTTTTACTTTTACCCTTCACTGTTGCTTGTCTCATTGCCACCATCCCTTTTGCAGGTTCTAAATTCTTCTTATGCTTATGCCGGGCAAAAATTATTTAGAACCTGCCGGGGACCACATTAATAAAGCAGGTAGAAAGAGGTACGCCTGAAAAGACGTACCTCTTACCTTACCTTATTTATTCTCTGACAATAATTTTCCGCCCACACTGACATTTTCCAGTTCTGCTTCCCGCAGATAAATGGTAAAGGCCTGTTCCGGAAGTCCGGTGGCTTTACTGGCTGCTTCAGTTATAGCCTTCACCATTTCCTCTTTCTTTTCTTTATCCAATTTTGGTCCATAGAAAAAAAATGTCGGCATCCTCTTCCCTCCTTTACTCCTAAATTTCATAAATAGAAAATGTCATTTCCTCACCTTTTTTAGTGACACCGAACATTAAATTATAGTTTTTCAGATTGCGGTTTAAAAAATCTACTACCCGGTAAAATTCATCATTATGTTTAAGCTTTAAAGTTGCCAAAAGCTCCAGTTTCTCACGTTCCATTGCTTACATCCTTTCAAAGCGTTATCTTCCACTCTTTTAGTTCATTTAAAAAAGTAAAATCAGTTAAATCCGGCTGTATCGGTGTAATGGTGATCTTGCATTCCTTAATGGCTGCCACATCAGTATCTTTATTTTCTTCCAGATCTATCAGCTCCCCAGCCAACCAGTAATAGGCACGGCCGCGCGGATCTGTCCGCTTGGCAAATGCGTTTTTATACTGCCGGACTCCCAGGGGACAGACGGCAACTCCTTTAATTTCGTGGGGTTTACAGTTGGGTACGTTGACATTTAACAAAAGATCTTTTTTTGTATTCTGACGGCAATGCTGTTGGGCTAAGCGCGCAACAAAAGCAGCAGCATAAGTATAATCCGGATTATGATATTCTGCCAAGCTGACGGCAATGGCCGGAATGCCCAGAATTACACCTTCGATGGCAGCAGAAACCGTGCCGGAATAAAGTACATCAGTGCCTAAATTTGCGCCCCGGTTAATACCGGAAATAACTAAATCGGGCTTTTGCGGCAACAAAGCTTCAACGGCCAGTTTGACACAATCGGCCGGTGTACCGTTAACCGCCCAGGCCGGAACATCGGGAGAATGACTGTAGCGCACCTTCTCGGCCCGTAAAGGGCGGTGCATGGTAATAGCATGACCGGTTGCACTTTGCTCGTGATCCGGGGCCACCACATAGGTTTCGGCGATTTTTTTTACTTCCTGTGTCAGTGTCTGTAAACCTTCGGCAAAAATACCGTCGTCATTAGTCAGTAGAATTCGCATTTCATCCCTCCGCTGTTTTTCAATGATGGCAAAAGTTGCGCGTCCAAGTGTTATAAATTCCAGTATAAAAAAAGTGCACACTCAAAAAATATCTACAAGGAGGTGTAAATATGAAAAAGAAAAAATTTTTTCTTTTCCTGGTGCTGCTCTTGGTCGTAACTTTATTTTTAAGTAGCTGCTCATGGTTCCGGCGGCCGGAAGCAGAGCGCCAGCCTGTACCGGATACCGGCCCGAGGCAAAATACGGAAACACAGCGGCAAAGAATGCCCCAACAGCAACCTCAACAGCAAGTGGTACCGCAGGAACAGCCTAGGCCGGATGCCCAGCAAATGGCCGAGCGTATTGCCGACATTGCCACAGAGGTTGAAGGCGTTGATCGTTCGGTGGTAGTGGTGATTTCAAACATGGCACTGGTTGGCATCACCCTTGAGCGACAAGAAACAGCAGAGCGCGGCGAAGAGCAGATTAAAAAGGAAGTGGCTGCGCGTATAGAAAAGAAAGAACCCAGCATTGTTAACGCTTATGTGTCGGCCAATCCGGACATAATCAAGCAATTAACGGATATTTCTCAAGGAATTGAACGTGGCGAACCTGTTTCAAGCTTTTTTGACCAAATTGCAGATGTCTTAAACCGTATGCGGGCTGAAACTGATGACAACAATAATAATAACAAAAATAACCGCTAATGCACTATGAGATAAGCCTGGCTCACTCCAGGCTTATTCATTTTCATCTGCTTGGACTAAATTTATGGCCCGCTGTTGTGCTTGCTCGATAATATTTTCTTCATCCAGCGTGGTCAGTTTCCCGTCCTGACAAAGAATTTTTCCGTCCACCATCACCATTTGAATATCAGATGGTTGTGCGGCATAAACCAGATGTGCCATTAAATCGTGCTGGGGTACCAAGTGGGGCTGTTTCAGTTTAATTAAAATTAAATCTGCTTTCATACCGGACGCAACTACACCTACATTATCTAAAAAAGCAGCTTTGGCACTTTCCCTGGTGGCCATGGCAATGGCTTCCGAGGCAGAAATTAATGTGGGATCCATGCGACTGCCCTTATGCAGCAGGGCTGCCAGGCGCATTTCTTCCAGCATATCCAAATTATTATTGCTGGCGGCACCGTCAGTGCCCAGACCTACTGTTACGCCCCGTTTCAACAGATCCGGCACCGGTGCAATACCGCTTCCCAGTTTAAGGTTGCTACCCGGATTATGTGCAACACGAACATCTTCCTCCGCCAAAATATCCATATCTTCTTCGGTCAGATGAACACAATGAGCCGCCAACACCGGCCTTTTCAATAAACCTGTTTTTTGCAAGAGTTTTGTCGGAGTTACCCCGTATTCTGCTTTGATTTGCTCTACTTCATCCAGGGTTTCAGATAAATGAATATGAACAGGAACACCAAGTTCATCCTGCAACGTCATCACTTTTTGCAAATAATCCGGGGGACAGGTATACGGTGCATGGGGGCCGAGCATGGTGGTTATACGTCCCTCCGCACGGCCATGCCAGTAACGGCAGAATTCTTTGCTTTCTTCCAGTCCTGAATCAGCCTCGGGACCCACTCCCACCAGACCCCTGGAGAGCACCGCCCGGATACCTGCTTCTTCTGCCGCTTCAGCCACCTGATCCATAAAGAAATACATGTCCACAAAAGTAGTGGTTCCGCCTTTAATCATTTCCGCAATGGCAAGCATAGTTCCCCAATAAACATCTTCCCGCTTTAAACGTGCTTCTACCGGGTAAATTTTTTTCTCCAGCCAGTACATCAGTGGCACATCGTCAGCATAGGAGCGTAAAAGCGTCATGGCTGCATGGCCGTGGGCATTGACAAATCCCGGTGCCAGCAGTTTCCCGACACCATTAATGGTCTGTTGAAAATTTTCGTCCCAGGTGGTGGTGGGTCCCACATAAGTTATTTCCGTCCCGTCAATAACCACATCGGCATGTTCAAGTACTTGATTCCTTTCGTTGGCGGTAATAACTGTGACATCGCGTATTAATGTTTTCATAACTTATTCCTCCCCGTCCTTCTTGGGACCGTAAGCTGTAAGATAAAAATCACGCAGCTTACGAATATCGTCTGCACTTAATGTATACACCGGACCTAAAACACGGGATAAAAGAGCAATTTGCGCTGTCTTCTCCACTATTTGACACACTTTTAGCGCTTCAGACAAATTTTTGCCCACACCCACCAAGCCGTGATTGGCCAGTAAAACTGCCGTTTTACTACCTAGTGCCCGGGCAGCATTTTCCGCCAACTGCCAACTTCCTGCCAGGGCATATTCCGCCACTTCCACACTTCCACCCACCACTTGTGCCATTTCTTCCACAATGGGCGGTACGGCGGCGCGGGCGGAGGCAAAGGCAGTGGCATAAACACTGTGGGTATGGACAATAGCCTTACAGTCCGGCCTTTTTTTATAGATGGCAGCATGTAAGCGCCACTCTGAAGAAGGCTTCCAGCGTCCTTCATCTTTTCCGCTCGCCAAATCAACTTTGACTAAATCCTGACAGGTCAATAACTGATAATCCATACCGCTGGGCGTGATCCAAAAAAAATCATCCTGACGGGCGGAAATATTTCCCCAAGTACCCAAAACCAGACCGGCGTCACACATCTGTTGTACAGTTTTGATCAGTTCACGCTTAATCTCCGACATTTTCCTGCTCCGCGAAAAACTTATTTATAGTTTCTGCCGTAGGCTTTTTGATAATTCCTGTTTCCGTAATGATGGCGGTAATTAATGCAGCAGGCGTCACATCAAAGGCAGGATTATAACACTTAATACCGCTGGGGGCAATTTGCACACCGGCAAAGTGCGTCAGTTCCCGTGCACTGCGCTCTTCAATGGGAATAAGACTGCCAGAGTCGATCTTCAAATCAAATGTAGATAAAGGAGCCGCCACATAGAATGGAATTTTATGTGCCTGCGCCAGCACCGCCAGGGAGTAAGTCCCGATTTTATTTGCCACATCCCCGTTGGCGGCAATGCGGTCCGCACCCACTATGACCAAATCAATTTCTCCCTTTTGCATCAAAAAACCGGCCATATTATCCGCAATTAAAGTTGCCGGAATCCCTTCCTGCTGCAATTCCCAGGCTGTCAGCCTGGATCCCTGTAAATAGGGGCGCGTTTCATCTACAAAAACAGTAACTTCTTTTCCTTGCTCTACAGCGCTGCGGATTACACCTAAAGCTGTACCATAGTCCACGGTTGCCAGTGCCCCGGCATTGCAGTGGGTCAGAATACGCGCTTTTTGCGGGATCAACTTGGCCCCGTGTTGACCGATTTTTTTGTTGGTTACCACATCTTCAGCAGCGATTTTTTCCGCTTCCGCCCATAAAAGTTCAGCCAGCCGGCTCGGGTTTTCCGTTTTTTGGCTGCGGGCAAAATTCATCATTCTTTCCACCGCCCATGCCAAATTGACAGCAGTAGGCCGTGTTGCTTTCAATCCCCGGGCTGCTTCTTCCAAACCGGCAAGTAAGCTTTCCCGTTCTTTTCCCTGCAGTGATCCGGCAGCCAGCGCCATGCCGTAGGCCGCCGCCGCACCAATGGCCGGTGCACCGCGCACCACCATGTTTTTAATGGCAGCAGCCACCGCCTGCCAGTCCGGGCAATCCACATAAGTCATTTCCGTGGGCAGTTTACGCTGGTCTAAAAGCTCAATTTTCCCTTCCCGTACACGTATTGCCGACATTACTTGCCTCCTAGAGTAGAATGTCATTGCCTAATTCTTTGCAGTTACATGTTCTTTCTGCAGCCAACAACTCAATGGCTGACATCAGCAAACGCCTGACTTTATCCACATTACTTGCCATCACATCCACAACTTCCTGATGTGATAATTCAAATTCTGAAATCCCGGCGGCATAATTAGTGGCCAAAGCGACAGTGCTGTAACATAAACCTGCTTCCCGGGCCAGCACAACTTCCGGCACGTTGGTCATGCCCACTAAATCACCGCCTAACTGTTTGTACATTTTTATTTCTGCACTCGTTTCAAAACGCGGGCCTTCCGTACAGACGTAAACGCCGCCTTCTTGTAATTCCAGGCCGGCCTTTGCCGCCGCCTGCATCAGTAAATTATTTAACTGACTGCAGTAGGGTCGGGTAAAATCTGTATGTACAACCCCTGATTCCCCACCGTCAAAAAAAGTAGCCTGACGGGCTTTAGTAAAATCCAAAAATTGCTCTAAAAGCACCATGGCGCCGGGTGGCATCTTTTCATTAAGAGTCCCTACGGCCGCCGTGGCAATAACCCTGGGCACACCCAGTTTAACTAAAGCCGCTATATTGGCACGGTAATTTATTTTGTGGGGCGGCACCGAGTGGCCGGCACCGTGACGGGCCATAAAAACCACATTACTGTCTTTAAATGTTCCTTTTGTCAGCAGTGCCGTGCCGTACCTGGTGGTAACTTCAAGCTGTTCCAAATCCGATAGCATTTCAGGATCATAAACACCTGTGCCGCCGATAATTGCCAACTCAATCTTCATTGCTTTCCCCCTCCGGCTTCCAGCTGCGCAAATAAAGTTCCTGGCTGGAAGTTAATTGATCAATGGCGATGCCTAAAGCTTTTAGCTTCCGGCGTGCAACTTTTTCATCGATTGTACGCGGGAGACTAATGACATTGTTTTTAAGCTTACCATAGTTTTCATGTAAATAATATAGTGCTTCTACCTGCAAAGCAAAACTTAAATCCATAATTTCCGCCGGATGACCGTCGGCCGCAGCCAAATTAACCAGTCGTCCTTCCGCCAGCAAGTAAATCTTTTTGCCGTTAAATTCAAAAGCCTCTACATTTTCCCTTGCCGGTCGCCTGGTCTCTGCCAGGGCGAATAATGCCCTTTTATCAATTTCCACATCAAAATGCCCTGCATTACAAAGAATGGCTCCGTCTTTCATTCGCAGAAAGTGTTCACGCCCCAAAACTCCCTGGCAGCCTGTGACAGTCACAAAAATGTCGCCAAGCGCGGCGGCATCCAAAAGCGGCATCACGGCATTGCCATCCATCACCGCTTCAACTGCTCTAATTGGATCAACTTCACAAACAATCACTCTTGCTCCCAGGCCGCGTGCGCGCAGGGCCACTCCTTTACCGCACCAACCGTATCCCGCCACAACTACTGTTTTACCGGCAACAACCAAATTTGTAGCGCGCATAATCCCGTCCCAGACAGACTGGCCGGTTCCGTAACGGTTATCAAATAAATACTTGCAGTAAGCATCATTCACTGCCATCATGGGAATTTTTAAAGCACCCTCGGCAGCCATGGCACGCAAGCGGATTAAACCTGTAGTAGTTTCTTCCGCACCGCCACGTACCTGGCTGATGAGGTGAGGGTAATCCGTATGTAAAAGTGTCACCAGATCACCACCATCATCAATTATTAAATGCGGTTCAGACTGTAATGTCTTATGGAGATGATCCTCATATTCCTCATTCGTGGCGCCATACCAGGCATGGACGGTAATTCCGTCTTCTACCAGAGCTGCAGCCACATCATCCTGAGTGGAAAGCGGATTGCTGCCTGTAATGGTTACTTCTGCCCCGCTTTCCTGTAGCACTTTAGCCATATAAGCCGTTTTTGCTTCTAAGTGTAAGCAAATAGCAATCCTTAAACCGGCAAAAGGTTTAGTTGTCCTGAATTCCTCTGCCAAAGCATTTAAAACCGGCATATGCTCACGGACCCAATTAATTTTCAGTTTGCCCGCCGGTGCCAAGGACAGGTCCCGAATTGTACTCACGCAGTATTTCCTCCTTAATCCATTTACGAAACATAATTTCTTCGTCAGGATGCTTTTTCCTGCCGCCTTTAGTTTTCTCTCCTAGAGTTGTTCCTTTTCCTCCTGCTCCTGGTAAAGTTTGCGGGCACGATAATAACACTCTAAAGCACGCCTTGTTTCACCTAAATCTTCATATAACAGTCCCAGCTCAAAGGCCACAAAAGGTTCTTGGGGAGCCAAGTAGGCTGCCTTTAAAAAATTCACCAAAGCATCCTGGTTATTCTTTAGTTTACGATAACTTTTGCCCAGGTAAAAATAAATCTCCCAGTCGCGGGGGAATTTTTCTTTCACTTGCTCAAAAGCTTCCACACTTTGTTCATATAATTTAAGATTATAACAAACTGCACCTAAATTAAAGAGAGCAACTGCAAATTCGGGATCCAGCGCCAAAACCTGGGAAAACTCTTTGAAGGCCAACTCGTATTCTTCTTGATCCGCATAAATGTTACCCAGGGTATTATGAACAATGGCCACTGTCTGCGGATCATCAGTTAAAGCTTGCACTAAACGCAGCTCACGCATAGCCTCATCCGCCAAGCCGCGTTCTGCATAAGCTACCCCCAGGCATAAATGGGCCAACAGTAAATCAGGTTCCTGCCGGATCACCTGTTGAAATTCCCGGATAGCCTCATCCAGCATTGCCAGCTCCATAAAACCTAATCCCCGCCGGAAGGAACGAATACAAGTTTCATTATCTTCCTTTAAAAATACCGGTTTAATTTCCCTTTTCGCAGCTTCCGTCTGCAGCTGATGAACTTCAGGTTCGGTAAAAACAGTGTCGAAAGCTTGCAAAAAAGATTCCGGCAGTTCATCGGGCAGAGAAAAATCGTATTTATCCTGCATTTCATTAATGCGTTCTTCAAATTGTAACCAGTATTCCACGTAGCGATCCATACGCCGGCGCAGCTCCAAAAGTCTTTCATAGCATTTTTGTCTTTTTTCCTGATTATCTCCCACAGTGCGTAATTCCTGCTCCACACAATCCAAGTCATGGAAGATCTGGACAAAATCGTTTTCTTTCATCTAATACAATTCCTCCTTTAACCGATCTCCTGTCTGTATCTTTGTACAGTTAGGAGGAAAAACATACATGCGAAAAAAATGAAATGTAGAGGTTGACTTTAAAAAAAAAATATGTTAGACTATGAATTGTCGCTAACAAAGTTGCCGACGTAGCTCAATTGGTAGAGCAGCTGACTTGTAATCAGCAGGTTGCGGGTTCGAGTCCCATCGTCGGCTCCATCTCTGACAACTCTGTGGAGAGGTACCCAAGTTGGCCAAAGGGGGCAGACTGTAAATCTGCTGTCATTCGACTTCACTGGTTCGAATCCAGTCCTCTCCACCATATAAATACTGGGGCGTAGCCAAGTCGGTAAGGCACGGGACTTTGACTCCCGCATGCGTAGGTTCGAGTCCTGCCGCCCCAGCCATGAAAATTAACAGGTGGACACTTCTCCACCTGTCTCTTATGTGAGCCATTAGCTCAGTCGGTAGAGCACCTGACTTTTAATCAGGGAGTCCCGCGTTCGAGTCGCGGATGGCTCACCATCTAACTTTGCGAGAGTGGTGGAACGGCAGACACGCTAGATTCAGGATCTAGTGGGCATTACGCCTGTGGGGGTTCAAATCCCCCCTCTCGCACCA
>JAAYSO010000112.1 GCA_012523945.1 Bacillota bacterium
CGGATTGGTTTGAGAGGATGGAGGTAGAGCAGAGTACGCGTCAGGAAATCTTCAGGATTTTAAGCCGGCTCTCTGCAGAAGCAAAGGCGCTCTACCCGTATGGGGAGAATTACATTACAACATATCGCTTTGAGCTTCTGGCCGCAAAACTTTCATAAAAATGCTTTTTGTGGTAGAATAAAATAACGGGTATTAAACAGACACAGGGGGCTTGCATGAAGAACGAAAATGACAGTTTAATTGCCAATGACCGCTTTGCAAAATATATCGGCATTGAATTGGTGCGTGCACAGAGCGGGTACGCTCTGGCCCGGATGGAAATAAAAGACTGCCATCTCAATGGAGTAAATGTTGTACAAGGTGGAGCTCTCTTTACTTTAGCAGATTTTGCTTTTGCCGCCGCCGCTACGGCCGACGGTGTTGCCACGCTCAGTATTGATGCACATATCTCATATTTTAAGTCACCACAAGGCAAACTACTAACGGCGGAGGCCAGAGAAATTGCCGCCGGAAGAAAACTTTGCCACTACCAGGTAGATATTTTTGATGAGAACCGGGAACAGGTGGCAAGATTTACGGCTACAGGGTATAGAAGAACCGTAAAATAAGATCATTATCACTATCTAGTGATCGGGAAAGGGTGATAGGATGTCTGTGAAAAATGCAATGACGGCTGATTTTTTGCGTTCTGCTTATGGCGGTGAAAGTATGGCGCATATGCGCTATTTAATTTGGGCAGATGTGGCCGAAAAAGAAAAGATGCCGAATATTGCCAGGCTCTTTCGAGCCATTGCTTATGCAGAATTAGCACATGCCGATAACCATTTTCGTGCCCTCAAAGATCAGGTCGGCGATTTCAGTGTGACGGCCGGAGCAGTCTTTGGTTCAGGCAAGACTGTGGAGAATTTGCAAGGAGCCATTGACGGTGAACTCCACGAAATTGAACAGATGTATCCGGTCTATTTAGAAACTGCCCGCTTGCAAAAGGAAAAAGCGGCAGAAAGAGCATTCCATTATGCTTTGGAAGCGGAAAAAATCCATGCTGAACTCTTCAAGGAAGCTCAGGCAGCAGCCAAACAGGGAAAAGATTTAGAAATTGGACCTATCTATGTGTGCCCTGTTTGCGGACACACCGTAAAAGAAAACCTTCCTGAAGCCTGCCCTGTATGTGGCGTGAAAAAAGAAAAATACAAACATTTTACCGCCTAATTTAACACCAAAGGGAGCTTTAAACTGTAAGTCAAAAAGCACTTCTGAGGGGATACTCCAAAGAGGTGCTTTCCTTACTCTTTTATCATTTGCCAATTTCCGGCTTATTACCGGCAAGTGTTTTACTTTCCGTTGTATCTTTCATGCAGGTTAGGCATTGCCGGCCGGCATTTTTATTGCATTAAATATTATGATCAATAATTTCTGGAAAGAGGATTGTGATGAATCAAAATAACCACAAAATTTGGAACAGAGCTTTTACCTGCGCTTTTATTGCCAACTTTTTACTTTGCATTTCCCAGTTTATTGTAAACCCGTTAATTGCAACTTATGCGGATTATTTAGGAGCCAGTGAAGTAATGATCGGTATTATTTCCGGTCTTTACTTTGGAGTTTCTTTTGCCGCCAGGCCTATTTCCGGGCCTACAATAACCATGTTTCATAAAAAGAAGATCATGATTTTTGCCTATGCTTTAGGTGTGATTGTTAATGTGGGCTATGCTTTAGCCGGTGGTATACCGCTTTTTATTGTTTCGCGGTTTCTCCACGGATTGCAGTTTGCCTTTATCGGTTCTTTGAACTACACTTTGGCTTCCGACAGCCTGCCGCCCCAAAAACTGGCTTCGGGTCTTGGCTTGTTTGGTGCCGGCGGGGCCATAGCAACAGCTATTGCACCCAGTATCGGGCTGGCGCTGCGTTCCTGGGGTGAGGTTACCTTTGGTAGCATGGGGGCCGGGTATACTGTTGTTTTTCTGGTGGCTGCAGCCAGCATGGCTATCTCTCTAATTCCTTGCGCTTTGATGCCTTATCAGCATAGGTCCAAGGAAGAACTGGCTAAACTGGGGGCTTGGTATAAAAATATTGTTGCCCCGGAAGCTTTGCTGCCGGCGGTGGTGTTAACCTTTTTCTCCATGGCGCAAATTCTTTACACCATCTATATGGAACCGTATGCGCTGGCTTACGGGATTAAAAATATAGGTCTTTTCTTTACTGTTTATGCTTTTGTTTTGCTGGCCACACGTCCTCTTAGCGGCAGGTTAATCGACAGATATGGGATTGCCAAAGTTTTAATCCCCGGCACTCTGATTTTCGCCCTTTCTTATGTCGTGGTCGGTTTAGGCAATTCCCTGACAACAGTTTTATTGGGAGCAGTTTTAGCTGCTTTAGGTTTCGGGTCAGCCCAGCCCGCTATTCAGGTCATGGGCATTCAGTCAGTTAGCCCGGTAAGAAGAGGAGTTGCCAGCAATACTAATTATTTTGGCATAGACTTGGGCTTTTTCCTCGGCCCCACCGTGGGAGCAATTGCCTATACTTACACCAAGAGCTACTCCACCATGTTCCTTTTAGGTATAATCCCTGTCTTTTTGGCTTTGTTCATTTTTATTGCCGGGTATAGATACCAAAGCAAAATCATTGCCAATCGGGCCCTTGAAGCAGAAAGGGAATGGACAAAAATAAGTGAAGTCAAATAGCTTAGCCCTTTGGTGCAGGGAATAAGTTTTGCCGTAATGGGGAAAAACTTGTATGAAAGTAAATGCAAAGAAGTGTGTGGCGGATGAAAAAATATCAACAAAAAAGAGATTTTACGCAAACCCCAGAGCCTTCCGGAGACAACAACAAAGGATCCACGGAAGGCTTGCGCTTTGTGGTGCAAAAACATTATGCTTCCCGCCTGCATTATGATTTTCGCCTGGAGCTGGACGGAGTTTTATTAAGCTGGGCTGTACCAAAAGGACCCAGCCTCAATCCGGCTGAAAAAAGGCTGGCTATGATGGTGGAGGATCACCCTTATGATTATCTTGACTTTGAGGTGATTATTCCGGAGGGAAATTACGGTGCAGGTGCCGTGATTATTTGGGATGAAGGAATGTATTACGCACTTGACAGCCAGGACCCGGAGGAATCCGCCCGGCACATGCGGGAAGGATTGGCGGCAGGTAACTTGAAGTTTGTCTTAAAAGGAAAAAAACTAATGGGTGAATTTGCCCTGGTTAAAATCAAGTCAGACCGGGATAACAGCTGGCTTTTAATCAAAAAGCGCGACCGGTATGCCAGAAATGATTTTAGTTTAGAACAATTTGAGCAGCCTTTTCCTGCAAGAATAAAACCGATGTTGGCGGTGCCTGTGAAGGAACCATTTAATCACCGGGACTGGATTTTTGAGATTAAGCTGGATGGTTATCGGGCAATAGCTGCGGTACAGAACGGCAAAGTCGACCTATATTCCCGCAATCAAAAGTCATTTAATGAACTTTTCCCGTCCCTTGTTCAGGCACTTGCCGGCAGTGTAAATGCCGTTTATGACGGCGAAATTGTGGTTTTAGATGAGAAGGGACGATCAAACTTTCAGCTGTTACAGAACTACACTAAAGGTGCAGGTGGAAAACTTTGCTATTTTGTTTTTGATCTTTTATATCTGGAGGGGCAAGATTTACGCAGTTTGCCTTTAAAAACACGGAAAGCAAAGTTAAAAAAATTTTTACCCCAGCACTCTTACTTGAAGTATGTTGATGACATTGAAGCAGCAGGAGTAAAGTTTTATCAACTGGCAGTTGAAAACAATTTAGAAGGTATTATTGCCAAAAGAAAAGAAAGCACCTACCGGGAAGGTAAGCGCAGTAATGATTGGCAAAAAATTAAAGTTTTCCGGGAACAAAAGGCGGTTATTTGCGGTTTTACCGAGCCGAGAGGCAGCAGGCTTTATTTTGGTTCACTTATTTTAGGCGTATACCAAGCAGGTAATTTGATTCATATAGGCAGGTGCGGTACCGGTTTTTCTGCCTCCGATCTGCAGAACATCTTTTCCCTGCTTAAGCCAATAAGGTGCAAACAAGCTCCTTTTGCCAAGCCGCCCAAAATTAAGGGAAGCATCACTTGGGTTAAACCGGTATATGTTTGCAAGGTCAAATATAGTGAATGGACAGGTGAAGGTTTATTGCGCCATGCTGTTTTTTTGCATTTATGTAAAAACGAGAATGCAGAGGAGATCCAACCGGAACTGTTGCGTAACAGCAATGCAAACGGTGAAAAAAAAGCGGCACCGGCAGCGTGGGAGGCAGAACCGGTCCGGCTTGAAAAAGGCAAAGATCAGGAAATCACTATTAACGGTCAGGTATTGCGCCTGACCAATCTTGATAAAATTTACTGGCCCGATGAAGGGTACACCAAGGGGGATGTCATTAATTTTTACTACCGGATGGCACCATATATCCTGCCTTATCTCAAAGATCGCCCCCAGTCCCTGTATCGTACGCCCAACGGGATTACTAAAAAAGGATTCTACCAAAAAGATGTCAGCTCCTTTGCTCCGGACTGGGTTGAGACTTACAGGATTGCAGCAGAGGAAAAAGAAAAACATTATCTTCTCTGCCAGAATGAGGAGACATTGGTTTATATGGCTAATTTGGGCTGTATTGAAATAAATCCCTGGCTCTCCCGTGTACAAAGACCGGAATTCCCGGATTATTTGGTGATTGATTTGGATCCGCTAGAGATCGATTTTGCTAAAGTAATAGAGACGGCACAAGCAGTCCATGCCGTTTTAACAAAGGCGCAAATTCCCGGTTTTCCTAAAACATCAGGTGCCACCGGGTTGCACATTTATATTCCTCTGGGGGCAAAATATGAGTTTGAAATTGCACGGGAATTTGCCCGGCTCATAGCAACCTTGGTTCATCATGAGGTGCCCGGGTTTACCAGTCTTGAACGCAGCCCAAAAAAAAGAAAACAGAAAGTCTACTTGGACTTCCTGCAGAATCGTTCCGGACAAACTTTAGCTTCTGTCTACAGCCTTCGTCCCCGGGAGGGTGCCACTGTTTCCACGCCGCTCAGGTGGGAAGAAATTAAACCCGGGTTAGACCCGCGTGATTTTACCATTAAAACGATTCACCGGCGTTTACAAAAAACAGGAGATTTATTTAAAGGCGTGCTGGGGCCGGGTGTAGATATTGCCAAGTGTATAGAAATGTTAAAAAGAGTTTAAGGTAGGCTGAACATAGTTTTAAACGGAGCCTACCTTAATTTTTTCCCTGTTGAAGCAAGGGAAAGCTTGCCAAACTTAACACCTTTCAGCCCTGTCAATTTAGCGGCGGCTGCCTGCACAAGGTCGGCTTTGCCTTTGATGATCAGCACTTCCAGACAGTTGTCATGATCTAAATGAACATGGGTGGAAGTAATGATAATATCGTAATAATCATGCTGCAGATCTGTTAATAAAGAGTTTAGACCGCGCGTATGATGGTCATAAACAAGTGTGATGGTGCCGGCAACTTCACCTGAGCCGTCTTGCCATTCCTGTTCTACCAGGCGGTTGCGGATTAAATCGCGCACTGCTTCGGAGCGGTTTGCATAACCGCGTGCCACAATTTGCGTGTCAAACATTTCTAAAAGCTCTTTTTGCATGGAGATACCGAAGCGAACCATTTCGCTCATCTCTAACACCTCCATTGGTTTTATTAATGAAAAAACGGGGCTATTTCAGCCGGATCCGTAATTTCTTTTAATTGAGTTTTGTTTTCTAAAAGATAAATGCGGTTGGAAATTTTGGCGGCGGCGACCAGATCATGGGTAACAAACAGCATGGAAAATCCACGGCTGTTTTGTAAACTTTTAAGCAAGCGCAGCAAATTTGCTTTGCTGGATGCATCCAGCATTGATGTAGGTTCGTCAGCGATAAGAAGTTTAGGTTCCATAATCAATGCCCTGGCCAGAGCCAAGCGCTGTTTTTGTCCTCCGGAAAGCTGCCGGATCGGTTTTTCCAAAAAGGCAGAAGTGGTAGGCAGGCCGACCTCTTTTAGGTTTTTTTGCAATGCCTCATGGTCTGCTTTCTTAAATATTATTTGCAGCGGCTCCAATACTGCTTCGGCAACTGTGAAGCTTGGATTAATGGCAGTATGGGGATCCTGAAATACCAGCTGGATCCCCCCTTTTGTGCGATGCAGTTTAGTAAAATCGGCTGTTTTACCTGTGAAAAAAAGCTCGCCTGTATCACAGGGGAGGTAACCGGCCAGGATCTGTGCCAGGGTAGTTTTGCCTACACCCGATCTGCCCACCAGGGCAACTACTTCAGCCGCCCTTATTTCCAGATTTAATTTTTGTAAAACTGTTTCCTGACCGAAAGTTTTGGTAATATTTTTCCCCGCCAGTACTGTGATGATGCCTCCGCGATGGCAGGCAAGAAAGCGCCGGCTATCCTGGCGATATGGTTCCAATTCCGGCATTGAGGTGGTGCATAGGGGTATACTTTGCGTACATCTGCCATAAAAGGGACAACCTTTACTTTCCGTTTCTGTTTCCGGCCGGCGGATACCCCAAATATCGCGAAAAGGGTTTATTTCCATACTGGAACTGATTAAGCCCATTGTGTATGGGTGGCCCGGTTTCGCCAAGACTTCAGCAGTTGCGCCTGTTTCCACCAGCTTCCCGCCATACAGGATATAAATTCTTTCACTTAAAATTTTCGCCAGGCTTAAATCATGGGTAACAATTAAAAAAGAGATCCGATCCTTCCGGTTGAGGCGCTTGATTAACGCCAAAATTTTTTCCACAGATTTGTAATCCAATGAACTGGTAGGTTCATCTAAGATAATAAATTTTGGTTTTAGCGCCACGGCACAAGCAATATTAACTTTTTGCAGCATACCACCGGATAACTGGCGCGGGTATTTATTTAATACTGCCGCTTCCAGATCAACCTGCTCTAGAAGCTGCATTAGTTTTGTGTTAATTTGTGCTGCGGGATAAGTTTTGCGCAAAACTTCACTTATTTGTTCACGTATTGTCAGCATCGGGTTAAGCAGATCAAAGGAATTTTGAAAACAAATAGCAAATTCTACGGAACGTTTTTGCTCAAGCTCTTTTGGAGGTAGTGTGAAAATATCTTCACCGAAGATTTTAACATTCCCGGAAACTGTGGCCTGGCGGTTAAGTAAGTTAAGTAGTGCTTTGGCTAGGGTGGTTTTGCCGCTGCCGGATTCACCCACCACGGCAACAATTTCACCTTCCTGCACTGTTGTTGTCAGCGGATGCAGTGTAAAACCGCCGTTATAGTTTACGGTCAGACTATTAATTTCCAAGGCAATGGGTGCGGCCATTATAATTCGCTCCTATAGACAATATTTTCTATCTCCCGGGTCAGCAGGCGCAAACAGTATAAAGTTACAACCAAAGAGAAAACAGGAGGTAGCAGCCACCACAACCAGTAATTAGTGTAATAAATGGCACTGAAATTCATGGCTTTATTGATAATGAGTCCCCATGACCTGGCCAAGGGGTCGGATAACCCTAAAAAAGCCAGGGAAGCCTCCTGCAGAATTGCTTTGCCCACTACAGCCAGAGAGTTGATGAGCAAGAGCGGAAAGATATCTGCAAACAAATGCTTTTTAAAAAGGTAAAAGAAGCCCGCTCCATAACTTCTAGCCAGTTGCAGGTAAGTATTTTCTCTGATCTGTCTGGTTTTGGCCCGTACAACTTTAGCAATACCGGCCCAGGAAAAAAGGGCAATAATAAAAATGACATTAATTATGCTTTGACCCAAGAAGGCACCTGCAACAATAATGACCGGCAACTGGGGCAAAGATAAAAATAGATTAATCAAAAAACTTATGAACAGATCGGTTTTTCCCCCCAGATATCCTCCCATTAAGCCAAGGCTGCCGCCTAAAAACATTGCTAAAAATGCCGTGGCCACTCCTACAAAAAGACTGGTAAAAAAACCCTTGGAGATTTGAGCAAAAATATCTGTGCCCAAATCATCAGTACCCAGGATATGATCCCGGGAGGGGGGCTCCAGGGAAGGGCCGTTGGGACGCACGGCACTATGGGGATAGAAAAGGCTGCCGTAGGCAGAAATTATGAACATAACCAGCAGGATGGCAAGGTAGGTAAATAACTTCTTATTCATGGCTAATCCTTTTGCAAATAATTATTGATGATATCACTAAATAAAGAAGCACATAAAACAACTGTGGCTGAAAGCAAAAAAACGCCCTGAATTAAAATATAGTCCCGGTACATGACAGCATCACGTAAAACCATACCTAAACCAGGGTAGTTAAACACATTTTCTATCAGCATGGTACCGCCGATGCAAGTGCCTACGCTGAGGAAAAAACGGGCCACAATGGGAGGAAGGGCATTTAGCATGATATATTTGTAGCGAATAATCTTTTGGTTCAAGCCCTTAGCCTGTGCATTAAGCACATAATCCTTTGTCCTGATATTGAGCAGGCTGGTGCGGGCCGTAAAATAAAATTGTGGTGTCAAATTTAAAGTGAGAGCACAAATGGGCAGTAAACTATGCCGCAAGACATCCAACACATACTCCACAACGCTACCGTGCCTGTAAAAGGGGGTCAAATTTCCCGCCAGCGGCAACCAGTCGACCTTGGCGGCCACGAAAAAAAGCAGGATAATGCCGAGAAGAAAGGACGGAATTTCTGCCAGCAGAGACATGCTCTTGTAAATTAAACTGTCTCTTTTTCCATTTTCAAGAGCAGATAAAGCAAGAATTAGCCCCAAGAGTAAACTGAAGATAAGCGTGGACAGCATTATATAAAGTGTCCAGGGCAGCCTGGCTTTAATGACTTCGGCCACACTTTTTTTATAGAGAATGCTTTGCCCGAGATCCAGTTTTAAATTAGCTTTGATCGTGTTTAGCAACTGTACCAAAAGAGGTTTGTCCAAACCATAATAGGCTCTTAGTCGTTCCAGGTCTTCCGCTGACAGTCCCTGCATATCTTGCCCGGAGTAGGCGGCATTATGGGAGAAAGGATCGCCCGGCATCAGGCGGGGCAGGAAGAAGTTAAAGAGATATATGGTCAAAAAGGTGCAGAGAAAAACCACATATCTTTTTGTGCGCCTTTTACTGTTTTTCCACATATGAGAGGCGGTTTTGTTCCAATTGCTGGTAATCATACGTTTTTACCCATCCATCATAATAATCTTTTCTAAACATGACATAGGTTGTTTTGGTAGCAACGACAACAATGGGTATTTCTTTGCTAATTTCCGCCTGCAATTCTTGCAGGAGTTCCTTACGTTTGTCGAAGTCCATTTCAAAAAGTTGCGCTTCAGCCAGTTCTGTTATACGTTCATTGTCGTAACCCAGCGGGCCCATGTAATGAGGATTTGTTCCGGTAAATTTTGATTTAGACGAATACAATGTGCGCAAGTAATCCGGAGTCCTGCCCCAGCCCCCATTGCCTACTAATGCAAGTTCATATTCCCCGTCAAAAACTTTTTCATCACGTATTTTCGAATCCACGGCAATTACTTCTACATTTACCCCCACAGCTGCCAAGTCGTTTTTAATTAGTTCGGCAATTTTGACATCATCGCTGGTGTTGGCTGCCAGCAGCTGCAGGGAAAGTTCATACTCCCTTAATAAGGCTCCGGCGGCTTCCGGATTGTAATCATACTTTTGCACATTTTCGTTGTAAAAATAATTGGTAGGCGGTACATAACCGGCACTGCCCACAGCTCCGCTGCCGCGGAAAACTTTATCCACTATTTCCTGCCTGTTGAGGGCATGATAAACGGCGGCTCTGTACTTTACGTCTTTAAATAAGTTGAGAGTTTCCATATTTATTAACAGTTTGTATCCCATATCATTATCTTTGCCGATCATGCCGATGCCGGGGGCATTTTTATACTTTTCCATGGTATCTATGGGTACTTCAGTAAGATCAATATCGCCGTTTTCAAAGGCTAAAAGCGGATCGCTGACCGGGACAAAAAGCAGTCTTTCCGCTACTGCTTTGGCACCATAATATTGTTCATGGCCTAAAAATTCATAGCTGCCGGTTGCTGCTTCATAGTCGCCGAATTTGTAAGGACCCGAACCGATAAAAGCTTCGGGAGCGCTATAAGTATAAGGATCCTCTACCTTTTCCCAGATATGCTTGGGCAAGATCACAAAGCTGCCCAAAGCCGTCAGAGTAGTGGCCATAGGTTTATGCACAGTAATACTTATGGTCCGTTCATCAAGAACTTCATATTTTTCTACAATACTTTTGCCGTCAATAGTTAAATAATTGGTTACAGGCGGGTACTGTTGGTAGTAATCAAGTGTAAAAGCCACATCCGCAGCCGTTAAGGGATGGCCGTCATGAAATCTGGCCTGTTCATGCAGGATAAAAGTATAGACATTTCCTTCTCTGAACCAGTCTTGAGCCAGCCAGCTTATAATGCCGTTTTCATCCGCTTCCAGCAGTGAATCAAAAATCAGTTTCATTTTTGCTACCCCGGGACCTCTAGGGTCGTGCAGGTAGGGATTGGGGGCCCCCCAATCCATTCCCCCCGCCAGCTTAAGGGTAGTAAGCCGGAATTTTTGTTCACTGCTTGTTTTCGGAGCATTGCTGCATGCAACAAAAACCATAAAGATTAAGGGCAAAAGCAGGATTAAAGTAAGCCTTTTCAGCATCGTTTCTTCCTCCC
>JAAYSO010000113.1 GCA_012523945.1 Bacillota bacterium
CCTGGGTAATAAGTTTGCTGGTAATTGCCACCTTAATTGTTTATTGTTTGTCACCGATCGCGGATTTTCTCACTAAAAGAGGTATACCAAATACACTGGCAGTTATCTTTGTCTTTTTACTGCTACTCATTAGCTTTCTTCTGTTCTTTTACTTCCTGATTCCTGAATTTATTATGGAACTGGGAGAACTGGCACGTTTTCTTGCCACAGATTACCGCTATTTGCTCCCGGAATTCGTTGCAGAGCTAAATACCTTCCTGGAAATAGACAGTATCAACCAGGCTTTACAAAACTTTGCCAATGATTTGGTTAACAACCTGCCATCCAATTTGCAAACTGCCACCCTGCAAATAACACGCATTACCCGTAGTATTGTTTCCCATGTAGTTGATGCCGTTCTTGTTTTATTTCTCGTCTTTTATTTACTGCGGGATCTGAAAGCAATTAAAAAAGGGATTATTAGTATTTTCCCAAAAAGCTGGCGCAAAGAAGCTATTGTGGTGCTTTCCACCGTTGACAGTAAAGTAGGTGCATACCTGCGCGGGAATATCTTGCTCTGTTTGGTTGTGGGTATTCTAACCGGTGTGGCGTTACGTTCAATTAACATGCCTTTTTCTTTGATGCTGGGTATTTTAGCCGGTGTCCTTAATATTATTGTTTACGTGGGGCCTTGGCTTGCCGGCATTCCTGCAGTCTTACTTGCTCTTACCCCCAACGCACCACATCCGCTGCTGGTAATAAGTATTTATATTGTCGTACAGGCCATTGATGCCTTTATTCTTACCCCTCTTTTGTTGGGTAAAGCCGTGGATTTAATGCCTATTTCCGTTATTGTCAGCTTGCTGGTAGGCGGCCAGCTTTTCGGACTTTTAGGTGTACTACTTGCCATCCCGGTAACAGCCACACTAAAAGTGTTAATTTATTACTATCTACATGGTAATGATGAGCATCTCTCCGCCGCCCGTAAACCTCCCCCCGCTCTGGCCCACGGGTATCAACGCTTAAAGAAAAAGGTTTCAGCTCTTATTGCCAAAAAAAATAAAGCCTGAACAGGCCTGAACAGGCTTTATTTTTTTTGGCACTATTCAACTTCATAACCGCTGTCAATTACAACTTCTTTTAATTTTTCCACACTTACAATTGCCGGGTCAAAGTGAATTTGTGCCGTTTTTGCTTCTAAATCCACGCTGACATTTTCCACACCATTAAGATTTTGCAGCACCTTTTCGACCCTCTTTTTACAGTGCTCGCAGGACATACCGCCAATAGACATGGTAATGGTTTCCGGCATTTTTTTGCCTCCTTTTAATTTTTAGGCTTTGTATTTCATAAAAGTTTTAAGCTCCCTGACAATTAAATCCTCTTCACCGCGCTGTATTGCTTCACGAATACAAGTTTCTAAATGGTTTTCCAAAATAATATCACTAATTTTTTTCAGCGATGCAATCACAGCATGCAACTGCAGCAGTATATCCGCGCAATACTGATCTTCTTCCAGCATGCGCTCAATAGCTTTCAAATGACCGCCGGCTGTCCTTAAACGCATAAACGCATCTTTCTTTTTTGGGTTTTCCATCTTTATCACCCCACCCCCCTAGAAGGGGTTACTAGCACTAGCTTACAGCTGGTTTTATAAAAAGTCAAGCCGCCTACACCTTACTTTTTCTAAACTTAAACCAAGTGGGGGAAACCAAGTTGGCGCAAGGCTTCATACAGCACAATGGCCACTGAATTGGAAAGATTGAGGGAGCGAATATTTTTGCCCATGGGAATGCGCAGGCACCTTTCCGGATATTTGTCCAAAAGCCAGTCAGGCAAACCGGCAGTTTCTTTGCCAAAAAGCAAATAATCATCCGGCTGATACTTTACATCTGTATATTTCCTCTTGCCCTTTGTCGTAAATAACCAAATAGATTTCCCTTCCAAAACGGAAAGAAAACTTTGCAGATCAGGATAGGTATGAAGTTGCAAATGTCGCCAGTAATCCAACCCGGCACGTTTTAAATGGCGCTCATCCAGGGAAAAACCTAAAGGCTCAACAAGATGTAAAATAGTCCCTGTAACTGCACAGGTACGGGAAATATTACCGGTGTTAGGGGGGATTTCAGGTTCTACAAGTACTACATGCATTTTGGGCCTCCACAACTAAGAATTAGCTTTTAATAGCCATAAAATTTTCTATTGCCCGCATAATTTCCTCTGCGGCTTTCTGCAAATTGTTAGCATTAATCACAGCAAGATATTCTTCCTGCTTTCCTTTGGAATCATCGTAATGTTGATCATAATAATCGCGGCAAAGCAGCCATACTACTTCATGGTAACAACCCTGCCTGATTTTTCCGATTAGTTCTAGTACTTTTGCTTTACCTAATTTTCTTTGTAACATGCTTAGAGAAGCAATCAGTTCATCTTTAGTTTCTTTGCTGCCATGGTATTCATTGACAATGCGTTCCACGCGGACGGCTAAATCTGCTTTCAGGAGAATATGCGTACCCTTGAGCATGGCTGTATACAGATAATCCGGCAATCTTACCTGCCCAATGCGTCTTCCTTCCCCTTCTACAAGCAGGTATGGAGCATGTTCATAATCCAGCAAAGCATAAGCAAGCAAGGCGTCAAAGTCTTTTTGACTGCGGGTAGCCCCCAGCCCTACCGAACCAAAGACGGAACCCCGGTTGTTGGCCATTCCCTCCAGATCTAGAACATAAGCACCGCCGGCTTGCAAGTGCCGTAAAATCCTGGTTTTACCCACACCTGTCAGCCCGTTGAGCACAAATACAGGTACAGAGATTTGCTTTTCCTGGTGGAAGCGAAAAATAAAACGCCGAAAAGCTTTATAACCGCCGCTTAACTGGTAAACAGGATATTTTAAAGCATTCATCAAAGCACACATAGAAAAACTGCGCATTCCCCCGCGCCAGCAATAAATCAGAATCTTTTTTTCCCCGGCTGCAGCCAGGATTTTATCCACCATTTCCGGTAAATGCGGAGCCACCAGCTTGAGCCCCAAAAGTTTTGCCTGCTCTATCCCTTCTTTTTTATAGGTGTTACCAATC
Source organism: Bacillota bacterium (assembly GCA_012523945.1). Lineage (GTDB taxonomy): Bacteria > Bacillota > Dethiobacteria > Dethiobacterales > Dethiobacteraceae > JAAYSO01. The sequence goes on from JAAYSO010000113.1 coordinate 3,057, forward strand.
ACGGCCCTTTCTTCATCTGTAAATAAAGGCACATTAACGGCACCGGGAATATGCGCCTGCCGGTACTCGCCGGGAGAACGTACATCAATCGGTTGATACCGGACCCTGTTCTCAATAAATTCTTCTACCTGTAAGATTTTCAAACTTTCCAACCTTCTTGTGCTTATTCTTTTTCTCTGCGTAAATATTAGTTTCCATGGCTATGAAAACAAACATAAAGCATGATTGAATATAAATAAGCCGGTTAGAAACCGGCTTGTTGCATATATCCTCTCATATTATAACAATCTGGCAGCGTTTTTATCAAGAATTAATTCATTACTTCATCACACATTTTTACGGATTTAATCCGATAACTAAAAACGCCACCGGGAGCCTTTACTTCAATGATATCTCCGACTTTTTTCAACAATAACGACTTACCAACCGGGGACAAGCAAGAAATATCTTCAGCACTAAATTTTCCCTGATCCGGACTGATTATTCTATATTTGAAGCTTTCATGCTCCTCTAGATCTTCAATTTCGACTTCACTGCCAATGGTCACAAAGGGTACTTCGTTGCAATCTGCCCGGTTATCTTTATTTTCATTAATGAATTGTTCAACTTCTTTAATATAGTTTTCTATCAGCGTTTCAAATTCATGACGCTCCGATGTTTGCCCGGCAGGAAAATACTGCTGCAAGATTTTGCTTCTACCTTCCTCCAACTCCACCAGCTGTTTGACAAGATTTTCAAACAAAGCCCCCGACGATGCAACTTCAGACATTTTACTGCCTCCATCTTATCCATTAAATGGTTTTTTATAAAAATACACGGGCACTTCACAGATGTGAGGCACCCGTCTGAATAAAGCGTACCATATCATGCAGCCATTGTCAATAGTGTATGATATTTACAATTAAAGCGTTTCCAGTTCCTGCCCAGCATAAGTGAACAAGAAAAATAAAAAAACGCATTCTACAAAGAATGCGTTACAGGCATTGGTTGCGGGGGCAGGATTTGAACCTGCGACCTCCGGGTTATGAGCCCGACGAGCTACCGAACTGCTCCACCCCGCGACAGCATTATTTATTTTAACACAGATTTTCTCTGTTGTCAAACTTATGGATGTGGCAAATAGGTATTTTTGCTTTACGGCAACTCCATGTAAGTAAAGTCACTCTCTTGTATTTAATTCCTGCAATAATTCCGTAGCTGTAGCCGCATCTTCTTTTGCTACCTGCATTTCCACAGTATGAATACCAAAACCAAAGAGCACCCCTGGATAAAGTTGCTGCAAACTCTCGCCCTTGACAAAAAAGTTAATCCCGGCGCTTTGCAGTAAAGATTTAGCTAAGATTAATTCCTGATTATTGGCAGGGCGAAAAACGGTAACCAACTCATTATAGCCTGGCTTTTGCGCAGACACATCTACACCCCCTGTTTCAAGGGTAGCAAACTGTGACAGGGAAGCTCGCCTCCGGGCTCAACTCTTTGCCCGGCATATTTAAACCCCGGCAAATTTTTTCATTTTTAGCAGCTTTTCTTTTAGTTTTTTACCGGTAAAACGAAGCTCCAGTGTTTTTTTCCCGCGTTGCACAGTTAAAATAATGACTTCCCTTTTACGGGTAAATAAAGATTTAAGCATACCACCCAAGCCACCTTCGTTTTGGCCGGAACCATCTATCCTTTCCATTCTTAATCCCAAGATATTGTTTTTCCGTACCTTAGTTAAAACTTGGGCTCCATGCACAATTAAAAGCGGATCCCTTTCCATTACCACTAAAACATGAATATTTCCCGGCAGTTCCGGATGACCGTCCACATATGTAAGCTCAAAGCGCTGCTCCAGTTTTTCGTTTAATTTGTCGGCCAATTCACCAAAACCTTCGGCTAAATCGCCCATTGCTTCCATATTATTTTTGAAATTCTTAAAGATCGCCATGGCAGACTCCTTACTACTTTTATGCTTTAATTTTATTATATGAAAGCTATCTAAGCAACCTCAATAACCATGTTTTCTCTCCCCTGCTTTGAAAACTGATCCTGAACAGTCAGTCCCTCCCTTGCTTTATTGAGGCCAATCTGCTAGCCTTAGCTTAAGTGCTTGCACTTTAAAAAACAACAGGGAAACGGAGGTATGTCAGATGCCAAATTATCAGCGCACTCTTTTTGCCTGCAATCTTGCCGGTTTTATCCAAAGTGCAACCATGAATTTGTCACCATATCTTTTCATCCCTTTAAGCCGGCTTTACGGTATTACATATACCCAGATCGGGTTTTTAATCCTGATAAATTTTGTAGCACAATTTGCCGCAGATATCTATTTCGGGCAGCCGGTAAATAAATACGGTTACAGGCCTTTTTGTGTTAGCTCCCAATTAGCCATTGCCCTGGGATTGATTCTTTTTGCCTCTGCACCATGGATTTTTCCCGGCAACATCTTTATAGTGCTAGTCATCGCCACTGTTATTTTTTCGGCAGCAACCGGTTTGCTGGAAGTAATCTTATCACCCATCACAAAAACTATTCCCGCCGAAAACAGTGAAGTCAACTTTATGCTCATGCATACTTCCTTTGCCGCCGGCATCTTTGCCGCAGCTTTGTTTACAACGCTTTTATTGCATATTTTGGGCATAAAAATGTGGCAGCTTGTGGTCTTTATCTGGGCACTGCTGCCCCTTACCAATGCTTTTCTTTTCCTTGGTGCTCCTTTACCGGAAATCACACCGGAAAATCAGCGGATGAAAATTGGCGAACTGCTCCAAAACAAAATCTTTATTCTTAGCTTTTTTGCCATCTTTTTCGGAGCAGCCACTGAACTGTTAATCGTCCAATGGGGTTCAACTTACCTGGAAAAAGGCCTGGGTCTTAGTAAAACGGTGGGAGATGTGGGAGGCATGTGTCTTTTTGCCGCCATGCTGGGCTTGGCCAGATTTTTATATGCCAAAAAGGGAGCCGGGCTTAACTTAAACAATTTAATGATTTATGGTTCTTTGGCTTGCCTGGTCTGTTATGCCGTCGTCGCGGCTGCTCCTGCCGCCTGGCTGGTCCTGGCAGCCTTTGGTCTGATTGGTTTCTTCTCCTCAATGCTGTGGACGGGTACGCTCATTGTGGCATCAGATAGCCTTCCTAATACAGGAGCCATGATTTTTGCCCTGCTGGCAGGCGGAGGCGATTTAGGTACGGCAGCCATTGGGCAGGCAGTCGGTTGGTTTTCAGATCGTTTTGCCGCCCTGGCCCCGGCAGGTGTCGCAGCTGAACAATATGGCCTGAAACTTGCCATTGCTTTAACTATTGCAGTTCCCCTTCTCTCTCTGGTTTTTCAGTTGTTGCTGAAGCAAGTAGCACCCCACAGGCGGGTTCGGTCCTGACCACCCCGCTAACTTAAGGGGGCTCCCCCGAAAAAATACATGGTTCGGGAAAGAAGGCAAATCAAGGCTCTAATAATTTCCCAACCGGCCAGTAGGATATCGTAAAAACAGCGTGACAATTTCGCCACGCTGTTTTTGATTAAATATTAGCTTTTAGGAAAGTCATGCCGCTGCTAAAAAGAGGGGAGCAAGTATCCCTATCACACTGAGAACCAAATATAAAATAATACCGGGATTACCGAAAACAATTTTTGCCTGCCGGCCTTTAGGTATAACTACAACTGCCTCTTTCAGTTGTACTTTTTTCCATCTGGTAATTATCAGTACCAGTCCTGCTATGGTTAAAGCAATCATAACAATCCCATATATACCAACGATAAAAAGCTGGCCGGCCTGTTCCAGCACAGCATCACCGCCGGCAGCTTCCAGATTGGCAACAGCCTCCAGATCCACCTTCTCCATAGTACGTAAAATTATTGTTCCTATAAACATGCCTAAAAAATTAACAAAAGCATGCAAGCCAATACTGTAACGCAGCTTACCTGTTCTGGCATAAACATAGCCAAAAAGAATACCGAGCCCGAAAGCATAGAATAGCTGTGCCAGGTTCACGTGCATTAAAGCAAAGAGCAGTGCCGAGAGCAAAATTGCTATTTTATCACCATATTTTAACAACCTGTCCATGACCAGCTTCCGGAAGATTAATTCCTCTGTAATGGGTACTAAAATAACGGCAAAGATTAATGTTGCCCAAAGATTAGAATTCACGGCCAAGGTCTGGAGTGCATTTCCGGCTCCAAAGAGACCGGTTAAAAATGATCCGATAATATTGCCGATATACAAAACGGCAACACACATAATCATCAGCAAAAGATAGTTTCCCGTACCCAGCTTGCCGGCTACCGGTTCCTGCGGCTCATTTGTGCGCAACATTAAATAAGCAATAGGCACACAAATAATGAATTGCGGCAAATAAACCAGCAGCCAGAAAAACCAACCGCTATCAACCAAGGCAGAAAAGTTATCTGTAATCAAGTCACCAAAAATAGAACCTAGCAGGATCTGGGCTACTAAAACAATCAGAAGATATATCGCCAATGACAGACCAATACGAGAAATATTTTTCCTTTCTGCATCCGCGTGAAAAACTTCCGTTGTTGCTAGGTTCGGGTTCAAGGGTCCTCCTTCAACCATGAACATAACCGCCTTTCTTATTATGTATTTTATAAATTTTACGAAGATAAACCGCTAAAATTCTTACTTTGGAGAAATTTTTCACTTTGCTACATATTTTGTTGCCACTGCACTTTCTTACTATACCTTTCTTTAACATAATAAAAAAGATGGATGTTGTCAATGCAACAGAGTATAAACTTTCCTGATTGTGACCTAACCGCTGCCGGCAAGTGAGTTTAAACAACCCCTATCGGTTGGGAAAGAAGGCCAATCAAGGTTGATATCATTTCCTAAACCAACAAAAAGGCTGTAATGACACTTGGAAAAGTTCATCACAGCCTTTTCTGCTACAGTTTTTCCCGCAGAAGCTTATTTACCAGCTGGGGATTGGCCTTTCCTCTCGTCAGTTTCATGACCTGGCCCACTAAAAAGCCCATGGCTTTTTGCTGGCCGCTGCGATAATCCTCCACTGCCTTGGGATTTTCGGCAATAACCTGATCAACAACGGCGGCAATGGCACCCTCATCACTGATTTGTACCAAGCCCTTTTCTTCTACAATCTGCGCCGGTTTTTTCCCGCTGGCAAACATTTCTTCAAAGACAGTTTTGGCAATTTTTCCGCTGATGGTGCCTTTATCGAGTAATGCCAGCAGTTCAGCCAAGTGAGACGGTGTCAGCTTTGTCTCGTTAATCTCAATACCTTCAGTATTTAAATGTTTGGCAATGTCCCCCATTAACCAGTTGGCAACAGCCTTAGGATCATCATATTCCTTAAGGGTGGCTTCAAAAAAATCAGCCATTTGTTTGGAAGCGGTAATCACTTCGGCGTCATATGCAGAAAGTTTATACTGCTGTTGATAACGTTTTCTTCTGGCATCAGGCAGCTCCGGCAGTTTTTGGCGAATTTCTTCCACCCACTGGGCGGGAACCACCACAGGAACCAGATCAGGATCAGGAAAATAGCGGTAATCATCAGCTTCCTCCTTGGAACGCATGGAAATGGTAACACCGTTATTTTCATCCCAGCGGCGTGTTTCCTGAACCAGTGTGCCGCCGCTTGCCAAAACTTCCTGATGTCTTTGGACCTCATATTCCAGTGCCCTTTGTACGGCTCTAAAAGAGTTCATATTTTTAATTTCTACCCGTGTGCCAAATTCCTTACTGCCCACAGGCCTGATACTGATATTGGCATCACAGCGCAAGCTGCCTTCTTCCATTTTTACATCGGAAATACCGGTATAGAGGATAATACTTCTTAATTTTTCCAGGTAGGCTTTAGCTTCTTCAGGTGAATTTATCTCCGGTTCACTGACAATTTCAATGAGCGGAACACCGCCCCGGTTATAATCAGCCAGAGAATAGCCGCCATACTCTGCATGAATCAGCTTGCCTGCATCTTCTTCCAGATGGATGCGCGTAATGCCGATCCGTTTTTCCTTGCCGTCCACATCAATTTCCAGGTAGCCGTTGAGTGCTACCGGCTGGTCATATTGCGAAATCTGGTATGCTTTCGGCAGATCCGGATAGAAATAGTTTTTACGGTCAAATTTCGAAAAGGCAGGTATTTCACAGTTCAGTGCCAGTCCCGCCATCACGGCATACTCAACAGCTTTTTTGTTGAGCACAGGCAGCGCTCCGGGAAATCCCAGGCAGATCGGGCAGACATTTGTATTGGGTGCACTGCCGAAGCTGGTGGGACAGGAACAAAAGATTTTAGTTTCCGTGGCTAATTCCACATGAACCTCAAGACCAATTATTGTTTCATACTTGCTCACTGGGGCTGCCTCCCATCTCATTTAAAGTAGGTAATTTGCGCTCCAGACCGCAATTTTGCTCATATGCATGTGCTGCACGCAAGATAGTTGCTTCCGCAAAAGGCTTGCCGATTAACTGCATACCCACCGGTAGCCCATCGACATAACCGCAGGGAACGGATATGGCCGGAAGTCCCGCCAAACTGGCACCGGCAGTACAATAATCATTCATGTATTCCGTCAGCAAATCTTTGACTTCACCTTTAATGTAGGACACATTGGGGGTGGTAGGCGTCAAAAGCAAATCGTACTGGGCAAAGGCACGGTCAAAATCCTGCCTGATAAGCGTCCTCGCTTTTAAGGCTTTAAGATAAAAATCATCATACCGGTCCGCACTTAAGGCATATGTACCCAGCATAATCCGCCGCTTTACTTCCGTACCTAAACCTTCACTGCGTGTTTTAATATACATTGCTTCCAAATCATCTGCTTCAGACCGGTAACCATAGCGAACACCGTCAAAACGGGCCAAATTACTGGACAGTTCTGCCGGTGCAATTAGATAATAGACCGGAATGGTGTATTCTGTTAAAGGAAGTGAAATTTCCCCGGCTTCAGCACCTAAGGAGATGAGCACATCCAGGGCTTTGTGCACTGCCGCTTTTACCCGGGGATCTATGCCTTCGCCAAAATATTCCTTGGGTACGCCAATTTTCAATCCTTTTACTTCACCGGTCAAGCTGGCAGTGTAATCTGCAGTATCCAGCTTTACAGAAGTGGAATCGCGCGGATCATGCTGCGCCAATACATTCATAACCAAAGCACAATCTTCAACACTTTTTGTGATGGGACCCACCTGATCCAACGATGAAGAAAAAGCAACAACGCCGTAGCGTGAAACAAGACCGTAAGTGGGCTTCAGGCCGACAACACCACAGAAAGCCGACGGTTGACGGATAGAACCGCCTGTATCAGTACCCAGGGCAAAAAGCACTTGTCCGGCAGCCACGGCCGCCGCAGAACCGCCGCTGGAACCGCCTGCCACTCTCTGTAAATCCCAGGGGTTGTGGGTGGTAAAGAAAGCCGAGTTTTCAGTAGATGAACCGATGGCAAACTCATCAAGATTTGTCTTGCCCAGCATGACAGATCCGGCTTGCTGCAAAAGCTCAACCACAGTGGCGCTATAAGGCGGAATAAAATTATGTAACATTTTGGAAGCACATGTTGTTAAGACTCCATCCGTGCACATATTATCTTTATAAGCTACAGGTATGCCGGCCAGGACACCTAATTTTTCTCCCTGCCGGCGTTTTTTATCAATTTCTGCGGCAGTTTTTAATGCTTCCTCCTTTGTCACCGTGATGAAAGCTTTAACTTGCTCATCAGTTTCTTCAATCCGCTTTAATGCCGCTTCAGTCAGTTCATAAGCACTGATTTCGTTTTTCGCCAGTTTGTCTGCAGCTGCAGTTATAGTTAATTTTGCAAACATGATTCCACCCCCTACTCCAGAACACTTGGCACTCGGAACATGCCGTCTTCAATGGCCGTTGTATTGGCTACGGCTTTCTCATGGGGCAAACAAGCTTGTACTTTGTCTTCCCGCAAAACATTTTGTAACGGCAATACGTTAATCATGGGCTCTACATCAGTAGTCTCAAGTTGTTTCAGTTTATCCACATATTGAAGAATATTATTCAACTGGTTGGTAAAATTTTCAATTTCGTCTTCAGAAATTGACAACATACAAAGGCGGGCTAACTGAACCACTTCGTCATGTGTGATCATCTTATCATCTCCTGTCCTTGATCAAATAAAAACCCTGTAAAAGCAGTTTTACGCAAGCTACACAGTCAAAGATCATGGGCAAATTATACCATAACCGTTAAGTTGCAGGCAACTTTTATTGACGACAGTCAAAAGCCGCTGCAAATTATACAGCGGCTGCCTTAACGGTTAAAGCAATATGTTTTAGTCTTTTAAACTGACACAGCTTTCCAGCAGGGCACAAAGTCCGCAGCTTTTATCAGCCTGGTGGCTTTGTACCGCCAAAAGCTGAAAGTTTGCCTCTCCAGCTTCTAAATGTCTTGTTTTACCCGGGGGAACAACAGTTACATCTCCCTCTTGCAGGGAAAACACTTCGTCCTCAACAATTAGCCTGCCTTTGCCGGCAAAGACAAACAATAATACGGGAGCATCCACCACACAATCTTCAGAAACTTGATGTGGTTCAAGCTGTACACGTACAGCTTTCACTTCAGCTTTATTTACGAGCAGCCATTTCATCCCGATGCCGGGCTCAGCAGATTTAATATTAATAATTTTTTGCATCCTGCCACCCCCCGTTTCAGCTACTCTAAGCTTACCGCTTTTGCAGCTAAAGGTCAAGAGTATTATTGCGTGGTGCGGTGGCAGCTTAAACAATCATCATAATTGCCTTCTCCAAAGTGCTCATCATGGGAAGAGATGATATTGCCATGGCAGTTTAAACAGTCACTGTATGCTCCTGTAGTGTCATGGGGCGTGGGCGGACCTGCAGTTTGCTGTGTATCCGGTTTTGCCCGATCCATCCCTGCCTTAACGTATAACCCTACTAAAACAACTAAAACCAGCGCCAGAATGATAAATGTCCCTCTTTTCATGCTGTCCTCCAAAGGATTTTTTATTATTTTGTCCAGAAAGTAAAAAACAAACCGGAAACGGCTTGTTTTTTACCAGAAAAGATAATATTTTATTCTTCCTTGGCAGCAAGTAATTCTTTTAGCCCCGCTTCATCTATAACGGTAATCCCTAATTGTTGCGCTTTGGTCAGTTTACTGCCTGGCTTCTCACCGGCCACGACATAATCTGTGTTTCTGCTGACACTGCCTGTGACTTTACCGCCGGCTTGTTCTATTAATTTAGTTGCTTCACTCCGGCTATAGGTGGGCAAAGTTCCTGTTAGTACAAACAACTTACCCTGCAAAGTCCGGGAACCGTCACCGGCTTTTTCCTGTACAAAATTCAACCCGGCTTTACGCAAACGCTCTATTAGTTCCCTGCTTTCCTTTAAAGAGGAAAACTCGTAGATGCTTTGGGCAATTTTAGGACCAATTTCAGGCACCGCCTCCAGCTCCTCAGGTGTGGCCGCCAAAATCCGGTCCAAACTACCGTAATGATCTGCCAAAAGTTTAGCTGTTCTTTCCCCTACAAAACGGATACCCAGCCCGTAAAGCAGGCGCCAAAGAGGCTGCTCTTTACTTGCTTCGATGGCGGCAATCAGGTTTTCCACCGATTTTTCCGCTTTTCGTTCCAGGCGGAGTAGCTCGTCCCTTTTGTGGGGCAACTGGTAAATATCTGCCACATCGGCAATCAGGCCTGCTTCCAAAAGCTGCTGTGCCCCGGCCACCCCCAAACCTTCAATATCCATGGCATTGCGCGAAGCAAAATGCACAATTCTCTCTAAAACTTGTGCCGGACAGTTGGCATTAAAACAGCGCAGCGCAACTTCTCCGGGAAGACGGCTTACGGCAGAACCACAAGCAGGACAGTTTTCAGGCATGGTAAAAGGTTTTTCATTGCCTATGCGTTTTTCTTTAACCACGGATACAATTTCCGGAATAATATCCCCGGCTTTTTGCACGATCACATGGTCTCCGATATGGACATCTTTTTGGCGCAAGATATCTTCATTATGCAAACTGGCTCGTTTCACCACCGTCCCTGCCAACAGCACCGGCTCCAATTCCGCAATGGGAGTCAAAGTCCCAATGCGTCCCACCTGCACCGTGATCTCTTTAACACGTGTTTCAGCCTGTTCCGCCGGGAATTTATAGGCGATGGCCCAGCGGGGGCTTTTGGCGGTGGCTCCCAGTTTTTCCTGAACCGCCAAATCATTTATTTTGATCACCATGCCGTCAATGTCAAAAGGCAAGTTGAAGCGCCGCTCACGCCAGCTTTCACAATACTGCATCACTTCTTCCACAGTCTGAAAAACTTCTATTTGGGGAGTAATGCGCAAACCCAGATCTTTTAAGGTCATAAGTGCTTCATAATGTGTAGCCGGTCTGAAATCCGGCGAAGCACCAAGTGCATACGTTACCATATTCAAATTGCGGGAGGCGGCAATCTTAGGATCCAACTGGCGCAAGCTACCGGCGGCGGCATTGCGCGGGTTGGCAAAGGGCGGCAGCCCCTCCTTTTCCCTTTCTGCATTTAGCTGTAAAAAGGAAGCCCGGGGCATATAAACTTCTCCCCGTACCTCCACGGTCACCGGCTCCCGCAGGCGCAAAGGAATACTTTTTACCGTCCGCAAATTATGAGTGATATCTTCCCCGATTTCACCGTTGCCCCGGGTTGCCCCGCGAATAAAAAGGCCGTTTTCATATTGCAGGGAAACTGCTAAACCGTCCACTTTCAGCTCCACCACAAATTCCAAGTGGGCTTCCGGTGCTAAATTTTTTGCCCGGCGGGCAAACTCCCGCAGTTCATTAAGATTTAGGGCATTATCCAGAGACAACATGGGCAGGGGGTGAACAACTTGGGCAAAACCGGCCTGTACTTGTCCTCCCACCCGCTGTGTCGGTGAATCAGGGGTAATTAAATCCGGAAATTTTCTTTCAATCTCCTGCAGTTGACGCATCAGGCCGTCGTATTCGGCATCACTTATTTCCGGATCATCCAGCACATAATAGCGGTAATTATGCTCTTCTATTTTTTGTCTTAACTCAAAGGCCAATTTTTGAGCATCTTCCTTTTTCATTAACTGCACCTCACTTTACTTTGCGCAAGGGCGCATAACGGGCAATCACTTTCTTCATTCCCAGTGCAGGAAATAAAATAGTTAAGACACAGTCTCCGTCACTCAAAGTATCTACGCCTTTTACCTCACCTATACCCCATTTTGCATGCTCAACTTGATCACCCACAAGGAGCTCGCCGGCTTCACCCGGTTGGGGCGGTACAACAAAAGGCTGCTCCCCTGTCTCTTCAGTTTCCGCCAGTACTGATTCAGGTATTTCCGCTAAAAAGCGTGAAGGCAAATTTTGCATCACCATACCAAAAATATTGCGGCTGTGGGCATACGTCAGATAAAGACGTTCCTGAGCCCGGGTAATACCAACATAGCAAAGACGCCTTTCTTCCTCAATACCATCCGGCTCATCAAAGGAACGCTGATGCGGGAACAAGCCTTCTTCCATGCCGGCCATAAAAACCACGGGAAATTCCAGGCCTTTAGCGGCATGCATGGTCATTAACACCACCGCCGGACCGTCATCATCGCTTAAAGTATCAAGATCAGTGATCAGAGCAAGTTGTGTTAAAAAGGCCGTTAAAGTTTGCTCTTCACTGTTGCGCATAAATTCCTGGGCGACCGTTAGGAATTCACGTAAGTTTTCTTCCCGGCTTTGCGCCTGTTCCGTCCCTTCAGCCTGCAGTTCCTGAAGATAACCTGTTTTAACCAGAACTTGTTCCACCAGTTCATCTACACCTAGATAATCTTTCATTTTACGTAAATTCTCCACCAACGTGGAAAATTCACGCACCTTTTTCAGTGGTCCGCTGCCAAGTCCTGCTTCTTCTGCCCTGGGTAACACTTCCATTAAAGAACAATTATTCTTTGCCGCATAATCCTGCAGGCGCCCGATGGTGGTGGCACCAATACCGCGGCGCGGGACATTAATAATGCGCAGGAGGCTAATATCGTCAGCCGGATTATCTAAAACACGCAAGTAAGCAAGAATATCCTTAACTTCTTTACGCTCCCAGAAACGGACTCCTCCAACAATCTGATAAGAAATATTGGCACGTATAAGTGCATCTTCAATGGCCCGGGACTGTGCATTCGTGCGGTAAAGCACGGCAAACTGTCCATACTGACGGGAAAGCTCCCGTATTTCACCGGCAATAAAACGCGCTTCCTGATGTTCGTCATCGGCGGCAAAAACCACAACCGGTTCACCTTTTCCTTTATTGGTGCGCAGATTCTTTTCTTTACGTCCCCGATTATGTTTTACCACATGATTAGCGGCTTCTAAAATATTGCCGGTAGAACGATAGTTTTCTTCCAGCTTAATGACGGTGGCATCTGGCCAGTCCCGCTCAAAGTCTAGGATATTGCGTATATCGGCGCCTCTGAACTGATAAATAGACTGATCATCGTCGCCCACCACGCATAAATTGCGATGATTCCCCGCCAACAAGTACACAATTTCGTACTGCACACGGTTTGTATCCTGGTATTCATCCACTAAAATATAACGGAATTTATTTTGATATTTTGCCAAAACAGCAGGATGTTCCCGGAAGAGCTTAACCACATAAAGTAATAAATCATCAAAATCCAGCGCATTCTGCAGCCGCAAACGCTCCTGATAGCGCCGGTAAACACGGGACACTGTCCGCGTATAAAAATTATCGGCCTCATCTGTGTATCGATGTTCATCAATCATCTCGTTTTTGGCACGGCTGATGGTAGCCAGTAAACCGCGCGGTTTAAAGCGTGTGTCCTCAATCATCAATTCTTTCATTACATTTTTCATTAAAGTTTGTTGATCCGCACTGTCATAAATGACAAAGGACGGCGTTAAGCCCAGAAGTTCTGCATTTTCACGCAAAATACGTACCGCTGCCGCATGAAAAGTAGATACCCACATCCCGGGCACACTTCCCACCAATTCGGCAATACGTGTGCGCATTTCTTCAGCCGCTTTATTGGTAAAAGTTAAAGCAAGAATTTCCCAAGGCTTAGCCAATTTTTGCTCAATTAAATAAGCTATGCGGTAAGTAATCACACGTGTCTTGCCGCTGCCGGCTCCTGCCAAAATTAATAAAGGGCCCTCTACACATTTCACTGCTTGTCTCTGCTCATCATTTAACTGGCTGTTTATTAAACTCATTTTTCCTCCCCAAAACACAAGCAAGACGCTATAAAAACCTCATCTGATAGAGAAAGCAAATCACGGTTGATATTATTTCCCCTCAGATAAGAAAGACGCTTTTTTGCCACAAAAACGATAAAAAAAGCAGTAAAAACTGCTTAAAACTGCTCTTACTCTTGCCTGTCAAGAGCTTTTGGAGCTGCTTTACTTTTTCGTTTCTTGATTTAAACGCTCCAAAACCAGACCATAGCCGCCGGCGCCATAATGCAAATAGCGTTTCACACGGCTGATTGTGGCTGTACTTGCTCCGGTGTCCTTTTCTATTTGCTGGTAGGTATTTCCTTCATGCAGCATTTTGGCTACCTGAAACCGCTGAGCCATTGCTTTTAACTCATTAATAGTGCAAACGTCTTCAAAAAACTTGTAACATTCCTCTATGTTTTGCAAACGTAAAATACCGTCAAACAATAAGTCCAGACTGTCATCCTTTAATTTCGGGTTGGCCACAGTCTCACCTCCGGCAGAATTCATACTTTTATTCGTGAAAGGAATAATTATTTCCTTCTTGACAAAAACTCTCCGCCATGCACACCTTAGCTGTATTAACTATAGTTTAACCGGCTGTGCTGCAAAAAAACTTTTAGTAATCTTTCAAGATCAGCCTGGCCGTATTCAGGGCAGTTTCCAGTATTGCTTTGCAGTGTTTGGTTCTGGTATGGTAACCCGAATTTTTCGTTGTGGTCAGGCGGATTATGATTACTTCCGTACTTAAATCGTTTTGCATTTCTACGGTAAGACCCCTGTTTGCCGGAATTTTCCCCTTGTATTTTTGCAGGCCAAAACCGCTCTTTGCCGCAATGACACAATAAAAGTAGGGGTACTTTACACCTTGCACTTCATTCATCTGAATTTGTGCCTGCACCCCGTAGAAGCCTTCCGGCTGGTCCCCAAAAGCAATCATGAAGCGGGCATCCACCGGCACACTTTTACCGGTTTGATCACGGGCAAGCAACAATGCCGGCACAAAAGTCTCATTTTCTTTTTTTAACAGCTGAAAATATTGTTCCAACTCCCGGATGATGGCGATTTTTCGCTGTAATTCACCTTGTTTAAGTACTTTTCTCGTTCCGTTAAACCATAAGGGCAAAACCAGGATGACCACGTCAAGTAAAAATATCAGTGCTACGTCAGTACTGTCGTAAAATGAAGTCAAAATAAAAGCTGTTATGCCTGCTGCTCCCGCCGCCAGGAGAAAGACAATAAAGCCCAGGCCGTTTGTAATGTCTAAAGCATCCAGATTCCAACTGTCAATCCTGTCACCGAGCTTTTTAATATCATGAATGCGCTCCATATCAACACTTGTCCAGTTCCTGTCGGGCACATAAGCTTCCAGCCGCACACGACTGTCAAAGCCTGCCGCCAGGTTAAGGGCTGCGGCACAAAGTAAAAAAACAACTCCGGGAAAAGCTTTTACCAGCACCAATTGCACAATTATACCCACAGCCACCAACAGCATATACCACCGCATTCTGGCTGTATAATTTAAATTTTTAAAAAAAATAAACTGTACCTCACCCTGTTTTTCCGGCGGTAGGAAACCAGGGATGCGCATTGATTTCCTCATAGTGCTCCCCTTTCCGGTACCGGTCCCTGAGACTGCCAAAAACCCTCCAGTTCTTCACAGCCGTGAACATTGAAATATAATGGACAGGCTCCCTGGCAGACGGCAAAATGACAGCATTCTTTACAAAGTTTGGGGGCAGCTTCTTTGCCGCGAATCCAAACACTTTGTTTTTTATTCCAGACGACTGCAAACCCTTCAGTAAGCAGGTTACCAACAGGCTGGGACCAGCTTGAACAGGGCAGAACATTACCCTGTGCATCAACCGATAAAAGCCCTTCACAGGCACTGCACCCCTTATTGCCCAATCCTGCCGCCACAGGATTAAAGAGACAAAGAGGCGTGGGAGAATACCACATAAATTCAATGCCGGCCGCTGCCGCCGCCTGCATAATCTGTTCAATAATCTCACCAATTTCCGTATAGCTGACCTTCAGTTCTGCATCTGTTCCGCGTCCGGCCGGAATTACCAGGTTGGCGGAAAATCTTTCGGCACCAATACTGCGCGCAAATTCAGGGTAATCAGTCACTGAATCTTTATTCAGCCGGCAAACGGTAAAATGGGGATGCACCCGCACCCCTGCCCGCATTAGCGCCTTCAGGCCGGTTACGGAAGCTTCATGAGAACCGGTAACACCGGTAATGGCATCGTGTTCCTCGGGATGAGCGGATTCAATGCTGACCTGGGCCGAAGCCAGACCTGCCCGCACCATTTCTTTGGCTTTGTGCCGGTTGATGAGGATACCATTTGTAATCAGGTTCACTCTCATGCCGTTATTTTGCGAGGCATATTTTATCAGCTCCGTTAACCCGGGAAATAAAAGCGGCTCACCTCCGGTAAAAGATACACTGGGGACTTCAGCTTCATAACGGATAATATCCAGGACTTTTTTAAACCCGTCCAAATCCAGCTGATTCTCTTTTTTGTTTTCTGTACAGCCTGCATAACAAAAACGGCACTTAATATTGCAGGCGGACGTTACGGCAACTTCCGACAAGACAGGCAGTTGAATATAACCTAAACTGAATTCACGCCTGATAATTGCCGGCGTGGAATAGTTTTCACATACTTCATTGTTCCACATTCGCGTCAAATCAATAAAAAAGCGTTCCAGCTGTTCTGCTGTTTCCGGTTCCCATTCCCTGGCTTGAAGAATATCCAGGATGGAACCGCCGTTTAAAATATGGGCCACAATCCGGGCACCAGTAGGATTTAGTTTAAAAGCTTCATTGGGCATGCGGATAAGGACGTTATCCTGCAGGCGCATATACACGTATGGTTTGATCTGCCGCAAAAAATCATCAACCCAGGTGAGGCGGTGTTTTTTTCTCATCGCGCACCTCCGCTGACACAGGCGGAATGGCAGGCCGAGTGACAAGCCGAATGGCAAGCGGAGTGACAGGCGGAATGACACGCCGAATGGCAGGCATCATGGCAGGCGGAATGACAGACAAAAACTCCCGGACCTGAATTTAAAACAGAATCTAATGACTGCTGCTGCGGTTTGACAGGAATGGATTTGGTAAACCGGTTGGCATTACTCCTGTATCTTAGGCCGCTACGGTGAAAGTACCAGTAGGGCCAGTAACCGGCAAAAACAGCACCCCTGTCTTTTGTCTTCAATTCAGGCAGTTCTCCTTCTTTTTCTTTGACGGCTGCTGCAATTTGCTCCCGGTAATATTTACGTGTTGCTTCCAAATCACAATCCCAGGTTTTCTTTTGCACATTTTCAATAATTTTTTGCAAAATTGCTTCCAGTTCTTTTTCTGAGAAACGGCCGTCTGCAGCAGCATCGTACATCATTTTTTCATACTCATTGAGCTCAGGGGACGCTGAAAACAGGCTATCCCTGATCACACGACGTACCTGAAGTGGATCCCTGGACACTTCCTCGAGATAACCCTTTTCTATCAGTTTAGCCAGGATGGCAGAGAGAATGCTTTGATAAGATACCCCTAAAAACATGGCCGCCTCAATGCTGTCCAAATCTTTGGCAATGGTTCCGTCCTTACGGAAGGAGGCAATTTCAAGTTTCGGCGGCTCCCAGTCAGTTCTGGCCCATTGCACTTCATCAAGTGTTGACCGGGCCCGTACCAGGGAACGATGCTTTCTGCCCACGGCAAAAAAGGTAACGACTAAAAGCCCTGCCAGCGCCAGGAGCAACCCTGCCCTGCCGCTGCCAGTACTTACAGGCTTCCGCTCCTGGCCGCTTCTCACCTGTTCCCAGCCTGATCTTGGCGGTGAGGGCGCTACAGGTGCAGCTTTACTGCCTGTACTGCTTGATGCAGGCAAGGTAAAAACATCTGCGGCAATATACTGCTGAATGCGAAATTGATAACGTGGCCCGGGAGCTTCTTTATGCAGCAATACCTGCGCCCATGCAGTACCGTCAACTAAATTTTTGCGGTAATCAATGAGGTACTCATCATTCATCCACGGTTCCGTGGCAAAACCCTGCGACAGTAACAGGGCCTCTATTTCTTCCCTGGTCTCCTCTTCCACCAGCTCAAGAGGATAGTTAACTGTAACCGTATAATGTTCCATCTTCTCATCCCATTGCGTGGGAGACCAGTTAAAAACAACAAGCGGGCTGCCGTCAGCTGCTGTTGTGCGTGCCAGGTACCCTGCTTCATACATATCTGTGGCAAAGCGGAATTTATAGGTCAGATACTCTCCGCCCAAACGTTTTTCTCCGGCATGAATGATATCATAGTTACCGCCGCCCAGATTCACAATTTCTATCTCAAAAGCAGTATTATCATCTGTTATGACCCAGGCATGTTCTTTGTCAAAAACCGGCTTTAACCTGTCAAAACCTGAAACGGTAAAAGCCAGCATCGTCTGCCCCGGCACCAGGTTGTAGCGTACGGTATAACTAATTACAGCCTTACCGTCCTCCAGTAAAAGCACATCAGTTTCCACAAAGCCTAAATGAGCAACTGCGGCCTGCGCGTTGCCCACCGGCAGAACCAACAGTAATAAGATCAGGCAGCCAAATAATAATTTTTTCATCTTCTCTCCACCTGTTTAAGCACAATTGTGTGCGGATTTGAACTTCTTTACTGACATTATACAATATAAATGATTGACTCTGCCTATATCTTACTTTGTTTAATATACCGCAAAGAGTGCGCAATCATTTTAATCACATTGTCAAATGTCTTTAATTTTTTTATCTGTGCAAAAAACCACCCTATACCTGTTGCCGTAAAATGATTATCAACCATTAGATTTAGCCCCTAATTAAAATTATTTCATCTTATGCAGGAGGCACTTTGACTTCAAACTAAAGGCTTTTCATCGCCTCGGCTACGCGACGGAAGTCTTCAATCATTACTTCAGCCTTTACTGTCCCCCGCAGCACTGCGGCCGGATGATAGGTGGGATAAATTTTATACCCCGGCCCCTCAAACCACTGCCCATGAATATCGGCCAGACGGGCTTTTTTGTCCAGCAGGTTATGAATGGCAACCAGTCCCATGCACACCACCACTTGCGGCTTAATAATTTCTAACTGTTGCTGCAGGATAGGCCGGCAGGCAGCAAGCTCCCTCTTGTAGGGATTGCGGTTTTTGGGCGGGCGGCATTTACATGAACCGGTTATATAAACATCCTGCCTGTCCAGACCGGCTTGCGTCAACATCTCTGTTAACAACTCCCCCGCCCGGCCGACAAAAGGCCGTCCGGTTTCATCTTCTTTGGCCCCGGGAGCTTCTCCCAAGAGGAAAATCCCGGCATCTGCCTTCCCTTCACCAAAAACCAGATTCTTCCTGGTAGCCCCCAGTTCACAGTTTTGACAGGTTAAACTCTGCGTATATAAAGCTTGCAAATTATCTTTTGACGTCATTTTCCTGATCCCTTCACTATAGTCTGTAGCCTGTCATTTTCATTTCGACAAGTTCTTTTCCTTTTCCTTTGTGGAAGCAATCATAAATAACGGCAGTACTTCCTCCACTAAAACGGAATCGCCGTCAGCAGTAGTTTTACCGGTTAAAAGCAGCATCTTTTCCTTTAAGAAGTGCAGAAAACGTTTATAAACGGCAGGGTAAACAACGGCTTCCGCAAAGCCGCTTTCATCAGACAAAAAAAGCGTCAGCATCACACTGCTACCCTTTTTAAAGCGACGGCGGACTCGGGCTAAAACCATTGCCGCCACCGTGACTTTTTGGTTGGCCGGCAATTGCGGAAGCTGTGCCAGTGGTGTAAAACCGGCGTCACCATAATCCTGCAGATAATATTTGAGAGGGTGCCATAAAAGTGTCATCCCCAAAACATCTGCTTCTGCCTTTGCTTGCTCCGCTGCCGTATACCCGGGCAGTTCCGGCACAGGCAGCTCATCATCCCATAAGCTTAACTGCCCCGGGTAGCGGGCAGTCCGTTTTAAAATATGATCCAGCACAGACAACGCTTGCCGGCGATTTAAACCCAAGCCGTCAAAGGCACCTACTTTTATTAAGTTGGCCAGAGCACTGCGGCGCAGTGTGCCGCGTCCCAGGCGCCGGCAAAAATCACGCAACGAGACAAAGGGACCGCTTTTCCGGGCTTCCAAAATGGCTGCAGCACTGCGTGTACCCAGATCACGGACTAAAGGCAGGGCAGCCCGCACTCCCTTTCCTTCCGGCAGAAAAAGCAGGCCGCTATGGTTAACATGAGGGGGAAAAACCGGTATTCCCCTGCGCCTGGCTTCGTGCACATAAACCACAGGCCCATAATAACCAAAGCCTGTAGAAAGCAAAGCGGCATAAAATTCCACCGGGTAATGTGTTTTTAAATAAGCAGTCCAATACGAAATCAGGGCATAAGCCGCTGAATGCGCCTTATTAAAACTATAACCGGCAAAACGACATAAATGAGCAAAGATTGCTTCCGCTTCCAGCAGGGTTAACCCCTTTGCCCGGGCGCCGCGGACAAATTTGCACCGGTGAAAATCTGGCTGTACCCGCCGGGTCAGGTCGCGCCGGAATCCGTCCGCCTCTCCCGGTGTATAACCTCCCACTTCACAGGCAATCCGCATTACCTGCTCCTGATATAAGATTACACCGTGAGTATCTGCCAGAATACGGACCAGGCGGGGATGTACATATGTTGTTTCCGCTTGTCCGTGGTGTCTGGCTACAAATGTTTCCACCATGCCGCTCTCCCAGGGTCCGGGCCGGTACAGTGACAGCAAATGAATTAAATCTTCCAGGCAGCGCGGTGCCAACAGGCGCAGCACACGGCGCATGCCTGTGCTTTCCAGCTGGAAACAACCCAGACTCTCACCCCGCCGCAGCAGGGCAAAAGTTTTTTTATCATCTACCGGGATCTCATCCACACCGGGAGCAGACCCACATCTTTCCTTTACGAAAGCCAGAGTATCGTGGATAATGGTCAGGTTGCGGGAACCTAAAATGTCAATTTTCAAAAAACCCATTTCTTCCACATCATCTTTATCCCACTGGGTCAGGATTTCTCCCGACGGTCCCCGGCACAACGGCACAATACCGGCCAAATCCTCCGCCCCGATGATAATGCCGCCGGCGTGTGTGGAAAGATGGCGACACATGCCTTCAAGCCGCCGCGCTCCCACCAGCACTTCTTTTATTTCCCGCTCCCGGAAAGCTTTGACCTGAAACTCGGGGAATTGTTGCACGGCTGCTTCAATGCCGCCCTGCCCGGTATAATGCGGCAAAGCTTCAGCCAGCTCAGTGATGCGCTGCTGGGTAAGGTCCAGCACCTTACCTGCTTCCCGGACGGCCGCCCGGGCTCCCAGTGTACTGAAGGTACTTACCTGGGCAACCCGTTCCTCACCATAGCGGGAGCGCAAATAATCCAGTAGTTCGTGGCGGCGCCGCTGGCAAACATCCAGGTCAATATCCGGAAATTCAGCCCGGTCTTCACTTAAAAAACGCTCAAAATACAATCCGTGTTTAAGCGGATCTACCTGCGTAATTCCTAAAAGGTAAGCCACTAAACTGCCTCCGGACGAGCCCCGGCCCGGGCCCACGGGAATCTCTTTTAAGCGGGCGTAATTGACTAAATCGTGTACAATTAAGAAATATGAAGCCAAACCTTTAGGCAGAATCACGTCAAGTTCTTTTTCCAGTCGTCTTCTTGCCTCCTGCCTGCCGACCAAACCTTTTTTACGCAAACCTTCCCGGCAAAGACGTTTCAGCGCCGCTTCCGGCTTCTCTCCTTCCGGCAAAGCCACATGAGGTAAATGCATTCCCTCCCGCTCCAAAACAAAGGAACAACTTTCAGCTATTTTCAGTGTATTGTCACAAGCTTCCGGATAGGCCGCCAGGCGGTGTCGCATGGTATCCGGGGAAAGTAAATAATAAAAAGCACCCGGCAAAAATAATTTTTCCGCCCCGGCTAAAGGTTTGGCCGTCCGGATACAATTAACCAGGCGGTAAATTAAATCATCTTCCGGCAGCACATAATGGACATTATGGGTAGCCACCGGCGGTACACACAAATTGCCCGCCAGCTGCACCAGTCGCTTGTTTATGCAGTCCTGTGCTTTGCCGGCAGTTTCTACAGCAAGATAAAGCTCCTCGCATTCCGGCCGTAAAGCTTTAAGTACATTTTGCACCGTGGACATACGAGCCGGCACAGTTAAAGCCGGACCTTCCGGTTGGGCATGCAAGATCACCGTCAGCCCTTCACTATGCCCGGCGATTTCCCGTATTTCCACTACATTCTCCCTTTTAGCCAACTGACATAAATTAACTAAACGCAAAAGATTGCGCCAGCCTGCCCGGTTGCGCACCAAAAGCACTACCGGCAGGCCGCCGACGGTGAGTTCCGTCCCCACCAGAGGTTTAATACCGTGTTGTCTGGCCAGGGTCGTAAAGCGGACGGCACCGTGCAGAACACCGTAATCAGTTAACGCTACGGCCGGCATCCCGAGTTTTTTGGCCTGTAAAATTAAATTCTCCAAGCGACAGGCACCGCGCAAAAAGCTATATTCACTGTGTATCCTAAGATGCACAAAGGACATCTGACCGCCTCCAATACAAACATATGTTCGCATTGTTATTATACGCGGTAGAATTGTTTTTGACAATGGGAAAGACAGCAAATTAAAGTAGAATATATTCCTACCGGTACAAGAAAAAAACAGGTTCCCGTTTTTAAGAACCTGTTACTAATCTTCTCTTTGCCAAAACATTTTACCCTCTTTAATATAGTGTGTTACTTTTTTTCTTGCGTGTAGGTGCGTGAGGCAGGCACTGACAGTACTGTAGTCAAGGGCGTATTGTAAAGTATTTTGCTTTCTTTTTCGTACCGCCATGTAATAGGCTACAATTTCTTCACGACTGTATGTTTTTTTTCGGAGAAGATCCAAAATCAGATCTAAAGTATTTTCCATGGCTGTAATATTTCTTTGAATCTCGGCAGCAGGTGCACTGCTAATGACACTGTGACTTGGTACATAACAGGCATACTTGCTTTGCTTGAGCCGGTTTAATGTCTCCAGTGCCAAAGTGACATCTACCGTAAAAGGCATGCCGTAACTGTCAACAATACGCGCGCTTATATAGGCGTCGCCACAAAAACACACGCCGTCTGCGGTCACAATACCGATTTGACCCAGGCAATGGCCCGGTAAAGCTACAACTTCTAAGTCAATGCCGTCTATGGTGCACTTTCCCGGTGTGATCACAGCATCCACCCTTGAAGCTTCCGCCATTAAAACCGGATTTTGCAATTCTTTCACCGGAGCCGCCGAGAACAAAAACATGGGCTCCAGAATCGGGTTTTCCATCATGGTTTTTTCGATGGCAGAGGCATAAATGCGCACACCGGCAAAAGCACCGTTACCCCCATAATGGTCGGCATGACCGTGTGTATTGATGACGCCCCCGGCTTTAAGACCCTCTTTTTTTAAAATGCTGGCAATTTGTTTTCCATACCGGCGGTCCCTGCCTGTATCGATGATGACGCATTGATTGCCGTTAACCACAACACCAACATTTGTGGTTCCGGGAAGATAGTATGTGTTGCCACGAATATGCCTTAATGCGGCCGCCATTGGAAACCTCCCTTGTTTTGAGTTAATATTCCACGCCGGGCTGTGCTGCAATTCCCTTGTGAAAATGGTGTTTTATTTCCCTTACTTCACTGACAAGATCGGCAGCTTCCATCACTGCTTCGTCTGCATAGCGCCCTGTCAGCACCACTGTCACATGCGGCGGGCGTTTCTCCAGCATTTCTAGAATATCTTCAATTTTCACCAGTTTGTTGAAAGCTGCAAAATTGATTTCATCAAAAATCACCAGGTCATATTCACCGGACAACACTGCTGCTTCACCCTGGGCAAAAATATTGGCAGCATCATCAAAGTCTGCCTGTTCAAAATCTCCTTTTTTCCGGAAACGGCTGCGCTCTGACTGGACCACAGTCATGGTGGGCAAAAATTTGCGAATTGCTTGAATTTCGCCATAGGTGGGATCACTTTTCCGAAACTGCACCATGTAGATTTTCTCACCGTGCCCGCTGGCCCGCAGGGCCAGTCCTAAAGCAGCCGTAGTTTTTCCTTTACCGTTACCTGTATAAACCATTACAATCCCTTTTTTGGCACCCATCTTTTACACCTCTTTTTTGCCTTTACTTACACTTGGTCTCAGCTTTAACGTTTATTTGCTTTTTTTATTATAACTTTACACCCCTGCCTTGCCAAGCTTTGACAATAGTAAAGAGAACCTTAATGAGGCTCTCCGCAGGGAAACAAAACAAGGTTGAGATGATTTCCTTACCACAAGATGACTGAATTAATTATATCATATTCAGCCCGGAAAAATTTTAAGCCCCGGTTATTCCAGGGCTTTTTTACTTTCAAGGGCCTTAATTTCCGCGGCTTTAATTTCATAATCTTTATTGGTATAGAACCAAAAACAGAGAAAAGGAAGAACAAGAAACAAAGCACAGGTTAAAAACATATTGGCATACCCGGCATGAGTGGCAATAAAACCAAGAATCACGGAACCGCTGCCCACACCTATATCCAAAGCGGCAAAATAGGTGGAGTTGGCAGCCCCCCTCCTTTCCGGGACTACCATGTTGAAAATCATAGCCTGCAACGAGGGCATCATTGACCCGTTCCCCATACCGATGATAAGAGCGGAAACGTAGAAAAGTTGCGGACCGGTGCTTAATGCCAGCAGGACAAAACCTAAAGCCAAGGCGATAAAAGCAAAAATAATTACCGGCTTGGGGCCGCGCCGATCTTGAATTCTGCCGGCAAACATCCGGGTGATCACTACACCTACTGAATTCAAAATAAAGAACCAGCCGGCATTGGGTACTCCCAGCTCTTCCCCAAAAAGAATGGCAAAGGAAAGAATCCCGCCCATAAGCACGTGCATCAACATGGTTAAAACGGCTACGGATAAGATGCGCTTTTCAAAACAGCTCTCCCAGGTAAATCTTTCCTTTTTAACCGGCAGTGAGGGGTTTTTTACCAGAGCAGCAGAGATAAAGGATAACACAAAGAGGAAACCGGTAACTGTAAACAGAGCATAATAATTCCCTGTATCAATAATGGACACACCCAGGTAGGGTGCAATGGCCATGGCAAAGGTCAGGGATAGGGAAAAGTAACCGACGCCTTCCGCCCTTCTGCTGGGATGAACCAGGTCTGCAGCCAGGATGGGGCCGCCGGCCGATGCCACTCCGAAAGTGACTCCGGTCAGGACACGAAAAACTATGAGCCAGAAAAAGCTGGCCACAGTTAAATGCCCGAAAGCCAGCAAGGCAAAAATTAATAGGGAAAACAAATAAGTAATTTTTCTGCCGATTTGATCATAAGAATACCCGGCAAAAGGACGGATCAGCAGTGCAGCAAAAGAGTAAACTGCAACCAGGGAACCGACTTGCGAGTCGTTGGCACCCAGCACATGCAAAGCAAAAAGGGGCAGGGAAGACATGAGCATTTGCCCGCCTACTGTCATGAAGAAGTTAGTAAAAAATAAAAAGATATAATCTTTCGTCCACAGTTTAACTGATTCTTGTTTTTGCAACAAAGGTCCCTCCTGCATTTCGAGTTTTATAAATAGCAAAGCTGTTACGTCAACGCGTTGCGGATCCTGCTTGCGATAAAAGTATGAATTCAAATTATCATAATTCTAACTTCTATTTTATCCGTAGTCAAGCAACTTTTGCATAATTTAAAGGTATGCCGCTTGTTTTTGGCAGCATACCTTGTATCAGTCTGAAATATTATTTTTCCCGGCGATTTAAGGCTTTTTGGCCGATATCCGTACGATAATGGGCTCCTGTAAATTGAATAAGCTTAACGGCAGTATATGCTTTCTCCAAAGCAGCTTCAAGCGTGTTTGCCCAGGCCGTAACTCCCAGTACCCGTCCCCCAGCCGTCACAAATTTTTCTTCCTGCAGGGCAGTACCGGCATGGAACACATAAGTATCCTGTAATGCTCCGGCTTCCTTAAGGCCATCTATTTCAATCCCTGTGCGATAATCTCCGGGATACCCGCCGGAAGCCATCACCACACAAGCAGTATGGTTATCATACCATTCAATTTTTTGCTCATGTAGTTTCCGGTTCACTACGGAAAGCATAATTTCCACCAGATCACTTTGGAGGCGAGGCAATACTACCTGACACTCGGGATCGCCAAAGCGGACATTATATTCCAAAACTTTTGGCCCGGCTTCAGTAATCATTAACCCGGCATAAAGCACACCCTGGAAAACTATGCCTTCCGCCCGCAAACCTTCAATGGTGGGCTTGAGAATCTCTTTTTCCACCTGTTTAAGTAACGCAGGCGTTAAAACCGGGGCAGGAGAATAAGCACCCATACCGCCTGTATTAGGTCCCTGGTCATGATCATAAGCTGCTTTATGGTCCTGGGAAGAGACCATAGGGATGACTGTTTCGCCGTCTGTAAAGGCTAAAACGGAAACTTCCTCGCCGGTTAAAAATTCTTCAATCACTACCCTGGCACCGGCTTGGCCGAATACTTGCTGCACCATAATCTGCTCAATTGCTTCCTGTGCTTCGGCAATTGTTTGTGCCACCACTACACCTTTTCCCGCTGCCAGCCCGTCTGCCTTAACCACAATAGGAGCACCCTTCTCCTCCAGATAAGCCAGGGCTTCTTTGGCATCGGTAAAGGTCCGGCTGTGGGCGGTAGGAATTTTATATTTTTGCATAATTTCCTTGGCAAAAACTTTACTGGCTTCCAGTTGCGCTGCAGCTTTATTCGGTCCAAAAATGGGAAGCCCTGCCGCCTGAAAAGCATCCACAATACCTGCAGCCAACGGTGCTTCCGGCCCTACAACGGTCAGTTCAATCTCTTGCTCCCGGGCAAACTCCACCAGTTTATCTATTTTATCTGCCGGGATCTCAACACAGTGGGCAATTTGGGCAATGCCGGCATTTCCCGGCGCACAGTATACTTCTTGCACGCGGGGGCTTTGCCGCAGTTTCCAGACCAAGGTATGTTCCCGCCCTCCGCTTCCGATCACAAGTACACGCATCTTAATCCTCCTTGGTTAATGTTTGAAATAACGGGTACCGGTCACTACCATCACTAAACCTTGCTCATTACAGGCAGCAATGGATTCTTCATCATTAACGGAACCGCCGGGATGAACCACGGCTTTCACACCTGCAGCAGCAGCCGCATCGATTGTATCACGGAAGGGGAAAAAGGCATCGGAAGCCATAACACAGCCCATTGCCTTTGCACCCGCTTGTTCCAGGGCAATTTTAGCCGCGCCCACCCGGTTCATCTGACCGGCACCAATACCAATGGTCTGACCGTCTTTGACAAGCACAATGGCGTTTGATTTAACGTGCTTTACTACTTTCATGCCAAAAACCATATCGGCAAGTTGCTCTGCCGTCGGCTTTTGCCTTGTTACGGTTTCCCAGCCTGCAGAGTCAATCTTGGCCGTATCCAGAGTTTGCATTAAAAGCCCGCCGGAAACTTTTTTCAGATCAAATCTGTCCCTGTTTGCCATCAGTGGTGCTTCCAGGAGACGGAGATTCTTTTTCTGTGTTAAAACTGTTAAAGCCTCCTCACTAAAACCGGGGGCAATAACTACCTCTAAAAAAATCTCACTCATTTTTTCTGCCGTTTCTTGATCAACCTCCCGGTTCACAGCCACAATCCCACCGAAAATAGAGATCGGATCGGCTTCATAAGCCCTGGTGTAGGCAGTAAAAAGATCTTTACCGGTAGCCACGCCGCATGGGTTTGTATGCTTTACTGCCACCGCTGCCGGCTCATTGAATTCCTGCACTATTTCCCAAGCGGCATTGACATCATTTAAATTATTAAAGGATAATTCCCGCCCGTGCAGCTGCCTGGCGCAGGCAATGGAGCCGGGGGCTGCTTGTGCCTCCTGATAAAAAGCCGCCTTTTGTTGCGGATTTTCCCCGTAACGCAGCTCCTGCACTTTAGTGAAAGGCAATATTAGTTTCTCGGGAAAAGTGCCGGCAGCCGTTTTTTGCCAGAGCCACTGGGAAATAACGGCGTCATATTCAGCAGTATGTTTAAAAGCTTCCACTGCTAAAGTAAAACGAGTTTCTTCACTTAAGTGGCCTCTTTCCTGCATTTCCAGTAAAATCCCCTCATAACGTTCCGGGTTTACCACCACAGCCACATGGGCAAAATTCTTGGCGGCGGCACGTACCATGGTAGGCCCGCCGATATCTATGTTTTCAATGGCTTCTTTCAGGGTTACATCAGATTTGGCCACAGTTTGGGCAAAAGGATAAAGGTTAACGGCGACCAGATCAATGGCAGGAATTTCATGTTCCTGCATTTGCTTTAGATGTTCAGCCAGATCGCGGCGTGCCAGAATCCCGCCGTGGATTTTGGGATGGAGTGTTTTGACCCTCCCGTCCAAAATTTCCGGGAAACCGGTCAGAGCGGAAACACTTTCAACAGGAATTTGTGCTTGTTCCAGCACCTTTTTCGTTCCACCGGTTGAAATAATGGTAAATCCTAGTGCAATTAAACCCTGGGCAAATTCTACTATGCCTGTTTTATCAGAGACACTCAAAAGTGCCAGCTTCGTCGTCATCAATAAAGCACCTTCTTCCCTGTATAGTTATTTTACCGCGCACCCAAAGATCAATGGCTTTGGGGTACAGGCGGTGCTCAACGTTTTGTATCCTTGCCCGCAAACTCTCAACAGTATCATCATCTTTTACGACCACTGCTTCCTGCAGGATAATAGGACCTGTGTCCATCCCTTCATCCACAAAATGTACTGTGCAGCCCGTTATTTTTACCCCATACTCCAGGGCGCCGGCAATGCCCTTTGTACCGGGAAATGCCGGCAGTAAAGCCGGGTGAATATTCATGATCCGGTTCCTGTAGGCGGTCACAAATTCAGGAGACAACAGGCGCATATATCCCGCCAGTACCACCAGATCAATCTTTTGTTCCTGCAAACAAGCCAGAAGGGCATGGTCATATTCCTGCCGCGAAGCATAAAGTTTGGGATTAATAAATTTATTTTCAATGCCATGCTTTTGCGCCCGGCTTAAAGCATAGGCATCTTTTTTATCACTAAGCACCAGCACCACTTGGGCACCGCTAATCTTTTTGCTCTCTACAGCATCAATAATGGCTTGCAGATTACTGCCGTTGCCTGAAGCCAGTACGGCAATGTGTTTCATTTTCCCTTCACTCCGCATTTCTATTTAAAAGTAATGCCGCTGCCGTCCACCACTTCGCCCATAATGCAGGGGTCTTCCCCCAGTTTTTGTAATAGAGTCACAGCTTTTGCGGCAGCATCCGGCCTCACTATTAACACAAAGCCTATACCCATGTTAAAAGTCCTGTACATTTCTGTTTCTGCAATTGTACCCAGCTTTTGTAAAACCTGAAAAACCGGCGGCACCGTCCAGGCATTTTTCTCGACCACCACCCCTAAACCTTGCGGTAAAATGCGCGGTATATTTTCCACCAGCCCGCCGCCTGTAATATGGGCCATGCCGTTTACCTGAACATCCTCTAAAAGGGACAGGATTTCTTTAACATAGATTTTAGTGGGCGTTAGCAGTTCTTCACCTAAAGTTTTGCCAAATTCAATTATATAATCGTCCGGTTTCCACTTGGCTTTTTGCAAAAAAACATCCCTGGCCAGAGAAAAGCCGTTACTATGCAGACCGGAGGCAGGCAACCCAATTAGCACATCTTTTTCCTGAATCTTGCTACCGTCAATAAGTTTACTGCGCTCCACCACACCCACAGCAAATCCGGCCAGGTCGTACTCACCTTTCGGGTAAAATCCCGGCATTTCCGCCGTCTCTCCGCCGATCAAAGCACAACCGGCCTGGCGGCAGCCGGCGGCAACCCCGCTGACAATTTCCGCCACCTGCTCCGGTTTCAATTTGCCTACGGCCAGGTAGTCCAGGAAAAATAGCGGTTCCGCTCCCTGCACCACAATATCATTGACACACATAGCCACTGCATCCTGGCCAATGGTGTCGTGCCTGTCCAACAAAAAGGCAATTTTCAGCTTGGTGCCCACACCGTCTGTGCCGGCAACTAAAACAGGTTCCCTATATTTTGGCTCCAAAGCAAACAAGCCACCAAAGCCGCCGATTTCCGTTAACACTTCAGGCCGCAAAGTGGATCGCACATGACTTTTCATCAGCTCCACAGCTTTATTGCCGGCATCTATATCCACCCCGGCATCTTTATACGTATACGCCACGGCAACTTACCCCCTTGCCAATATTTTCATACAGACTCTTCATCCTCTTCGCCCAGAACCGGATAGCTCCCGTTAAAACAGGCGGTACAAAAATCTTCTTTGGGCAGGTTTAAGCACTCAAGCATCCCTTCTTCACTTAAAAACCCTAAATAATCAGCTCCGATTTCTCTGGCAATTTCCTTTATCTCTAAATGTGCACCGATTAACTCCTGCGCTTTCGCCGTATGCACGCCATAATAACAGGGGGAGATGACAGGAGGTGAAGTTATAAGCACATTTACTTCCCTGGCACCGGCCTGGCGTAGCATTTCCACAATCCGTTTGGATGTGGTACCCCTGACAATGGAATCATCCACCATGACCACACGTTTACCGGCCACAATCTGTCTTACCGGGTTGAGTTTAAGCTGCACTCCCAGCGCCCTGAGTTCCGGCGAAGGTTCAATAAAGGTGCGGCCAATATAGCGATTTTTAATAAAACCCATCTCATAAGGCAAACCTAACTGTTCTGCTACGCCGGAGGCGGCGGAAAGTGAGGAATCGGGAACGCCTGTAACAATATCTGCTTCCACCGGATGCTCCTCTGCCAGGCGCCGGCCCAGGCGTTTGCGCACCATGTGCACGTTTTGCCCCAAAAGATTACTGTCGGGCCGGGCAAAATAAATATATTCAAAGACACACATGGCCTGTTTATCCGTTTCGGCGTACTGGATTGATTGCGGGCCGTTTTTGTCTATTACGACCATTTCCCCGGGTTTGACATCGCGAACAAATTGAGCTCCCACAGTATCAAAGGCACATGATTCCGAAGCCAGGACAAAACCTGCTGCCGTTTCCCCTAAAGACAACGGTCTGAAGCCATGAACATCGCGGATGGCAATTAATTTATCCGGCGTCATGATAATAAAGGTAAAAGCTCCTTTGAGCCGTGGCAATGCTTTTTTTAAGGCGGCAACAAGATCACTTTCACCGGAACGGGCAATGAGATGAGCAATAATTTCACTGTCTGTGGCAGTTTGAAAAATGGATCCTTCCCTTTCCAGTTGCAGGCGCAATTTCCGGCCGTTAACCAGGTTGCCGTTATGTACAATGGCATGGGAACCGCCATAGTAGCGAACAATCAAAGGTTGAGCATTAACAGGTGAAGTGGAATCGACACCGGAATAGCGCACATGTCCCACCGCAATATGCCCTTGCAACTGCTCCAGCTTACTTGTATCGGCAAAGACCTCCGAAACCAGCCCCACACCCTTTTCACCTTTAATTTCCCTGCCATTGGCAACGGCAATACCGGCGCTTTCCTGCCCCCGGTGCTGGAGAGCATAAAGACCGTAGTAAGTAAGTTGAGCCACATTGCTGCCCGGTGAATAGATTCCGAAGACTCCACATTCATCCCTCATTTTATCGTCATGCATACTCATGCCTCGAGCCGCCATCTTTCTGCCTCCTACTAATCAGATTTCCGCTGCAGATATAAGTGCATTTTTTATTCTTTACCATAGTAACCTGTTGCTTGTTTTCAGTTTAAACTATTTTTTCTGTGCAGCCAAATATTGCTTCCAGCCCATTGCAGCCAGTTTTTCTGCTTTGGCCATCACTTCTTTTGCCATCTTTTCCTTGTAAGCCACCATTTTCCGGCGCAAGCTTTCATCATGTGCACCTAAAATCTGTATCGCTAAAAGCCCCGCGTTTTTTGCCCCGTTAAGGGATACAGTGGCCACCGGCACGCCTGAAGGCATCTGCACCATTGAATAAAGGGAATCTGCCCCGCCCAGGGTTTTAGTCAGAACCGGCACGCCAATAACCGGCAGCTCCGTAAAAGCAGCAACCACACCGGCCAAATGGGCGGCACCACCGGCTCCGGCAATAATCACTTTAAGTCCGCGGGCTGAAGCATTTCTGGCAAAATCCTCCACCAGAGCCGGTGTACGGTGCGCAGACATTACAGCCAATTCATAAGTAACCCCAAACTCTTCCATAATTTCCGCAGCCGCACTCATGACGGCAAGATCTGAATCGCTACCCATAATAATCCCGACTAAAGCTTGCTGCATCTGATCACGCTCCAGCTGAATTTTTTCAAATTATTATGTACAGTAAAACCTTGGTAACTTTTATGTATATTTTAACACGAAAAGCATCCTGGACATGCGCAAAGATTAAATTAGGGGCCGTAAATTACGACCCCCGTCAGTTACTAGAGCAGATAAAATGCCAGTGAGACCACAAAGAGAACGTACGCAAACCAGTGTACTTCCTTGGCCCGGCCGGAAGCCACTTTCACAATTGGGTAGGTAATAAACCCGGCAGCAATTCCGTGGGCAATGGAATAAGTCAGCGGCATGGCAATAATGGTTAAAAAGGCCGGCAATGCTTCCGTAAAATCATTAAAGTCTATATCCATAACCGCCCCCATCATCAGCACTCCCACAATCACCAGAGCAGGTGCCGTGGCTGCACCGGGTACAAGTGTTGCCAGCGGGGTGAAGAAAAGTGCCAGGAGGAATAAAACTCCTGTGGTAACTGCAGTCAGTCCTGTACGTCCGCCTTCGGAAACACCGGCGGTAGACTCCACATAGGTGGTAACGGTACTGGTGCCCAGCAGCGCACCCAGCATGGTACCGATGGCATCTACAGTCATGGCGCCTTTAATTCTGGGCAGGCGACCTTCTTTGTCCAGGAAACCTGCCCGGGCACTTGTACCCATTAAGGTACCCAATGTATCAAACATATCAACAAAAAGCAAGGAAAAAATCACCATGAAGCCCAGTTTAAGAGCGCCGGGAAAATCAAGTTGCAGAAAGATCGGGGACAAGCTGGCAGGAGGTCCTACCACATCACCAATAGATTGCGGTATTTGCGTTACCTCCACAAACATACCAATGACTGTAGTAATGAGGATCCCGATCAGAATGGAGCCTTTAACTTTTAAAGCCGTCAGTATGGCCATAATTAAAAGTCCAATTAAAGCTAAAGCCGGTGCAACTTCTTTAATATTGCCCAAACCTATGATAGTGGCCGGATCGCTTACAATAATACCTACATTAGTCAAACCGATTAAAGCAATAAATAAACCGATCCCGGCGGCAACAGCCCGTTTTAGGCTGTGAGGTATGGCTTTATCAATTTGTTCTACAATCCCAAAGACAGACAAGAGGAAAAAGGCAATACCGGAGATGAGAACAGCCCCCAAGGCTGCCTGCCAGCCATATTCAGGCGCGACAGTAAAGGCAAAATACGCATTTAAGCCCATCCCCGAAGCTAAAGCAAAAGGATAATTAGTAACAAGTCCCATCAGGATTGTGGTAATGGCTGCCGCTAAAATTGTGGCTGTAGCCACGGCAGGTTTGTCCATGCCGGTAGCACCAAGAATATCGGGGTTAACAAAGATAATATAAGCCATCGTCATGAAAGTTGTAATACCGGCGACAATTTCAGTTCTTACATTGGTGTTATTTTCTTTCAGTTTAAAAAAGTTTTCCATGGTACAACTTGCCTCCTTTATATTTTATGTAAGAAAACTTTTTCCCTCTCTCCCCCTCATCCCTCACCTCCTAACCTCTTTAAGGTTAGTATTTAGCTGTAGTAACAGCAGTTATGCCCAGGACATAACAAAAGACAAAGGTCTAATTAAAAATTTAGCCCAGACGAGTAGGTCAACTGAGCGAAACCTACCCGTCTGGGCTTTTATCCCTTCGGTGTAGCACATAGTGCCTGTGCCACTTGGACCAGCCCGCTGTCGCGGCGGAACCCTAGGCACACTTTCACCCGTAGTCAGATAATTTACGGTTATCTGGTAGATACTTTCAGGCCATATTCCTGAGATTATACGAGTTATTTTGTTCACTTACAGCTTATCAAATTAGACAAAGCCTGTCAATATCCTTTACTTTTCCCGTAAAATCCTGTTGTTTATAAACGGAGCCTACTGGCCGCCGTATTTAATTCTTGACTGCTTGTATAATTCCTCCCGGAAAGCGGGCGTTAAGAATTCAGAAGCATAGAAATTGAGCATGGACGGTTTGTCAGGACGGCAGAACTTCTCTACATAATCCCTGGCGGCAGCTCTCTGTTCTTCCTCACTGGCATCGGGAGCAATCGGGTCCGGCATGACACCCAGAATCAGCTTATCTCCGTACATTTCATACAGTTTCTGTGTGTCATTCATAGGCTGCGGGTTCCAGGAATCCCAGCCGGCGGCAATAATATTAGGTACTTGCTTTTCAATCATGCCGCAGGAGTGCAGGTCTGCATATAAACCGCGGGCATGCAAGTGATCCGTAACTTTTTTCATGGCCGGAACAATCATTTCCGCGGCTGTGGCCGGGGAAAAGAATGTGTCTTTCTGTGCGCCCCAGTCATCATGGAAGCAGAAGCAGTCAATGTCCGGCAGATATTCCAGATGCTTGTCGATGAGTCTTATGTACAGATCAGACAGTCTGTCAAAAAGTGCTTTGACAGCATCTTGTTGATCTTCATCAATCAGCGCCATGACGGCATTTTCAAAATCCATAAAGGAAATTAAACGCTCAAACCAGCCGTTCATAATCCAGACAATATTAAAAACACCTTTGTCCATGGTGATGTTTTTGGCACTGGCTTCCCAGTCCCAGCTATCTATATCCGGCCAAACCAGTTTTTCTTCCCACTCGTTTGCATCTTTCAACAACGGGTTGCCCGGCTCTACCATGGAACCGCCGGCCACGGGCACATATACCCATTCTACCCCGAACATATCTTTTACAGGGCCCTCTAGCGGCTGCATGGGTGTATCCTCAAAAACAAAAGCACGGGCCACATTATCAGGGTTGGCTCTGGGGGTAAAGAAACGCGTTTCAATATTTGTAATTTGCCAGATTGGTTTTCTTTCCATGGTGGCAATGTATGCTTCTCTTCTTGTCACCGGGAAATCATACAGTGGGGTTGGGGGTGCCCCCGGCATCATACTGGGTATTTCACTGACAACTTTTAATTCAGCCTCATTAAATTTCAGGTGATGCAAATTTTTCACTCCTTTTGAAAATTTTTTATATATATTATTACAGAATTATACGCCCTTTGCCTCACTTTCTCCTGCCATCTGAATTTTACTTTTCATTTTTTCCAGAACTAAACCCTATAAACCTTATCTTTAGGCTTATAGGGTCAAACTTTCCGGCGGAAACTTTATGATTTGGACAGGAATTGAAAAAATCTGTGCAGCATGGTCACAGCCTGCTCCCTGGTGATGGCTCCCTGCGGGTTTGAGCCGTCTGTAATACCCTTTTGTATCGCCCACTGCCAGGCCTCTCCGGCCCAGTCACTGGGCAGGTCTTTAGTCTCTTGCGCACCGGTTTCTGCCAGCGCTGCCTTCACCTCTGCCCGGAAAAGATCCATATCCTTTCCGTGCCGGGGGAACCAGTGCATAACATCGGCCCGATTGGAGGCAATACCTAATTTATACCCTTCACTGTGACAAATAATATTTTTCTCCGTTAAAGCAAACAGTTTGCAAAGATAGACACAAAGCTCCACGGCTTCCCGGTACACCCGGCCGAAGTATACCGGATCATTTAACCCGTCTTCACAGATTTCAAAACCAATATGCGTATTATTTGCCGCTCCGCCTGCATGCCACCCCCTGTGATCCCATGGCAGAGTTTGATAGGTGGCAATACTGCCGTCCTTTAATTTGCCAATAAAGGCGTGGACACATTTTTGCTGCCCGTCCGGTCGCGGCTGGTTCCAGTGGTTGCCATAGAGGTTTTTCCCCAAGAGGCCGTCATCCGGTCCCACATAGCGTCGTAAATTGGGATTATTTGCCCCGGTGCTATGCACCATGATGCCCTGCACGGTAATTTTTTGTCCGGCCC
The DNA here is from genome assembly GCA_012523945.1 of Bacillota bacterium. Classification (GTDB taxonomy): domain Bacteria; phylum Bacillota; class Dethiobacteria; order Dethiobacterales; family Dethiobacteraceae; genus JAAYSO01. The sequence goes on from JAAYSO010000113.1 coordinate 38,356, forward strand.
GATAGCATTCGTTTTCAGTCAGAATCAGCTTCCGCAGATTCATGTACTCACCTCCCGCCGTTTAGAAATCTTAACATATTGCTTTAACAACAATATATACATCCGCCATCACAGTGGTGCCTTCGGAATACAACAGCATAACAGAACATCTTGGCATTAATGATAAGCCCTAATAATAGGGCTTTTGTTATCAATGACAATAGCCAAAGCAAAGAGCCCCTTGTGGATGCAGAATAATCCTCAAGGGGCATTTTAGGCAGATCTGTCCTGCTCTAGCTGCGCACGCTTTGTGTAACATCTTTAATCCAGCGGCCCGATCTTACCCTGGCAGCCGCCAAAATGCACTTAACCATTTCTTCAACCATGGTCAGGGCATAAACAAAATGAATCGGCAATCTAAAGACAAAGGCACCCAGTAAAGTTAAAGGCACACCAATAAACCACATGGTAAAACCTTCTATAATCAGGGCCTGCCTAGCATCACCGCCACCTCTCAAGACCCCGGTGATCAGGATAATACATACCATCCTCACCACCAGAACAGCCGCCATAATGTATAAAATGATCTGGGTGGAATATGCCACCTCGGCAGAAACATTAAATAACTTAATAATAAAGGGTGAAGAGATAGCCAAGGCTGCTCCTAAGGTAATGCCTGCAAACAAAGAAAGTGAAATGGACTTGCGGGCATATTCTAGACTCAACTCTTCCTGTCCCGCCCCGATACTGTTGCCAATCATGACTGAAGCGGCGGCAGAAAGGCCGAAAATCACGATCATAAACAGATTATTAATGGTATTGCCAATTTGGACTGCAGCCACAGCCTGGCTGCCCATGCGCCCATAAACGGCAACGTAGACAATACTGGCAAGCCCCCAGCAGATATCATTTAAAACCACAGGCATAACTGTTTTGTAAACATCTTTAATGTAAGAAAAAGTAAAGTCAAGCATTTCTTTAATTGAAGCAGCAATTACTTCTTTGCCAAGATATACAGCCAGGATTAAAGCTACAGTCTCAACAATTCTGGCAATTACCGTGGCTATGGCGGCTCCCTGCACACCCAGAGCCGGCAGACCAAGATTACCGAAAATCAAGGCATAGTTTAAGACTACATTGCAAATTAGCCCCAGTACACTGAGGAACATGGGTAAAACCGTATTGCCGATTGACCTGAGGGCAGACTGGTACATAAAGGTAATGGCTGAAAACAGATAAGCGATTAATATAATCTGCAAGTATTGGGAGCCTAGCTTTAAAATCAGCGGTTCTTGATTAAAAAGTGCAATAATCATTTTTGGCTTGCTGATGCCTACGGCAATAAACAGAACGGCAATGGCAGTCACGGAAGACAAGCCGAGCCCTAAAATTCTTTTAATATTCACAGTATCGCGTTTTCCCCAGTATTGGGCAATAAAAATACCACAACCTGAACAGATACCAATTAAGACCATGTGGAAGAAAAAGAAATACTGGTTTGCTATCCCTACGGCAGCGATTTCAGTCTCCCCCAGCCGGCCCACCATGATGGTATCAACCATATTTAAAAATTGCCCCAAAAAGTTTTGGATCATAATGGGCACAGCTATCTGCATTACTTTTTGATAAAATTGCCTATCCTTTGCCAAAACGTTCATCCTTACCGCCCACCTTAATTTTTGCAAAATATTAACCACTCAAATAAAAAGAGTGGTTATTTGTTTTCTGCCTTACGGCTCTTTTATGCTGTATGACGGCACAACGCATCCATTATATCGTTAATATACAGTTTTGTAAACCAAAAAGGGCAATCCCCCCTTGGCGCCCTTACTCTATTCCCACTCGATTGTTAAAGTTTTATTCGTCGTTATTCCTATTGTTTTCTGTTATTCCTATTATTCATATTATCAAAATTATTGCCATTTTTATAGTTTATAAATTTTTTTGCTGCCATTTTGCTACC
>JAAYSO010000018.1 GCA_012523945.1 Bacillota bacterium
CCTTTAACCCGTATGCCGCCATAAATTCTACCTGGTCTTCTTTTGCCATCTGGCTGATTTCCATTTCCAGCGTGCCGCAAAATTCAATGAGCGGATAGCCGGCTTCCCGGCACAGCTCCCTTAATTCCTCCCGCCTGCTATAAGAAAGATCCTGCATTTGCTCTTCATCCAGATTAACGGCCACCAGTATGGGGCGGGAAGAAAGAAAAGCAAAATTACGCAGGTAAGGAAGGTCATCTTCAGTCCACGTACCTGCATAAAGAGGTTTCATTTCCTCTAAGAGTGTTTGGCAGGTTTCCAGTAGCTTTTGTTCTTCCGGAGTGCGCTTGTCTTTTTTACGGCCTAGCAAAGTTTCCACATGTACCAGGTCGGCTAAAATCATCTCCTCCATAAAGGCGGAGAAAGCTGCATTCGGGGCCAGAGGCTCTGCCGGCCAGGGTACAGAGGGATCCCTGTGGGCTCGCACTACAACGGCTAAAGCATCCAAAGCCTTCAGGCGGCCGGACATTTCACCGCTAATTTGTCCGCTGTTACCCAACGGGGGAAAGTCTGCGAATTCTATCGTAGCAAAAGTTGTTTTTTTCGGTTTAAAAATTTCAGCCAATTGTTCTACACGTTCATCAGGAACGCGGGCAGCTCCTTGAGGTATGCCGCCTTTGCCGGAGCCGGCGCCGGCTCCGGTCAAAAGCCGGAACAAAGTTGACTTACCGGATAAACCCGGTCCAATGATGCCGATTTTCATCCTAACCACCTCACGCTACTCATCATAGCGCAGCGGCAGGGTGCTGTCAACTAAAGAGTTTGTGCCACCGGTTTACTTCATTACCTGCATACTTTAAAGCTAAAAATTGTCAAAAATGTGGGACGGCTAAAGTAACGTTGAAGTAATAAAAATAATGGATCTTGTTTTTTGGGTTATGCTAAGACAAATCTAAACCTTTGAAAAGGTGGTGCCAATTTTAAAAGGCGGGTTGCTCCCGCCTTTTTACTTGGTTACAGAAATTGTAAAGGGTGGAAACGCAGTAAACTGCCGATTACGTCTCGATTAAGCCTGCCCCCGTCAGCCCGGCCCGGTTGAAGTATGGGATCGCCGATTTTAGATAAACCGTCTTTACCATTGGTGGCGTTGGCTAAAACGTGGTTGTTGGATAAAATTAGCGGCTCATTTGTTTGCTCATCATAAACAACGGCACCGAAAGTGCCCGCCGTAACCTGATAATGGCCAATGCTTAAACCGGGTTGGGCAGGGCGCTTTTTAGCATTACGTTTGTAGCGCATTTTGTCAACGGAAAAAGTCTCATTTTCTATATCTGCAACCAAATCTCCTGTTTCAACTACATCGGTTATAATGCCCTCAATTTTAGGGGGAATGAGATCTTCTGCCCGGAGAAGAGAACGAGGTAATTTTTTGCGTACGAAAAAAGTAATACAGGGCTCACCCAGATCTATGCCCTGTTGCTCCTTATGCCCGATGCCTACACCGATGACATTGGAAAAAGCAAGCAACCTGGGCAAATCGCTTTGATAAATTCGCAATTGCCGGTAGTTGTCGTCTTCATCGGAAAAGGATGGAAAATCTCTTTTCTTTGCTGTAAAACGGACTTGCATTATATTTAAGACTTCTGCAATGGGATGATAAATGGTGGCGGAGTTTCCGCCGGCAAAAAGTAAACCTACAGCATGGTTATCTTGATTTAAAAGCAGTGAGCCGCTGTCACCTGCTGTTCCCATTTTTGTAGTTACAATTTGATTGGTAAAAAGGGCGGTGCGCCCACCACTAAAACCGATTCTTACAACTGCTTTAATGACTCTGATCTGTCCTCTTGTCAGTCCTGTAGAGCGTCCGCTTTTTTGCACATTTAACCCGATTCTGGCTGATGTAACTCCTAAAACGCGACCTATACTTACAATCTCTTCATCAATCCAATTTTCCTTATAAGGACGGGCCAAAGCCGCATCAATTTGCCTGCCATGCATGATTTTGCCTCCCGTATCTTGGTACATTTTTGGTACATTTATCATACGCGTAAGCAGAAAAAGGAGTGCCGGCTCTTGGCCGCGTTCTGCAAGAAAAAGAAAAGGCTCAACGGTCCCACGGACAGTTGAGCCTTTGGGGAAAGAAATGATTTACAAATATTTAACCACCAGATCCCCTACTTCTTCGGTGGTATAGCCCATTTTACCGGCAGCCATGCTTTTCAGATGTGTGCTGCAAACTGTTTTAATGGCATTTTCCACGCGTTCTGCAGCTTTGGTTTCACCTAAATTGTCCAGCATCATGGCTGCAGCGCCGATGCATGCCAGGGGGTTCACCACATTCAGCCCGGTGTACTTGGGGGCAGAGCCGCCAATGGGTTCAAACATGGAGACACCTTCCGGGTTAATATTGCCGCCGGCGGCAATACCCATCCCGCCCTGAATCATGGCACCCAGGTCGGTGATAATATCGCCGAACATATTTTCCGTGACAATAACATCAAACCATTCCGGGTTTTTCACCATCCACATGACTGTAGCATCAACATGGGCATAGTCGCGTGTAATATCGGGATAATCTTTTTCACCGATTTCATGGAAGACGCGCTCCCAGAGATCAAATACATAAGTCAGGACATTGGTTTTACCGCAAAGTGTTACTTTTTTCTGTTTATTGCGGCGCCGGGCATATGCAAAAGCATAGCGGAGACAGCGTTCCACGCCCATGCGGGTACAGACAGATTCCTGGATGGCAATTTCATGCGGTGTGCCTTTGCGCATAATACCGCCGGCACCGGCATACTGGCCTTCAGTGTTTTCCCGCACCACGACAAAATCAATCTCTTCAGGTCCTTTGTCTTTCAGGGGAGTATCTACGCCGGGATAGAGCTTAACGGGGCGCAAATTAATATAAAGGTCAAGTTCGAAACGTAAGCGCAAAAGTAAACCTTTTTCCAGAATTCCCGGTTTAACATCGGGATGGCCAATGGCACCAAGGTAGATGGCGTCAAATTGGCGCAATTCTGCCAAAACACTGTCGGGCAGAACCTCACCGGTACGCAGGTAACGTTCACCGCCTAAATCGTAATGAGTATAATCAAATTTTAAACCTTCAGCAGCACTAACGGCATCAAGGACTTTTAACCCTTCACGAATAACTTCCGGGCCTGTCCCGTCACCGGGTAGCACGGCAATTTTGTACAAATAAAAAACCTCCTTATTCTTATGTAACGCTTCTTATTTTAAACTATCTTACCTGAAAAGGGAAGTCATTTGGAAAGGATTTAAATTAATTAAAGCGAATGTTGAAAGAAAAGATGAAAAATGTGAGTGATGTTAATGCCTGTACGTTTTATTTTAGGACGGGCCGGCAGTGGTAAAACTATGACCTGCCTACGGGAGATTGCTTGCTTATGTCAAAAGGAACCTTTAGGCGAACCACTGATTTTTCTCGTGCCGGACCAAGCTACTTTTGAAATGGAAAAAGAATTAGCCGCCCTTTGTGGAGGGGGGACCTTCCGGGCAGAGATCCTGTCTTTTCGGCGCCTGGCGTATCGCGTACTGTCCCTGCGGGGAAAACGGACCCCTTTAATTACAGAAACAGGGCGGCAACTCGTCTTAAGACGTATTTTGCAGGAAATTGCCCCTGAGCTGAATACCTTTGGCCGCGCCGCCCGGCAGCCTCGTTTCTGTGAGCAATTGGCTGTACAATTGCGAGAGTTGAAAAATTATAAACTTGAGCCGCAGTCGTTACAGGCAGCGGCCAAAGACCCTGCTTGTCCTCCGGCCCTGCAAATGAAATTGGAGGATTTGGCAGCCATTTATACTGAATATCACAATTTTGTTGCGGGGCGCTACAGCGATCCGGAAGATTTATTAACGGAGCTGGCTGCTGCCATTGTTGAAGGGCACCTGCAGCCGGGGATACGTGTGTGGGTGGACGGGTTTGCCGGTTTTACGCCCCAGGAGTTAAGAGTGCTGGCGGCTTTAATGAGTTCCGCTGCTGAAGTTAATGTGGCACTCTGTCTGGATCCGGCCAATCTTGTGCGCCCGAAAGAAGATGAGTTGTTTCAGCCTACTTTGGATACATATTACCGGCTCAAACAGATCATTCATGAACAGCAAATAGAGACTTTACCGTCCCTGGTGCTGCCGCAAGCAGGGCAAAAGACACGCTTTACCCCTTCAGCGGCTTTAACATACCTAGAAGCAAATTTTGCCGATATTTTAGCAAAGCCTTATCCACAGGAAGCTCAGGAGATAAAGCTGGTCACCGCTGCAGGGAGCAGGGCGGAGGTGGAAGCAGTTGCCCGTGATATCCTGCACTTGGTACGGGAGAAAAAATGGCGCTTCCGTGATATTGGCATTATTCTGCGCAACTTTTCCCAGTATCATGATTTAGTAACAGCCGTTTTTATCGATTATGATATTCCCTATTTTATTGATGATCGTCCCCTGGCTTCTCATCATCCCCTGGTGGAATTTTTACGCTCAGCCCTGGAGGCTGCCGTAACAAAACTGCAGCAGGAACCTGTTTTGCAGATGTTAAAAACGGATCTTTTCCCGCTGCCTCGTCATTTAGTTGATCAATTTGAAAACTATGTACGACAGTACGGCATTAAAGGCAGCCGCTTTCTGGCTCAGGAACCTTGGCATTATCACCAGCGTCTCACGCTGGAAGAAGGGGAAGAGGCGGAAAATGCTTTCCTGAATGAAATTAATCAGGTGAAAAATACTTTTCGCGATAAGTTTAAGAAATTTTACCAAAAAATGAGCCGGCAACCGCAGCCGGCTGCAGAATATTGTTATGCCCTCTGGCAGTTGTTAGAGGAGGTAAATGCTGTCCAGACTTTGCAGGCCTGGGCGGAAGAAGCGGAAAGTTTAGGGCTGGTGGAGCAGGCACAGGAACACCGGCAGGTCTGGAATGGAGTTGTTGAGCTGCTTGAACAGACAGAAGCCATCCTGGGCACAGAAAAGTTGCCCCTGCAGATGTTTTGCGAAGTTGTTTTCACAGGGCTGGAAAGCCTGAAACTGGGGCTGATTCCTGCTTCCTTAGACTGTGTTACGGTGGGTAATGTGGAACGCTCCCGGCAACCGCGCCTGCGGGCAGTTTATGTCCTTGGTCTGAATGAAGGAGAGTTTCCGGCACGCCTGCAGGAGGAAGGTTTATTTGCGGACACGGAACGCCTGTCCCTGGCTGAAGCAGGGATGGAATTGGCTGTGACGCGACGGCAGCGACTGTTTCAGGAACAGTACCTGTCCTACATTGCCCTGACCCGCAGTTCAGAATATTTATGGCTCAGCTGTCCTTTGGCTGACGATGAGGGGAAAGCGAAACTGCCTTCTTCGCTTTTTAACAGGGTGCGTGAGCTTTTCCCGGCCAATGAGGTAAAGTTTTTCGGCAATACCCCGGATCCGCACAAGGATCCTCATGCTATAGTGGCTCCGCACCGGCTGGCGGCACAACTTTTACTCATAGCCCGCAGAGTACAAAGCGGCGAGCAACTTTCCTCTTTTTGGGCCGGTGTCTACCAAGAAGCCCTAAAACATGCCGATGTTCTGGCAGTGATGCAGACTTTATGGCCGGCCCTTGCTTATCACAATAAAGTTGCTCCCCTGGGTAAAGAAAACACGGAAGCATTATTTGGCCGGACTTTATACAGTAGTGTTACGCGCCTGGAAAAATTTGTTCAATGTCCTTTTGCCCATTTTGCCCAGTACGGACTACGTCTCCGGCAAAAGCCGGAATGGCGTATGGAGGCTCCGGAGATGGGGGTTTTTTTCCACGAAGCCCTGTGTCGCTTTGTACGGCAGTTGCTGGCGGAAAAGATCGAGTGGTCTGATTTATCTGTGGCAGGGGCCCAGGAAAGAATGCAAAAAATTGTGGCGGAACTTGTACAGGAACTGGATCAGGAAATTTTCTTATCCAGTGCCCGTCTTGGTTACCTGGCACAACGGCTGCAGGAAATTTTAGCCCAGGCAGTGACTTCCTTAACACTGCATGCCCAAAACAGCCGCTTTGCACCTGTGGCGGCTGAACTTTCCTTTGGCAGGGGAGAGGTGCCTGCCTGGAAACCGGCGGCTAAGGACAAACATGTATACCTGTCCGGCCAGATAGACCGGATAGATGTCGCCCGGTGCGAGGAAAAAACTTATGCCTGTATTATAGATTATAAGAGCAGTCCGACAAAGCTGGATTTATCTGATGTTTGGCATGGTTTGTCACTGCAATTATTTGCTTATGTGGCAGCACTGAATGAATATAAAGCAGAGCTGGGACTGCCGGAGGCTGTATCTGCAGGCGCGTTTTATTTTGCCATTTACCGGCCCTTTGAACGCATTAATAACCCGTTGCCGGTAGGGAAAAATGACACACCGGTTAAACTGGAAGGTTACTTTCTGGCAGAGCCGGAGCTGCTTGAAGCTTTAGGTGGAGAAAAATTTGTACCCGCAGCCTTAAAAAAAGACGGCAGTTTTACGAAGTATTCCCGCGTTGTCAGCAGAGAAGAGTTTTCTGCTCTGTTGGCGTATGTGGAAGAAAAAATAATGGAACTTGCAGAACAAATCCAAAAGGGCATTATTGACATTAGCCCCTACAAAAAACCGGATGGCAGATCAGCCTGTACTTACTGCCCGTATCATGCTCTTTGTTGTTTTGAACCGGTTGTGCCCGGCAACAGTTACAGGGTATTGCAAAAATTAACGGCGGAAACAGTGCTGGCCGCCCTGCTGGAAGAGGGAGGGAAAGAAAATGACGAATAAATGGACGGAGGAGCAGTGGGCCGCTATTAGTACAGACGGCTGCAACCTGCTTGTTTCTGCCGCCGCCGGAGCGGGAAAAACTGCAGTGCTGGTGGAGCGCATAATCAGATTATTATGTGACCCTCATAAACCACTTGACATTGATAAACTGCTGGTGGTGACCTTTACGGAAGCGGCAGCGGCTGAAATGCGGGAACGTATCGGGGCGGCTTTGGAAAAAGAAATTGTGGAATCCCGGCGTTTTGAGTTGTTAAAACAACTTTCCCTCTTAAACGGCGCTTCCATTTCCACTCTCCATGCTTTTTGTTTAGAAGTAATCAGGCGTTATTTTTACCTGGTGGACTTGGATCCCACCTTTCGTATTGCCGATGAACAGGAGGCAGGTTTGTTGCGGCAGGATGCGGTAGAAGAAGTTTTGGAAGAAGCTTTTGCCCGGGAAGAAGCAGATTTCCTTGAGTTTGTACAGTCTTACGGCGGCAGAACCAGTGACGAAGCTTTACCGGATTTAATTCTCCGCCTTTACAGTTTTGCCTGGAGTAACCCCTGGCCCGAAGCCTGGCTGCAAGAGGCTTTATCATACTATCAGGATTGTAGTGAGACCGGGGCGGAAGTGTGGCTGGAGCCCATTAAAGAAAAATTAAATTTATTATTACAGGAAGCGGCAGCATGCCTGGAACGTGCTTTGTCTTTATGCCTGGAACCTAATGCACCTGCTATGTATGAAGATGTTTTACAGCAGGAGCAGGAACAGGTACAGAATTTAAAAGCTTTATTGTCAGAACCCTGGGAACTGCTGCGGGAAGCGTGGTCAGGTATTCATTTCCCGCGCCTGCCGCAGGCAAAAGATGTGGATCAGGACTTAAAAGTAGAAATACAAAGACTGCGCAACCGGGCAAAAACTATTTTACAGGAAGCAACGCAGGCATATTTTTACCGTTCTTTGCCTGAATTTGTGGCGGAAGTAAAACGGTTGGTGCCGAAAGTTAATGTAGTTATTCAACTGGTACGACAGTTTGCAGACAAGTATACTGCAGCCAAGAAAAAAGCAGGTGTTTTGGATTTTAACGACTTGGAACATTACTGTTTAGAAATTTTACTGGAAAAAAACAACGGACAACCGGAACCGTCGGCAGCGGCTATAGAGCTGCAGGAGCGTTTTGCCCAGGTTTTAGTGGATGAATACCAGGATATTAACCCGGTACAGGACACAATCTTACAATTGGTGTCGCGCCGGGGAAAAGATACAGCCAATTTATTTATGGTGGGCGATGTAAAGCAGAGTATTTACCGCTTCCGCATGGGAGATCCCGGTTTGTTTTTGCAAAAATACCGGGATTACTCGGCCGGAGGAGATGCGGGAAAATTAATTCAGTTAAGCCGCAATTTTCGCTGCCGGAACAATATAGTATTGGCGGTGAATTACCTTTTTGCCCAGTTAATGACGAAAACTATGGAAATTGAATATGACAGTGATGCAGCCCTTGTCTTTGGTGCGCATTATCCTGCCACTGACGTGGTGCCTACCATGGAAAAAGAACCGGTGGAAATTATCCTGGTGGAGAAGAAACCGGAGGAAACTACGGGGGAGGCAGAAGATTTAACTGCTGTGGAGCGGGAAGGCGTCATTGTGGCTCAAAAAATACAGGAGCTGAAGCAAAAAAATCTCCATGTTTTTGACCCGGCAAAGGGCGGCTACAGACCGCTTGCCTATCGCGATATAGTGATTCTCCTGCGTTCTACCGCAAACCGTGCTGACAAGCTGGCGGAAATTTTGGCGCGTTTTCAGATTCCGGCCTATGCCGAACTTGAAAGCGGTTATTTTGCCGCCACGGAAGTGGCGGTGATGTTATCACTATTGAGAGTTGTGGACAACCCCCAGCAGGATATTGATTTGGCGGCCGTATTAAGATCACCCTTTGTGGGCTGTTCAGTGGAGGAGCTGGCAACTATTCGCCGCCTGGGTGGTAAAGACTGTAACTTTTGGCAGGCAGTGAAGGCGGCCGCAAAAACACAAATGCCGGCTTTAGCGGAAAAACTGCAAAACTTTTTATTAAAGCTGGAACGGTGGCGGACCATGGCCCGCAGGGAAAAGCTGGCTACTTTTATCGCTGCAGTTTACCGCGAAAGTGGTTATGCTGATTTTGTGGCAGGGATGCCTGACGGTGTAAGAAGGCTGGCAAATATACGTGCCCTGTTCTCGCGGGCACGCCAGTTTGATCGTTTTTCCCGGCAGGGGCTCAGGCGTTTCCTGCAATTTATTGAACAGCTGGAAAAACAGGGGGAAGACTTGGGTGCCGCTCGTGTACTGGGTGAAAATGAGGATGTAGTCAGAATTATGAGTATTCATAAAGCAAAAGGTTTGGAGTTTCCCGTAGTATTCCTCTGTGATACGGGTAAGAAATTTAATCTCCAGGACCAGCGGGAAGATTTTTTACTCCACCGGCAGTATGGACTGGCCCCCATAATTGTAGATGTGCAGGCTAAAATACGCTATCCTTCCTTACCATATCTGGCCTTGCGGTTATTGGGTGAGGCGGAAACAAAAGCAGAAGAGTTGCGTCTTTTATATGTGGCACTGACACGTGCCCGGGAAAAATTAATTATTATCGGTTCCCTGGAGAAGATGGAAAAGACGGTAAGCTCCTGGCAGGATGTAGTAGGGCGTACAGGGGAGAAATTGCCCGCCTATTTTTTACGCAATGCCAATAGTTTTCTGGATTGGTTGCTGGCCGCCCTGCGGCGCCATCCTGGAATAGTAGCCGGAGAAGAGAGTATCCCCGCAGATAACTGTAAGCCGCGCTTTAGTTTGACTTTAATCCCACAGCTGGAAGAAGTTGCAGTTTCTGCAGACGATCAGGCTTTACAGGAAGAGATTAAATCGGCTTTACTTGCCCTGCAGCCGCTGCCCCTGAAAACTGATGAAAAAGTAGCAAAAATGGTGGCAGAGCGTTTAAATTTCGTTTATCCTTTTACAAAAGCAAAATTACCGGCTAAATTGTCTGTGACAGAAATCAAAAGACGTTTTGCCCGGGCAGAACTGGGTGAGGGAGAGGCCCAGGCACTGATGGCAACACAGTGGAAGCGACCGGAGTTTTTGCAGAAAAGAAAGGGACTTACTGCAGTGGAAAGGGGACAACTATATCACACCGTTTTACAGCACCTGGATCTGGACTTGCCTGTGGATACAGCAGGTGTTATGCAGCAAATGGAGACTATGGCTGGGAAGGGCATTATTGACAGAGATGTTTTGCCTGCCCTAAACCCTGATCATATCGCCGCTTTTTTCCGGACGGAAGCAGGTATGCTTGTGCTCGAATATAAAGACAGGGTGCTGCGGGAATGGCCCTTTACACTTGCTTTGCCGTTATCAGAACTCAAAGGGGAAGAAGTTGCTGCGCAGACAGGTAAAACTGACGAGACAATTATTATCCAGGGTATTATTGACCTTTTAATTCCCACACCTTCAGGTTTTATTCTTGTGGATTACAAAACAGATCGCGATGTTCACTCTTTATTGCAAAAGTATGGCATGCAGCTGGATTATTATGTACGTGCCGTCAGGCAGATTTTAAAACAGCCTGTAGTCGCCGTCTATCTCTATGCCATCTCAGCCAAACAAGTTATCAGGGTAGAGCAAAACTGTTACACAAGATGAGCGTCTGGGTAATTAAAACTCGCTAATTAATCGTAGCCATCAAGAGAGCAGATAAATATTGACAGCTTTTTCTTTTCTTTTTATAATCTAATTAAAAGAAAATAAAACATGGGTTTATGGTGCCGCATTTTGCGGAGAATAGGGAATCGGGTGCAAGTCCCGAGCGGTCCCGCCACTGTAACCGGAGAGAAACTGCCAGGCGTATGCCGTTTGCCACTGTCTTCATGATGGGAAGGCGGCAGGGACGTTGAACCGGAAGCCAGGAGACCTGCCATAAGCTCACGTTTTAGGTTGGGATGATGGTAAAGTCCTTAAGCCAAACTGTGCTTGAGGACTTTTTTTATTAAAAAATAGGAGGTATGTTTATGGAAAAACTGAAAAGCACGCTGGAAAAAATTGCGCCGCCTGACCGGGAGCTGGAAAAAGAAGCCCAAAATTACCTAGACAGTTTAACGAAACCAGTTGGGAGTCTTGGTATTTTGGAGGAGATTGCCCGCAAAATTGCCGGCATTACAGGTGAATTAAAACCCAAGTGCCCGCAAAAAGCCTGCATTTTGATGGCCGGTGACCATGGAGTCGTTGCGGAAGGAGTCTCGGCCTACCCACAGGAAGTTACACCGCAGATGGTACTTAATTTTCTTTCCGGCGGGGCAGCCATGAATGTGCTGTCACGTCATGCCGGGGCAGAATTGATTGTGGTAGATATTGGCGTGGCTGCCGACTTGCCCGATGACCCGATTTTATTAAAACGAAAAGTAGCTTACGGGACCAACAATTTTGCGAAGGGACCGGCCATGACGCGTGAGCAGGCAGTGGCTGCTCTGGAAGTAGGGATAGAAGTGGCTGAAGACTGTATCAAAAGGGGTGCTTCCCTTTTGGGAACAGGTGAAATGGGGATCGGCAATACCACGCCCAGTGCGGCCATCACTGCCTTTTATAAGCAATGTGATGCCCGGGAAGTTTGTGGCTTCGGTACAGGGTTAAATGAAGATTTACTGCAGCAAAAAGTAAAAGTTGTGGAAAAAGCCATTGCCATTAATCAACCACAGGCCGATGATACTTTGGATGTGCTGGCGAAAATAGGCGGTCTTGAAATCGCCGGGATGGCCGGGGTGATGCTGGCGGCGGCAGCAAACCGTAAACCTGTCATGATAGATGGCTTTATTTCCAGCGCAGCCGCTTTAATTGCCGCTCACCTGCATCCGCATGCTGTGGATTATATGCTGGCTTCCCACCTCTCCGAAGAGCCGGGGCATGCCATTGCCCTGGAGATGCTGGGGATTAAACCGTTTTTGCGTATGAATATGCGTCTGGGTGAAGGCACAGGGGCAGCTTTAGCCATGCCCATTGTGGATGCGTCTTTAAAAATTATGCATGAAATGTCAACTTTTGCAGATGCCGGAATCTCCACTTCGCTGGTATAAGGAAGTATTCCTCTAAGCATGATAGAGACAACAAGCTATCATGCTTTTTTTATAGTTTTTGAGCTAAACCTTTGAAGCCGCGCTGAAAAGTAAATTTAGCAAAAGTATTAAAAAAGCATTAGTTTTGTAGTATGATGCAGGAGAAGGCGCAATGGCCGAAAAATAAGCAATGAAAAGGCGGATTTGAGGATGCAAGCAGCGGAAATCTTTGTTTTAAGCTTGAACTTATTAGCCTTTCTCCTGATGTTTTATGACAAACTTGTCGCCAAGGGCAGAAGATTTCGCGTCCCGGAGAAAGTACTTATCATGCTGGCAATTATGGGAGGCAGTGCCGGCATTTGGTTAGGAATGAAAATCTGGCGGCATAAAACAAAACATAGACTGTTTAGTTTAGGCATACCATTAATTATTTTTTTGCAAGTGGCACTGCTGCTTTATTGGCAGCTTTAATGATCTAAGCAAGGGGGCGGTTCTTTGATTCCGCTTAGGGATACAGTCCGTACACGTATTTTTCCTTATGTTAATATTTTACTGATTGGATTGAATATCTATATTTTTGTCCGGCAATTGACGTTAAACTACCACCAGCTTAATACAGCCGTTTTTACCTATGGTTTAATTCCGGAAAGATTGGTGGCAGAGTTGGCGGCAGGAAGGTTTATTTCTGCCTTGACGCCCCTTATTACTTATCAGTTCATGCATAGCAGCTGGGTACATATTGGCAGTAATATGCTCTATCTTTGGGTTTTCGGCGATAATATTGAAGATCGTTTAGGTCATATAAAATATTTGCTTTTTTATCTCTTAATGGGGATTATTGCCGGTCTGGTACAAGTATTTTTTGATCCCGGGAGCAGTATTCCTATTATTGGGGCCAGCGGTGCTGTTGCCGGTATCCTGGGTGCTTATCTGATCAGCTGCCCACGCGCTCGTGTGGTTGCCCTGATTCCTGTTATTTTTCTCTTTACAGTGGCCGAAGTTCCCGCCGTCATTTTTTTAGGTTTTTGGTTTATACTGCAGGTTTTTTCCGGTGTAGCCAGTATAGGGGTCAATGTATCCGTGGCATGGTGGGCTCATATCGGAGGTTTTGTGGCCGGGCTGGGACTGGTGAACTTATTTGGCAAACGCATAAAATGTCAGTAATACGTAAAATAAAGCAGCGTCGGGTTGAAATGCCCCTCGCTGCTTTCATTTTAAAAGTTGATTTTACCGGGAGAAAATATATGTATTTAAATGGCAATGAAAAATGAAATTATCATCAAAATACCAATGATGATTTTTAAAACAGTTCCCCCGACTACGCCAATTAAAGTGCCAAAACCTGCGTACACGGCCTGATCAAAATTTTTACGCCCGAAAATCATCTCTGCGATGATGGCCCCGCACACAGGACCGATAATAAACCCGAAAGGCCCGAAAAAGATGATTCCCACCACTGCTCCCAGGAAAACACCCCAGATGGCAAAGCGACTGCCGCCATACCGTTTAGTGCCAACCGCCGCAAAAAGGAAGTCAATAAAAAAGGTCAGGACTAAAGCCATACCCTGCAACAGGTAAAAATTTGCCGAAAGTGTTTTAAAGCCTGTCAGTAAACCGTAAATGATCATGCCGGCATAAATCAAAATCGTACCCGGCAGTACCGGAAGCACAGTACCAGCTAACCCCAGTAAAAACAGTAGAATGGCCAAACCCAGCGCAAACCCAGTCATGTAATTCCCCCCGTAAAAAGTCTCGTTTTATATTATTCTGGCAAATTGTGTCGGTTCCTGCATGCAAGGTATAATCTGCCCGCACCAATTGCAAAATAAACATGAAATGAAAAAAGGACGGTGATGACGGCATAGGCCGGAAGATGATGAAACAAAGTGCAGAACTGCCACGGGTTGCTTATTTTTGTATGGAATTCGGCTTAAATTCCCAACTACCAATTTATGCCGGGGGGCTGGGGATTTTAGCCGGTGATTTTTTAAAAGCAGCCGGTGATTTAAATTTGCCGGTGGTGGGTATTGGGATTCTCTGGAGGCAAGATTACACGGAACAGTTTATCGGTGAAGATGGCTGGCCGTATGATCTGTTTCCGGATTATGATTTTGCTTTCGTCAAAGATACGGGAATAACCGTCACGGTGCAAATAGAAGGCAAAGACGTTCACTGCAAGGTGCGTTTAGTAGATGAGTATGGTAATGTGCCCCTCTATCTTTTAGATGCAAGCCAGTCACAGGAATTTAATTGGGTGACAAATAAACTTTATAGCGGCAGCAGTTATGACCGCATTGCCCAGGAAATAGTTTTAGGTATAGGCGGGGTGCGCTTATTGCGCGCTCTGGGGATAGAAGTGGATATTTACCATTTTAATGAAGGGCATGCGGTACTGGCCGGGCTTGAATTAATCCGGGAAAAAATGGCGGAAGGCATGTCCTTTGAAGACGCTTGGCAGGCAACCCGCCGGCAAGTGGTTTTTACCACACATACTCCTGTGGCAGCCGGCAATGAAAAACATGATCACGGTGAACTGCAAAAATTAGGCGCTTATAATGGTTTGAATTATGAGCAGATGGTCCGGCTGGGAGGCGATCCTTTCAATATGACGGAAGCTGCTTTGCGCTTAAGCATAGTTGCCAATGCCGTTTCCAATTTGCACGGGCATACAGCCAGGGCCATGTGGAGGCATGTAGCCGATACCAGCCCCATTATCTCCATTACAAACGGTGTGCATGTACCTACCTGGCAAGCGCCTGAAATTCACCGTGCTTTTAAAAAAGGAGAAGATCTCTGGCAACCCCATATGAAGATGAAAAAGGAACTGGTGGAATTTGCCGGGCAACATACTGATGCCAGGTTGAATCCGGAGCGCCTGATTGTGGGGTTTGCCAGAAGAGCTGCCGGGTATAAGCGTTCTGACTTGATTTTCCGTAATGCGGAAGTGATTGACCCGTTACTTCAGGAGGGCAAATTACAGCTTGTTTTTTCCGGAAAAGCTCACCCCGAGGATGAGGAAGGTAAACGTATAATTCGTGATTTGGTGAGAATGGACAAAAAATATAAAGATTCTGTTGTGTTTTTGGAGAACTACAATATGGAAATTGCCCGCCTGCTGATTCGGGGCTGTGATGTGTGGCTCAACAACCCTATGCGGCCTTTAGAAGCATCCGGCACATCAGGCATGAAGGCTGCTATGAACGGAGTATTAAATTTAAGTGTGGTGGACGGTTGGGTGGGTGAAGGCCCGCAGCACGGCGTCTCCGGTTGGCTACTTGATGCTCACCACACCGATACTGATCCCGAGCAGCAAAACTTAAATGACCTGCAGGCACTGTATAAAGTTCTTTTTCATGAAGTTATTCCCACTTACTATGAGAGGCGAGATTATTGGCTGGATATGATGCGGGCAAGTATTGATATGTCACACTTTAAATTTTCCGCGACAAGGGTGGTGCGGGAATATTATGAGTTAATGTACCGCAGTGCCATGGACAGTCAGGATGAGATTACCGCACCCTGGATGCTTCCCTATCGCTCCCGGGGTGAGCAGTACCCATATCCAAATTAAAAAATACAGACAGTTAAAAGTCCCGGAAAAATCCGGGACTTTTAATGTGGTGAAAAAGGTTTCTTTTATTCTCCGCAACTAATGGCATAAATAACTAAAAGGAGCTCATACTAATGCAATATAGAGAAACAAAAAGGTGAGGAAATGAGTGAGGATATTTTTATTTCAGATGATTTAGAACCTACTGAAGCAGAACTTGTTTTCAAATCTACAACCAGCAAAAAATTTTTAAGTGGTGTGCGGGGACGGGCATCAAGAACGGGACGCAAAGGTCCTGTGATGACACCTGTTGATTTTTTAACCGGCAAAGCGAAAAAAGAATATATGCAAAACAGTGAGGTGATAGTATACAATATGTATGAAAACAGAGTATTACCGTATGAAGAATTTAAAGAACTTCCCATTGAGAAACAAGTCGTTCTTATGACTAAATGGCGGGAGGAAATTGCTACTAATGATATTATTCGTGATATGAAAATCTCCCGGAAAAAGTTCTATAGTGAAGTTTTAAAATCACTGGGTATTGAGACTAAACCCAGGGGGCGACGGCCGAAAAAAACGGAAACCAATGGGGAAACACAAACAGATATGCAATTGGCACCCCAAGTTAATAAACAAGTTGTGCCTGCTGAAACAAAAGTTGAACCGGCTTTCGCCGTAATTTTTTCCGGTGAATTTGAAGGACAGGTGGCGGCGATTCGCTTGGCACGCCTGGCAAGAATTTTAGATAACGACGGCAAGTATGAAATTAAGTTTGAGATAAAAGAAATTAGTAGAGCTTAAGCGCCTCTACGCTTTTAGGGGCGTTTTTTGCACGCAAATATAATTTTCAAAACCCCTAAATGGTAAGAAAAGCAAAAGCGCCGGCGAACAAATTGTAACAGGGCGGGAAGATGGGAATAAATATAAGTGCCCGGAAACTTTAAATCAGTTGAGCTGCTTTAACGGAGGTTAAAATGGAAAAAGACGCCATTATTAAGAAACTCCAGTGGTTTTACGTTTTGGAGCTTAATCAAGTAAACCTTTATCTGGCACAGAGTAAGCAAGTAGAAGATTTTTACCTTAGGCAAACACTTCTGCGTATTGCCGAGGTGGAACAGGGACATGTGGAAAATATCAGGGCTAAACTTCAGCTCTTAGGTGTTTCAGCTCCTGTGATGGGGGAAACAATAGCCCCCCTTGCAGGTATGGTGGGAGGTTTTGCAACGGGGAAGGCCGGCACCATTGCTTTGCTGAAAGCAAACATTGATCTGGAAGAAAAGGCCATGAAGGATTATAAGGATTTTATTTTGCGTGTGGGTAAAAATCATGAATTATTTGAGATGCTATGGGGTCATTTAATTGATGAAGATTTGCATACGGCTTGGTTTGCCAACAAAATGAAAGAGTTGGAGGAAAATATGGCAGGAAGGCAGTAAAGCAAAAAAAAACACAAGTCGGGCAAAAATTTCAAGGTTGATTTTTTGCCTGTTTCTTCATACAATATGTTAAAGATAGGAAACTTACATTTTAGGAAAATGAAAGTTTTAATTTTTTTTCGAGAAAATACTTTTCCGGCAGGAAAAATTAGAAGGTGAGCAGAATATATAATTATGTGAAAACAATAACAATTTGCCAATAATGTTTAGCCGGATGTGAGGTATTCCAGCTAGTTATTATAATTTCTCAAGTTATTTATTTCACTAATTATCCCAATTAACCCCAGAATATCATTCTTACCAGAAGGAGGCGGTGAGATCCTTGAAAATAGCGCAATTGGAAGCATTTTGCAATGTGGTTGAATATGGTAGCATTTCCAAGGCCGCCCGCAAGGGACACCTTACACAGCCTGCCGTAAGCATGCAGGTGCGTGATTTAGAATCTCACTTTAAAGTGCAATTATTGGAGCGAAGCAATAAAGGCGTTAAACCCACCCCGGCAGGGATGGTTCTTTATGAATATTGCCGGCAAATCATGCTTTTAAAGCAAGATTTAAATAATAAATTAAAAGAGATACAAACAAGTTCCGGTTAAGTTTAATACAATAGCAATAAGGCCGATAAAACATTTCTTTCCCTTAAAAGCCTAATCGTAGGCTTTTTTATTTTGCCAGGAAATTATATCAAGCCTAATATGCTACCTTTCTTAGCAAAAGGGGTTGTTAAAATTTGAGCAAAAAATGACTGCTGCCAAGCAGGTGAAATTAAATTAAAAAAGGATGAAAAGGAATGGTGTAGAACTATTTATCTATATATACTGTGATATAATATTCGCAATATTCCTTTTATTTTCTTTGGTAGAGTGTGGTTAATTTTTTGCGGCCTAATTATTATATAGGAGGTAGGGAAAATGTTAGCCGGTTATACAGGTAAAATCTTATTTGTTAATTTAACGGAAATGTCTGTTACTGTACAGGATTTAGATGAAGATTTGGCACGTAACTTTATTGGCGGTTATGGTATAGGTGCGAAAATTTTGTATGAGATGATGCCGGTAGGAGCTGATCCTTTAGGCCCGGAAAATATTTTAGGTTTTATTACCGGCCCTTGTACCGGGACAAGAGCTTTTTTTGGCGCCCGTTATACTTTAGTGCATAAGTCTCCTGTTACCGGGGGCTGGAATGATGCCAATTCCGGTGGTTACTTCGGTCCGGAACTAAAAAAAGCAGGTTTCGATGCCGTTTTTATTTCAGGTAAAGCTGAAAAACCTGTTTACTTACTTATTATGGATGGTAAAGTTCAGATTAAAGAGGCCACGCATTTGTGGGGTAAAGATACAAAAGAAACCTGGGAATTGTTGAAAACAGAACTAAACTTGCCAAAACTCCGTGTCGTAGCCATTGGCCCCGCCGGGGAAAAACTTTCCCTGATGTCCTGTCCCATTAATGACGGCCACCGGGCACCGGGCCGTGGTGGCGGCGGTGCAGTGATGGGTTCAAAAAACTTAAAAGCCATTGCTGTATACGGAACCGGAAAAATTACCATGGCTGATCCCGAGAAAGTTACGGAGATTAATAAACAGATTGCCGCTAATATTAAGAAAAATCCCGGTGCACAAGCTTTCGGTACTTTAGGTACAGGTTCGGGTACAGCCGTATCTGCCCTCAACGGTGATTCCCCGGTAAAAAACTGGGCGGGGGTAGGTATTATTGATTATGGTGAAGAAGCGGCGGAAAAATTAGGTGCAGCAAGTTTAGACGTCCATAAGGTGAAAAAATATGCTTGTTTTAACTGCCCGCTGGGTTGCGGCGCAGAATACAAGGTAAAAAGCGGGCGCTGGCCCTTGGAGGCCACAGAACGGCCTGAATATGAAACTTCCTGCTCCTTTGGTGCCCTGTTGCTTAATTCCGAGGCAGATGCTGTGCTCATGTGTAATGAAATTTGCAATCGTTACGGGCTTGATACCATTTCTACAGGGGCAACCATAGCCTGGGCTATGGAATGCTACAGTAAAGGCATTCTTGCCCGGGAAGAACTGGACGGTATAGATTTAACCTGGGGTAACGGTGAGGCCATTGTGGCGATAACACAAAAAATCGCCGATCAGGAAGGTTGCGGCGCAGTTTTGGCCCATGGTTCAGCTTATGCCGCCAAAGTGTGGGGCAAAGGAGAAGAATTTTTACAAACTGCCAGTGGTATTGAGTTGCCCATGCACGATCCCCGTCTTGGCCCTGGTCTTGCCCGTACCTATCAATATGATCCTACCCCGGGCCGGCATGTCAAGGGGGGTATCGGGCTGGCACAAGCATTTGGTGCCTTTCCTGATAAGTATAACTATAGTAATACAGGTCCCATGGATGTTGCCGCCACCGCCTCGCAGGAGGTGGAAAACTGCGCAGGGTTCTGTACGTTTATGATGAACGGCGGCGTCATGGATGCCAAAGAACAATATCTTGCCGCTGTCACAGGGATGCCTTTCTCTCAGGAGGAAACTTTAAAAACAGGAAAGCGGATTTTAAATATGCGCCATGCTTTTAATTTGCGCGAGGGCTTCAAACCGTCTGATTTTACAATCTCACTGCGAGCAGTGGGTAAACCTCCTTTGACGGCAGGTCCTTTAAAGGATGTTG
Source organism: Bacillota bacterium (assembly GCA_012523945.1). Lineage (GTDB taxonomy): Bacteria > Bacillota > Dethiobacteria > Dethiobacterales > Dethiobacteraceae > JAAYSO01. The sequence goes on from JAAYSO010000018.1 coordinate 19,416, forward strand.
AAATAGATGTGGAGCAACTTGCCGAAAACTTTTTCACCCATATGGACTGGGATACGGAAACAGGCAAACCCTCCCTGGAGTCTCTACAAGAACTGGGAGGGCTGGAGGAAGTTATACGTGATCTTTACGGCAAATAGAAAATAAAGCCGGCTTCCCGCTTGAGGGGTGAGAAAATGCTGATTAAAGTAAAACCGCTAGGTGTTGCTAAAGCTTACTTGAAAAAAGATCTTGAAACTGTGGAATTGCCGGAAGGAGCAAAGATTAAAGATTTACTGGATTCAATTATCATTACAGCTGACAATGCAGATTTAAGTCTTCTGGATGTGGCAACTTTTTTGGTGAATAAAGAGCCTGCACAGCGCGAGACCGGCTTGCAAGACGGAGATGAAGTAATTATAATGCTGCGCCTTGTGGGCGGTTAAGAAGTTTGCTTGTGTGTGCAGAGAATTTAACTATTTAAAAAAATACATTGGAGGTGAAACTAAGCCTTAGGCTTAGGTAAAGATGCAAATAGCACCAGGGCTTAAGATGTTAGAGGTATCTGCACCCGGTGAGGGTATGGTATTTCACCCGGTTTTAATCTGGGATGATCAAGATGTAATTTTAATTGATGCAGGCTTACCCCCCATGGCAACTGCTGTTAAAGAAGCTATAGCAGGAAGCGGGGTGCCTTTTGAAAGATTGAATAAAGTTATTATTACCCACCATGATATTGATCATCTCGGGGGATTGCCCGGTATCCTGTCTGCGGCACAACAAAAAATTACCGTGCTGGCCCATGAGGAAGAAAAACCTTTTATTGAGGGAAAGAAGCATTTATTAGCAAAAATAGAAAAGACAATTGCAAATCTGCCGCCTGAAGAGCAGGAGGAAAACAGAAATAACTACCGCAATCGGGAAACTGTAGAAGTTGACGTTGCCCTTTCTGACGGCCAGCAGTTACCTTACTGCGGGGGCATTACCGTGATTCATACACCGGGACATACTCCGGGCCATTTATGTTTGTATTTGACAGCGACAAAAACATTAATTACCGGAGACGCCCTTAACAGCAATCAGGGCAAATTAATGGGCCCCATTCCCATGTTTACTGTAGATCAAAAACAAGCTATGGCTTCATTGCGCAAACTGCTTTCCTTTGAGATTGACAGGGTCATTTGCTACCACGGCGGCCTTGTGCAGGGAGATATTCAGGAGCAAATTAAAAAGCTAATTGGTTAATACAACCGGGAAAAAGGCAAAATCTTATCTTAATTTTTCCGGCTTGACGGCTTTTTTAAAACGCACTCTTGCCGGCAGGGATTTCTTGATGCTAAAAGTATGTTTTGACTGCGACTCTTGTTCTTTTTCTTCCCCAAAGTTTGCCGTCAAGAGTTGCGTAAAAAAAGCTAAAGCCAGGCCGAATATGAAGTGGGCGGCAAATGTTACCAAGAGGCCGGTAGGTGTAGGAGGGATTTTCCCCTGCACTAAAAGTCCCTGCACAATGACAAAAAAGTTAATCCAGACAAACATGCCAAAGCCGATACCTTTAAGGTAGAGGCTTTCTTTGCCCGTCAGGTAGATCAGGTAGATAAAGACAGATCCTAAAAGAGATGTGACGACAATGTCCGCTAAAGCACCTACCAACAAGCCCAGGGGTGAGAAAATATCCGCACGTGATAAAACTGTACCGGCAACAATTTGCCAGAAAACTGCATCAGTAAAGTTTAACTTAAAGCAAAGGTAATTGAAAGCTAATTTAACGGCGTCAGCCAATATGCCCACAGCAAGTCCGATGACGACCCGGTCTTTTAGCATAAGCATTCACACCTTTCATGGATGCTAGATCTATTTTGCCTCAAAAAAACAAATTTATGAAAAGGACGGAGATGCTTAGAAGACCGGTGTTACTTGCAGTAAATAATTAAATAAATGAGGATTAAACATGTCAGAAAAAGATGCCAGTCGGTTTACTTGTATTTTATTAATCATGATTCTTTTGCTGAATGCGGAAATTGCTCTTTCTAAAGAAGAAACGATCCCAAATCTATCTTCAGATGCGGCTGTCTTGATGGATGCAAAAACCGGACAAATTCTTTTTGCAAAGAATATGCAGAAAAGAAAGCACCCGGCTTCCATCACAAAAATTATGACTGCCCTCCTGGCTCTTGAAAGGGGCAGTTTGGATGATACCGTGGAATTAAGCCATGAGGCAGTATTCTCCCTTGAGCGCAATTCATCCCATATTGCATTGGATGAAGGAGAGAGAATTACGCTGCAGCAGGCGCTGTATGCACTGGCGGTAGCCTCCGCCAATGATGCTGCCAATGGCATTGCAGAGTATCTTGGTGGAGATTGTACACAGTTTGCCAAACTAATGAATCAACGAGCCCGGGAATTGGGTGCTCTGAACACGAATTTTATTAACGCCCACGGTCTTCCAGATGAAAACCACTATACAACTGCCTATGATATGGCACAAATAATGCAGCATGCCATCAAAAGTCCGCTTTTTTGCCGCATTTTTACCACCACACGTTATGAAATGCCGCCTACTAATAAGCAACAGGAAATAAGATATTTAAACAATGGAAACCCTTTACTAAAGGGAAAATCTGCCTATGAGGGGATTGTTGCCACAAAAAAAGGGTGGACTGTAGACTCCAATCATACTCTGGTAGCTGCTGCCCAAAAGGGAGAGCGGCTACTAATTGTGGTAGTTTTGGATAACCCCAGTGTTAAAGATCTTTGTACAGACGTCACTACATTGCTTGATTATGGCTTCAATCATTTCCGGAAAGTAGCTTTTCCCGTCACTGACGAGATGATTGCTAAAGTATGGCAAAAAGACTTAAATATATATACAATCAGCCCGGAGGAAAGTGTAACTCGACTTTTATATCATGAATTTACTGCTGAAGATGTAAGGCAAAGTCTTTCCCTAGAGGAACAGACAGGTGAGGAAAAGGCTGTATTAAAACTGACGCTCGATCTTCGGCATGATAGTCCTTTTATGTACGGGAACCTCGGTGCAGAACTGTTTACACTGGATTTGCGACCGGACTTGTCCGGGGCTGACAAGCAGCCTTCAGTTCTAAAAATTTTGATCCGCCGCATCCTCTTGGGGGTAGTGTTAATTGTATGTTTGCTCCGTTTGCGTCTATTTATTAAACGCCGCCGCCGCAGAATGGCGGCAAGGGCCAGAGCCCATCGTTATCAGTATAGAATTTAATGACTGCTTATTTAGCCCAAAATTTCAAGCTACACCATTCTTTAAATAGCAGCTGCAGGGGCAAAAGGTAAAAAAGTCCGGAAGCAGGAGCTTCCGGACTAAAATACTGTATTAAGTTTCACTTAAGTCTTGAATGCGATCAGGTAAAGGATAGAATTTTATGGCCAATATTGCAGCCAAGGCGAAAAACGCCGGTATTAAAGTGGAAAAAGAGATAATTCCGTCTATAATTCGGGTAGTAGCGGCGATATTAGGGTCATAACCGATTAAAGCCAGACTATAGCCGGCAATGGCACCGGATAAAGCCACTGAAATTTTAATAGGCAAAGAGCTTAAAGACATAATAACGCCTTTGGCATCTTTTTTTGTTTTCCGCTGTGCATATTCAGCTACATCGGCAAAAAAAGCGGCGGATAGATTCATGACAATGGCATGCCCAACGGCAGCGACGGCAGCAAAGGTGATAAAAAGGATGGTATTGCGGGCAAAAATCCGGGCAGGAATTAAAGCCAGGAAATTTATGCTCATACCAATATACCAGGATTGCTTTTTACTTACTTTTCGTGTTACCAGTTGGCCCAGAGCCGAACCCAAAAAAGTTGCAATACTGCTGCAAGTAAAAAACACAGCAATTAAAGCTTGATTTTGCGCCACATATTTAAAATAATAGACTGCAAAGTTTCCGATGACAATATTGGCAGTCCAGCGCAAAATTTCCGCTACAATTAAAATAAATAGCGGCCTGTTTGTGACTACCTGCAAAGCCATATCTTTAAGGGAAACCCCTGAAGCCGCGTCGGTAGCCTTTCCTGAATCATAAGGTTGTGCAACTTGTGCCACCAGCCAATAGCCCAGCATTTGCAGGATGGCAAAGAGGAGAACTGTTAAAAAGATGCCGCGTCCTTCATTGTTGCCTCCTAACAGGACAATGAGGGAAGGAGCCACTAGCCCGAAAATTAACTGACCTGCCGACATGGCTTGCGCTCTTCTGCTTGAAAGCAGGATGCGGTCTTCCGGTGTTTGGGCAATGACCGGAATTAAGGCATACTGGGAAGCTTCAGCCAAGTTAACAGTTAAGTGTGCCAAAACATACATACTCCCTAAAAAGAAAGAAAGTGCCGCCGGCTTAAGGTTGGGCCCTGTGAACATGAGGGCAATAAAAAAGGCCGTAAATGGTGGTGCTGCCCATAGCCAGGTACTATATTTACCCCATTTCTGGTGTGCCATTTCCACAATACCGCCGGCTACGGGGACAGCAATAGCATCTATAATCCTGGCCACCAGTAGAATTGTACCCACTGTTGCAGCACTGATGGTAAGAATGTCAGTTAAAAAATAATTGTAATAGTTCCCGACAAAGTTCATCATTAAGAAAAAACCAATGGGCCCAATGCAAAATTTATTAATAGTACTGTGCTTAAGTTTTTGTGCCACCGGCAGAAACCTCCATCCAGATTCTTTTGTGAACCAGTTTAAAGCAATAACATAATTTTAGCCTGACGGGAGGATGTCTGTCAATGGTGAGGTATGCTTTGTGCGGCCGGTAATATTTTTATTAGTTTGAAATATTAGTTATACTATGTTAAACGATATATTGCAGCAATGAATAAGTGGGTGAGAAAATGCCGCCAGCGAAAAATGAACCCATGACAGAGGCCATGTATTATGTACTGTTGGCATTGCTTAACCCTTTGCATGGGTATGGAATTATGAAAAAATGCAAAGAAATATCGCAGCAGCGAATCTCCCTTAGTCCCGGCACCCTCTATGGAGTGCTTAAACGCTTGCAAGAAGAAAAGTATATTGAATTAGTAAAGCAAAAAGGTAGGCGTAAGACATATCGTCTGACAGCCAAGGGATTTGATGCTTTAAACCGTGAGTATGAGCGTTTGTTTGCCATGGTTGAAGACGGCAATAAGCTATTGCGAACAGTTTTAGGTGAGCCGGAAGAATGATAAATAGATAAAAAGTGAAAAAAATAACTCCACCGGACAACGCGGTGGAGCTATTTGTCTCTATTTAGCCTTATCTTGCCCGTTCTGCAGCTTCTGCAACAACTGCCAGGTAATCCTCCACGGTAATGGTGACAGAAGACTTCAGATCAGGCTCATCGGGTACATGGAGGTGGGACGGATCTCTTTCAAAGGTTTTCATGCCTGTGATTTCACTGACAGTTTTACCTACCATCCACTCTTCCAGCGCCTCGATTTGTTCGTGCCATTCTTTACCGATTTCAGAGGCATTAATTAAACCGTAGTCAGGACCTAATTCTTTTTTCGTTTTCAGTTCAGCGTCCCGATTGGTAACTTTACCTTCAGCGTCAAATTGTACTCTGATTTGGGCATTATCGATAACGGTACCTACAACTTTACCGTCGGCAGCAAAGGCTGTAGCTGCAATTACGGTATCGACTTGAGCCATAGGCAGAACTTCAGCATTATCGCCACTGGCCGGAACATAGTCTTTAGACTTGGCAATGGAGGATTTATTGCCCAGACCTAATTTTACAGCGCCTTCAACTTCAATCGCATTGGCGGCTGCCTTTTCTACAGCAGCTAAATAAGCTTCCACGGTAATGGTGACAGAAGACTTCAAATCAGGCTCATCGGGTACATGGAGGTGGGACGGGTCTCTTTCAAAAGTTTTCATGCCTGTGATTTCACTAAGAGTTTTACCTACCATCCACTCTTCCAGCGCCTCGATTTGTTCGTGCCATTCTTTACCGATTTCAGAGGCATTAATTAAACCGTAGTCTGGACCTAACTCTTTCTTTGATTTCAATTCGGCATCTCTGTTGGTGACAACAAAATCTGCATCAAAATTAACTCTGTTTTGAGCAACATCAATGATCACGTCCACAACTTTTCCGTCAGCATCCAAAAGAACTGCTGCCATAGTTGTATCTACTTGACCTACAGGCAGAACTTCAAGGTTATCACCTTCTGCCGGTTGATAATCTTTTGATTTTTCAATACTGTTTACTACACCAAGACCCAGCTTATATGTGCCTTCTGTTGTAGCCGGACTTTCGTTTTCTTCATTGTTTGCTACATTGTTAGGAGTATTGTTTTTTGTGTTGTTCGGTTGCATCCCCCCACAGCCAGCTAAAATTAGTGCCACTAGAGACAATGCCAACATTAGTGCGAGAATTTTTTTCTTCCTCAATTTTTTCCCTCCCAAGATTGTGAAAATAGAAACTTATGTTTTCGCTATCTCATAATAACACATTCTTATACCCAAATCAATCCTATAGTAATAATATTGGTATAAAAAACATTTATAATATTTTGTTAATAATTTAAGGGAAAAGCATCAGTTGGATTATAAATGTGATGAATTTGCTAAAAAGGAGAGGGAAGAAGCACAAAGCGTAAAAAAAACAGGAAAATGGCCCTTTAGCCATTTTCCTGTACAGAGTTTCTTTATATTCAAAGTTTAGAAGAGGTGGGCTAAAACCATGGCAGTATATTTGTCATAGGCGGCGCGCATTAACGGTTCTACTCTTTCATCAATGGGGGGATATTCTTTTTTAAATTCATCAAAACTAAGCAGGTATTTTGATTTAAATTCCGGATACAGGTGGGAATATTTTTGAATTGAATCTTCTTTTTTAGCGGTAGTTACAAGTTCGCCTGCGTTAGAGTATTTGCCGTGATCGCGTACATATTCTAAAACGGCCACATAATTGTCCGGATTAATATCACTAATATTAAGAGCCCATTTATCCAGGATGAAGATATAGTTACCGCCCGGGGCCAGAATATCAAGCAGTTCTTTGGCCTTATCGATACATTTTTCTTTAGAGGCATGACCTAAAAGTGTCAAGGGATAAAAACCGCCTAGAATCATTTTCTTTCCTAATTTATCTTTAAATACTTTCGGATCACCATATTCTACCCAGAGGATGGTACCCTGCGGTAACTCCTGGAGATAGTCTACAAAGCGGGTCCAGTCGCCTTCAAGGAAAATCTGCATCTGCTGACCTTGTTCCGCTGCAATGTGACAAACCTGTTTAAAAGTAGGCCAATAGAATTTTTCAAAATCTTTATTATTGAGAAAAACTGCCATATGAGTAAAGATCATATTGCATCCCAGCGGACTTTTAACTTTTGGTTTGCCTAGCCAGATGGTAAAAGGCATGATTGCTTCAATGGCGGCTAAAAGTTTTTCCGGGCGTCTCCTGACGTCTAAAGGTATTTTGGAAAAACCCCTGTACATATCTGCTATAAAATCAAAGGGGACCAGCTGGGCGCCAACGGAACCTGCGGGGCGGGTAAAGAGACCGTAGCGCTCGGCTATTGTGGCTTCAGCTTCGGCAAATGCCTGGTTAAAGTCTATAGTGGCAAGCAGTGACTTGGCAAAATTAAGGGTGCGGTTTACTTCTCCTTGGTAACCTTTATTCATGCGGGGATGACATTTTTCCAGAATAAAATCGACAGGATTTTGAATAAATTCATCATATTCATCTTCCTGCATGAATGTACGTTCCGGATGCTGGATAAAGCCGCTTGTGCCCATTTCCATAATTTGCGACTGCTGGAACATTAAAGCAATGGGGTTGCGGGCAAAATTACCGGTGGGCATATCTCCTCTGCAGATTTCCATGCCTTTTTCATAAATTTCAAGCAATAAATCTGCCGTAATTTGATATTGAGTTGTCATCAAATCCAAACCGGCGTACTGAATTAAGTATTCAATATTCAGTCCGTCCCAAACGGGTACTCTGTCCGGAATGATCCCGGAAAAAACATCCGTGAATAATTTAGTGCGATATGCTTTTTGTTCTTGTGCATTCAACATTTTCACCTCATTATAATTGATCTTTAAACTTCTAACAGCATTGCCAAAAAGAACTACTAAAAGAAGTATATAGTAAGCCCGAAAACAGGTCAAGAATTACTCTGAAGATAAAGAATTGACTTATTTATGTAAAATTTCTTTAGCCTATTTTTTAGTTGATAAGAAAGGATTTTGACTTTTTTGCCGGAATTTGATCTAATAAAGTAGCTTTGTGTTTGGAGTTGTGGGCTCTGAAGCGAGGTCATGTCCATGGATGTATTGTGGGAAAACATAAAACTGATTTGGGTTGGGTTTTTTATTAAGTTTGCAGATTTGTTGACAAACTTGCAAAATGCCCTTTTCCAGCAAGAATTATTGGCAGAACTGTATACGCTACTGTCAAGATGGCTGCTGCCGGTGCTGGCGATAGCTATTCTTTTGTTGTGTATCCTGCCGCTTTTCCTAAACAGAAAACATCATAAAAAAGTATGGGGCTATCTTTACATGGTAAACGGTACCCGTATCCCCATTTATAATTGGGAAAATCTAATTGGGCGTGGCAAATACGCCGACCTGATTATCAATCTGCCCATTGTTTCCCGCAGTCATGCCGTACTTACTTATCATAAGCATACTTGGACTATTGCTGACCTGGGATCAAAGGGCGGTATAGAAGTTAACGGCAAAAAAATTGAAGGGAAGGAGACAGTTGATTTCGGCGATACAATTTCCCTGGCCGGTGTAGATTTACTCCTGGCGGCCCCTGAAGAAGATGAAGACTACAGGCAAAAAGAAGCAGAAGAGTTCAACCGGCCGGAAGGGCCTACTTTTATCCTGATTTTGCTATTTCAGGTTCTGGGGGCAGTGCAAGTTTTATTTGCTCAACGGGACGGTCTGCTGCCGGAAATCCCCCTTGCTTTTCTTCTCTTCATAGCAGTGGAAAGTATCCATTTTGCTTTAGTGCGCTTAATTGGCCGCCGTACTTTTACGCTGGAGCTCCTTTGTTATTATCTTTGTGGGCTCAATCTTTTTATTGTGGCCTCAGCAGCACCCCATTCGCTTTACAAGCAGCTGGCGGCAATTTTCATTGGCGCCTTGACGTATACAATTTTGGGTCTGATTTTGCGTAATCTTAACCAGGCACAAAAGTTAAAATATCTCTCAATGGCGGTAGCTGCCGTACTTTTAGTACTTAATTTAGCGATCGGGGAAAGGATTTTTGGCGCGAAAAATTGGATTAAACTAGGTTTTATTACTTTTCAACCCATGGAATTTATTAAAGTTGCTTTTGTTTTGGCCGGTACCGCTACCCTGGACAGGCTGTTAACAACACGCAATATGACGGCTTTTATCGGTTTTGCCGGTGCTTGTCTCGTCACACTTGCCTTAATCAGAGATTTTGGCACGGCAGTAGTCTTTTTTGCCGCTTTTTTAGTGATGGCATTTATGCATTCCGGCGATCTTCGCAATCTTCTACTGGTATTATCGGGGGCAGCTTTCGGCGGTTTTGCCGTTATTTCCTTTATGCCCTATATAGCTACACGTTTTGCTACCTGGGGTAAAGTCTGGCAGTTTGCCGACACATCCGGTTACCAGCAAACAAGAACGATGATTGCCATCGCCAGCGGTGGTTTGCTTGGTGTGGGAGGCGGTAGGGGTTATTTGGTTAATGTGGCTGCCGCCGATACTGATTTGGTTTTTGGTGTGCTATGTGAAGAATGGGGGCTTTTAATTGCCTTAACTGCGGTTTTAGCCATTGTCTTCTTTGTCTTTTATGCTGTAATGCTAATTAGTTACAGCAAATCCGCCTTCTATGCCATTGCTGCCTGCGGTGCGGCTACTGTCTTTTTGATTCAGTTAACCCTGAATGTGCTTGGTTCAGTGGATATACTTCCGCTTACAGGAGTAACAATCCCTTTTATCTCTAACGGCGGTTCTTCTATGATTGCCTCATGGGGACTTTTGGCACTGATTAAATCTGCAGAATAAGTTTTCATGAAAAGTCGGGTGAAATTGGATGAAGCTTTTATCGATCAGGACGGCTGTACTGGTGGTACTGACAATTCTGTTTTTATTGGGAGTGGGAATATTTTTTGTTCGCTATGTGCAGCAGGGCCATCTTTGGGTCCACCACCCTACAAACAGGCATTACTATACTGACGGCAGACTCAATACTTTGGGTACGGTTTATGACCGGGCAGGCAGAGTCTTACTACGGATGACAGAAGACGGCCTTAAGTATAATGAAAACAAAACTGTGCGCACTGCGATGATGCATACCACCGGAGATCAGGAGGACAATGTGGCCACAGGTGTGATGGTGGCCTTTAGAGACCGCTTAACGGGCTGGAACAGGATTAACGGTGCCTATCAGTTTGGCAACAGGCAAGAAAATAAACAGGAATTAGTTCTTACCCTGGATGCTGATTTATGTGCCAAAGCATACCGGGAATTAAATAACCGCAGAGGTGCGGTAGGTGTTTATAATTACCGGACGGGAGAGATCCTGTGTATGGTGAGTTCACCCTCCTTTGATCCGGTAGCGCCCCCGGCTGATTTAGATCCGGAAAAATATGAAGGAGTTTTTCTTAACCGCTTTCTCTCTGCCGCCTATACACCTGGTTCCATTTTTAAACTGGTAACGGCTGCCGCAGCCATTGAGCAGCTGGAGGATATTGATACCACTGAATACTTGTGTCAGGGGCAGATAGAAATAGGCGGTGAAAAAGTAACATGCGTCTCTACACACGGTAAAGTAACTTTAAAGGAAGCTCTTGCCTATTCCTGCAATGTCGCCTTTGCCCATATTACTTTGGAGCTGGGAGCTGACCGGCTACAATCATATGCCAACCTGACAGGATTTAATAACGGACTTAAGGTAGATGGCATGCAGACGGCAAAAGGTAAAGTGGACGTGGCAGGAGCCGGTGGGGCAGATTTGGCCTGGGCCGGCATCGGCCAGTATACTAATACGGCTAATCCTCTAAATTTTATGGCTTTCATGGGGGCAATTGCTAACAATGGTGTGCGGGTGACACCTACTATTTTAAGAAATAAAGATATGTTTTCTATTTTCCGGAGCAGGGAGGAAACAAAAATACTTTCACCGGAAACGGCTGCAGTACTGGCAGAGATGATGCGCAACAATACAATTGTCAGTTACGGTGAAGAAAACTTTAAAGGATTGGAACTTGCCGCTAAATCCGGTACGGCGGAAGTGGGCGGCGAGAAAAGGCCGCATGCCTGGTTTGCCGGCTTTTTGACACGTGAAGACTACCCTTTGGCCTTTGTTGTCATTATTGAAAACGGCGGTGTCGGTAGCAGAACTGCCGCCAAAGTGGCGGCAAATGTTTTACAGTATGCAGTGGAATAGAAAAAAATTAAACCCCGCGGACGGGGTTTAAATTTTTTAATAGGAAAGAAACTCAATAACTTTTTTTCTGTACTGTTCCATTTGTTTTTTCATTAACGGCTCCAAATGAGGGGGGAAATTGGGATGGCGCTTTTTGTATGCTTCCCAGTCAAAATCATATTTTGAGGTTAAGGGCAGAATATCGATCTTTGGCGGTGTAACCGGAGTAAAATCAAGGGAACTTTCCCCGGCATTATCGTAGTAGGCGTTTTCACCAATATAATTCATTACTGCCAGATAGTTTTCCAGATTAATATTATTTAAAGTCAGTGCTCCTTTGTCGAAACCGAAAATGTAATTGCCACCGGGAGCAAGAATATCAAGTAATTCTTTAGCCTTGTCCAAACACTGTTCCTTTGTACCTGTCTGGAGCAGGGTGAGAGGATAAAAACCGGTGATGATAAATTTTTTGCCCAGTTTTTCTTTCACCAGTTTTGGGTCGCCAAATTCGAAAATAAGCCTGGTTTGGGGAGGTAGCTCCTGCAAGTAGTCGAGGTAACGCATCCAATCATGTTCACAGGCAATTCTGGCCGGCTGTCCGGCTTCAGCCAGTGCCCAAATCATTTTATAAAGTGTCGGCCAATAGAATTTTTCAAAATCTTTTTCATTTAAATACGGAGCCATATGTAATGGAATTAAAGTATGGCCATAGCGGGAAGGTTGCTCAGGGATGCATGAGCGCATTAACATGGCTAAGATGGCTTCGCAGGCTTCAATGACCTTTTCCGGGTAGCGACGGATATCTATGCAGACTCCGGTAAACCCGCGCAACCAGTTGGCCAGATAATCAAAGGGAGCAAAAGTGAGAGGAGTTGTTCCTTTGGGCGGTACAAAAAAGCCATATTTTTCTGCCAATTTATCACTGATGCGCGCAAAAGTGTTCATATGGTCTTCATTGGCTTTCAAAGCTGCAGCAAAAATAAAAGTGCGCGTGACAGGATCAGTATCCAATTCTGTATAGACGCGAGGATGAATTTTTTCCAGAAAAAAATCAAGCGGGTTAGCGATGAGTTCATCATATTCATCCGGTTGCATGGGACTAAATTCAGGATGCTGAACAAAACCGTTTGAGCTCATTTGAAAACTTTGTGAGCCTAGGATTTGCCAGTGCAGGGGAGGCTTAACAAAGCCAATGGGATGAGCGTCCATACATTGCAGGCGGCAAATTTTTTCAAAAGCTTCCTCCACACCTTCCAGGGTATATTGTGTTTCCGCCAACGGTAGTCCGGCATATTCCATGGCAAACTCCACGGAAAGCCCTGCGTTGCGGGGTACTCTTTTAGGGATAATGCCGTCATAAATATCTTGAAAAAGTTTGGTTCGTTCCTCTTTGAGCGTTAGTGCGTTATTCAAATTTTTGACCCCCTAAAAAATAAGTTTAACTTTGTTGCGACAAGAAAATTATTTAATGTGTAAAATTTAAAACACGTCTAAAAAAAGTATATAGTAAGACAAATCTACGGTCAACAACCCGGAAGTATGGATTTTAGCTTTATTACCATAAGCCGTGTTAGGAGGAAAAGACAGAAAAAAGCTGACACTGTTTTACAGCAGTGTCAGCAAAAAATAGCAAGGTAGTACTATTCAGCTTCGGGAATGATGGCGGTAATCATCATTAATACGCAACAGGCACACCAAGTAGACCAACTCCAACCGTCGGAAGCAATGGGGCCTTCAAAGATATTTGCTTTTTCTCCCGTTAACGGATAGTAATCGTAAGGAGCAAAACCTAGAATTACACCTTTTTCTTTAACATGATCACAGAAGCGGCGGGCAATAAGGGCAGCTTCTTTTTTCTTGCCTGCCAAGTTTAAACCTGTAGTCAGTATCAAATGGGGCGGAGCCACAACTCTGCCGCTGATAAAAGTATTGGGACCGAAATCACATAATGGGCTTCTTAAACTTTCAGTGCACAAACCGATTTCGCTGAGGAAATTTCCTTCTTCAGTCAGGGTAGCGGCAATTTTATCGATGATGTGTTGTGGCAGACGGTCCCCCAGCAGGATTGGTTGATAGCAGATCAGGCTCATACTGTCCACAGGTCTGCCGTTGGCAAAAGTTACAAATTTTTCGCCGTCCCAAAACTCATTAATTAATGTATTCAGGAGATTTTGACTGCGGATTTGCCAGCTGTCAGCCTCGGCTGTTTTACCGCAACCGCGAGCCAGGCGTGCCGTCATTTCCATCTGGACGATGAGCAGGGCAAGAAGATCAGGGTTTTGCACCGGGAAGCCGTCTTTAAAAATAGTAGCGTCGTCCCAGCCGGATTCATTGGGATTATTGATGGCAATTACATCGTCGCCGCGTCCGGCATTTCTTCTCTGGAGCCAGTATTCCGTCCACTTGGCAAATTTGGGATACATCCGTTCACATTCCGCCGGAGTAAGAAAACTATCACCGGCTTTACGAATCAGGGCATCCAGGGCAAAGCCTTGGAAAGGCGGCTGGATACCGGGATTTTCACCGCCCACATAGGAAATATAACTGGGGACCCGACCTGTTTTCTCGTCCTGGTAGAGAAACATGGTGCAGATTTGGCGCCAACCTTCCTGAGGATTATTTAACATGGCCATACCCTGGTAACTTTGCTGCCAGGAAAAAACTCCTGCCACCCAGGTATATTGGAAAAGAATGCCCGGTTCCAAAAAGCCGCCCTGGGCCTTTGTACGGTGGCTCCAGATTTGATAGATGGCATAATCCCACAGTTCTTCATAACCAGGAGCCGGGGGTAAATAGTTATGTTTAAAGCGTTCATAACTTTCAAGACTTTTGTCCACAACTTCGGCAAAGGAAGGATATACATTGTCTACGGCAAACTCCACCAAATCTTCATGAATAGCAGCTTCGAATTTCCCGGTTTCATTGGGGATGAAGTCGAAATAAACTGCTTCGTAAATTTGTTTTTCCCTGTTCCAGGGGTAATAAGCTTCTATATTACCTTTTAGCGGCACAAATAAAAATTTGCCGTAGGTGCCGAAAGTGGCTTCCCACACCCCGTCTGCCAGGGGCAAAACTCCGTGACATGCTACCATGCCTGATTCAGGCAGGGCAGGGCAGAGTTCAATCCGCAAGGTTACACCTTGGCCGCGCACCCGTAGTTGTTCCTGACCGGTAAAAACAAATTGGACAGAACCTTTATCGCTGTTCATGGCTAGAGAGGCTGCATCGGAAAAATATGTATACGGTAGCTCGGTGTCGCCGGCAAATAGCCTTAAGTTAAACAGAAAGGGACTGATGCCTACACTGGCAGCAGGTTTATAGCTGGAGAGGCGGAGCAGGTGGGAATAATAATCCTCGAAGATAAAAAATGCACTGCCGTTGCGGGCAAAAACTGCTCTTTGCAAATTAAATTTTTCTTTAGTTCCAAACATCTTAAAGCACCTCTTTCTTGCCAAAAATCAGAGAACCTAAGGCCAGAAGGGCTGCACAAGCACCGGGAGCATAAAATGCTCCTGCTTCTACCTCTTTGCCGCGGGCATCATTGGCACCGTTGTGTAGACAAGATTTTATCAGTGTTTTTGCAACTGTAGCGGCAATGGACGGATACCCTGAATCATAAAGACCCATAATAATTAATGTTGCCGGGATAATGGGCAGTTGCTCCCAAGGCAAAATCTTTGCGTTTTCGGCTAAAATACCGGTTATATTTCCAGGTAGCCGTTTGCCTAAAATAAGCGGGAGAAAATTAAGCATACCTGACAGGGGATACGCAGTGCCCGTTTTGCTGTTCAGGCAAACGAACCGGTCCTCCTGCCAAAGTTTTCCGGTGAGAAAATTAAGCTGCTGCCGGGATTTTTCTTCCCAGGTTTTTGCCTCGTCAGCTTTTCCCAGTATAGATGCCAGTTTGGCCAAGGATTCCGTTGCCAAAACCAAGTAAGCGGCCAAATCCGGCGCAGCTGCCGGCAGTTGGCAGTGGGAGATTTCTCCGGTCCAACCGCATTCGTGATAATAAGCGTAGAAGCCGGCACCGGCAGCGTCCGTCCGCCGGGTTAACCACCAATTTACTGCCTTTGCCATGGCTTCGTACAGGGCAAATAGTTTTTTCTCATCGATACCATTGAAATTGTGATTTGCAATTAAGCAACTAACCGTAAAAGCATAAAGGGGAGGAGCAGCTTCATAAAGGTGTTGCCTTTTTGTTACCCAGGCGGGAATAAGGCCCTGAGGTGTGGCAAAGGAGAAAATGGTGTTAATCAGGTCTAAAGCTTTAGCAGTATCCTGAAACGCTAAAGCAATTACTGCCTGTTCAGCTGTATATATTTTTGTTTCGCTCATTTTATTGGACGGGGCCAGTTTTTTACCGTTAAAATCAACCAGACCGGTCCAAAGATTATAGGTGCAAATTTCAAAAAAGTCCTCATATTCAGAAAAATTACCTGCTAAAGTTGCTTTAAAGTTCTGGTAATCAGCTTTGGCATCGACGGCACAAAGTTGAAAACTGTCTGTAATAGCCGGCAGCTCGTAGGTGTCATCCGTTTCATAAATAATAAGTTCAAAATTCCCGTCGGGATCAGGTTCAACATAAATAACAGGATCTGTACGCCTCAAACCTTTTAAATCCCAGTAGCTGTCTAATGTAACTTTACCTTTTTGGGCTTTAATGAGATAAACTGTGTCCCCCAGTAATAATTCAATGCCCAAGGAGGTGGTGACGGCATTTTCGCCAAAGCCAAGCCTGCCATTTAATTTTAAGCCTGTATTCTTACCGGCGATACGTAAAACTTTTGCTCCATCCAGGACAAAAATTACTTCTCCGGTGTCTGTTTGCAGCTGGATGTGGAAGGGGCTGGCTTGGCAAGTAAAATCCTGGCCAAGATTTTCCCGGGTGGGAGTAACTTTAATAAAGCCTTTAGGCCCCGCTGCGGGTCCGCCGATAAAGGAAATACCGCCCTCTGAGGCCAGAGCAAGATAGAGGCCTTTTTCCCAACCGGCACCAAGGTTGTCGCTTTCTTCATAGACCATGTGCCGCGACAGATGTCTGCTAAAAGGCATCTTTTTTAGGTCAAGCTGCATGCCAATGCTCCTTTCAGTTTAATTTTCTTATCCATAGTTTACCATAGCAGTATAGTTTTGCATAGAAGGAAGTTAGACACAGGAAAATGCTTCGCATCGCGCAAACTTAAGGGGGTATCCTCCTTAACAACTCCACCGGAGAGAAAAGAAAGCAAAGCAAGAATATGACGCTACGCATTTGTTATCAATGGTGCGTAATAATATAACTACTGTTATAAAAAAAGAAAAAGGATTGCGGACAATAATATTGAATAATAACAATTTAAATAACACATATTTCCTCAAAAGCTGAACATTGTTTTCTGAAAAGATGTGCAACTAAAAGTAGCAGAGAGGAGAAATTAATGCTTTGCCGGACACTTGCAGGAGATGAAGTTTTTTGTTATGGTCAATCCGTTGTGGTAAAATTTGCAGGAAAGCGTTATGTCATCAGCACCGGGCCAATAAACGGAGGGTATCATGAGAACCTGACCAGTGTATTTAACCATGATTTAAATCCTCCTGAAGGGATGCCAAAAGTTTTAAGGGCGCCCACATATGAAGAGCATATGATCTTGGTGGCAAAAGATCTGGGGTTAGACCCAAAACGTACAAGCGGCCTGGGCACATCTGTCCCGATGGAAAATGTTTCTGTCAAGCAGGCTGAAGATAAAGGCTTGGAAGTAACAGCCATTGCTACGGCGGGAGTGGAAATAAACGCCGGTAGGGCAGGAGATCCGGCTGCTTATGACGAACGCTATCTGGCAAACGAGGGAGAATCGGGGACCATAAATATTATTCTGCTTATTAGTGCCAAATTGACACCGGGTGCTTTAGCGCGCAGTCTAATCACAATCACAGAAGCAAAGACTGCCGCATTGCAGGAACTTATGATTGATAGCCGTTATTCCAGTGGACTTGCCACCGGCACCGGAACAGACGGTATCATTGCTGTCAGTAACGCAGAATCGGATATTGTTTTGACAAATGCGGGCAAACATACTAGACTGGGTGAACTGATCGGCAAAACTGTAAAAGATGCAGTAAAAGAAGCATTGTTTAAGCAAGCAGGCATATGTGCAAATTCGCAGCATAGCTTATTAAGAAGATGGCGCCGTTACGGTCTGACCGCAGAAAGTCTCTGGCAGCAATATTCCCGGAGGGAAGATCCGAAAAAAGTTGATCGACAGATGTTTTTAAGAAAAATGGACATATGGGATCAAAACGAAGCTTTAGTTGTCTATGGCACTCTTTATTTACACCTTCTCGACCAGTTTGAATGGGACTTAATTCACTTGCCGGCAGCAAAAAAAGCTGCCTTGACAATCCTGGAAAAGTTACAGCAAGACTTTAGCCTAAATTGTAAATGGCCGCAACTAAGCGATGAAAAAAGTTTTCTTGCCTGGGCCGTCAGTTGTTTTACAGAACTGCTCTGTCAATTATTTAAGTTTGAAATATAGACCTTTGTAAGCAGGATCCAACTACCGCCATAAAACAAATTGTTTTATGGTAGACTGATAATTGGTATGTAGTGTTTGGTTGGAAAGGAAAGAAGGAGTGTAGGCAATTTTTGAGCTTAAATTTAGTTTAACAGGTGCTGCTCAGAGGAATAAGGGGTTGGAAATATGTTGATAAAGAAAATAATCTGTTTGTTGTTTGTTTTTCTGTTGGCAAATTTATTTCTGGATGGGTGCGAGAAACATGATGAAAATACCCTCATTACACCGGATGTTGAGTTAGAAGGACAGTTATTCAATACAGCTGTGAAAAAGACGGATCAAGCTCATTATGAGCTAACTAATACTGAATTTGCCGAATATCTTAATTATAATTATGAGGGCAAATGTATGTATATTGCCGGATTAAAGCCTTTCACGGAATTTGGTACCACTAATGAAGGCAGTGTTGCCTTGAATCCGGAGGAAAATATTTTAATTTTCGGCATGACAAAAGGCAACGACACCAACACCAATGCCGTTGACGGTCCTCATGTATATTTTAAAATGAATTTGGAAACTGAAGAAATTATCGAGAAAAAATTCTCACCCGCACCTGACTATGCTTTTTTTGCAGCTGAAGAACTGGTGGAGAGTGGGGAAATTATTTCCTTAAGTGATGAGCGTTTGCTAGAAATAGGGAAATTTTTTGAAATCTTGATTGCCGAAATCGAAGCAGATAATACAGCAGCTTTAGAGGATGAATAAACGATCTGTTTGGCGAGAAAATTAAACAGAGAAGAAAGCCTGCCGTCTTACGCAGGCTTTTGCTTTTCTGGCACATCCGTTAACAAGAAATAATTTGTATGGTATGCCTGGCCTAAGCGAGGTTAATGTATATTAACTGAACTAAAGGCAGCTAAAGGAAAACCAAAGTTTATCAGAGAATAAAAAATTAGAAATAAAATTTCAGCATTGGAGTGTAAGAATGGAATTAAAAGATATTTGGCCTGTTATTATCCCCGGAGCCTTTATGCAGATATTTATACAAGCATATTATATTAGACATTGTTGGCTGAACAAAAATTTAGCCCGCAGACAGAAAGCAGCCTATATTGCCGCCATTGTTGTTTTTAACATTCCGGCTGCGGCAGTTTATTTGTTTGCTACCAGGGAAACAAGCGAGAAAGTTATATGGGAAGAGCAGGAAGTTACTGCGGTGGACAGCCAGATCAGCCAGGGTATTTTTGTGCTCTTGCTTGTGGCTTATGAAATTTTTTCTCTGCGCATCATTTCTGCGAATCTTGGTACAACTTGGTACCCTCTTATAAGTGTACTGCTGGGTGCATGTTTTGTCATTATGATTATCCACGGTCTCCTGGTGAAAAAAGCTAATCCATACTTGCACTATTTACTTTCCGCACTGCAAATAATGTTTATTTTTCCCGTGGAATTTTTAAATGAAACTTACGGGGCACCTTTCATCATCCTGATCGTTGTGGCCGCCATTATTAATACAGTTTCCCTGCCGCAGGCAAAAAAAATTTCCTTCACTGTTTCAATTTTATATCTGGCATTACTTATTACTAAAGTTAAGGTAAGTGCTGATTTTACCGATGAGGGGGATGCCATTAGTTTCGTCTACATGAGTCTTTTAGTTTATGTGCTGGTTTTTGCCGCTTTTTACTCTCTCAACAAACAGCTTATTACCAATCAACAACTGGCAAAAGCTATAAAAAGGTTACAGGAACAAGCGTTACAGCTGCAGAAAATGAGTGTCATTGAAGAGCGTAACCGCATTGCCGGTGAAATACACGATACGGTTGGACATACATTAACCAGTGCCATTATTACCATTGAGGCCGGGGAAGCGTTATTTGCCAATAATGCAGAGGAAGCACTGAACAAGTTTTCACTGGCTAAAGAACAAGTTAAGCGCGGACTGAATGAAATCCGTAATTCAGTTAGGGCAATTCATACCGGTCATGAAGATGATTTTATTTATCAGCTTACACAGCTTATCCGTGAAATAAAGCAGCATACCGGTTTGCAGATCACCAAAATAGTTGAGTTAAAAAGTAAATTACTGCCCATCCAAAAAAGAGTATTGTTGCAGACCATTAAAGAATGTGCCACTAATAGTATTAAACATGGAAAAAGTACGGAACTGGATCTTTTGTTGCAGGAACACAATGACATCATCAGGCTCACCGTCAGTGATAACGGTCTGGGCGCAGAGCGGTTTAACTATGGATTAGGGCTAACACTGATGCAGGAGCGGATACAAAGTTTAGGCGGCACCTTAGAAATCGACACGGCTGCAAAAGAAGGTTTTACCGTTAGCATAACTTTGCCTGCGGGAAAAGAAACGGGAGGGAAAGAAAATTAGTATCGGCGTTTTAATAGTTGATGATCAGACTATTATCCGTGACGGCTTAAAATCACTCTTAAGTGCCTATGCTGATATTGAAGTTGTAGGAGATGCTGCAAACGGCCGGGAAGCATATGAACTTACATGTCAACTGCAACCTGATGTCGTATTAATGGACATACGCATGCCTGACATGGATGGGGTAGAAGCAACTCGCTTGATAAAAAAAGATTTTCCGCAAACAGTGATTATTGTACTAACTACTTTTGATGATGATGATTATATAATTAATGCTCTAACATACGGAGCAGCAGGATATCTTTTGAAAGATATCAGCGGAGAAAAATTGGTTGAAGCAATCCGCGATGGTCTTTCCGGCAATATTATCTTACCAGGCCGGGTTGCCGCCAAAATTACTTCCCGCCTGGCGCAGGAGTCCACGCCAAGAATCACCAGAGAAGAATTTACTGAACGCGAGCTTGAGGTTATTACTTTGCTTGTGCAGGGAAAATCCAATAAGGAAATCGCAGAAACGCTTTCACTTACTGTAGGGACGGTGAAAAATTATATTAGCCAGATTTATGCCAAAATAAATGTGAAAGACCGGGCCAATGCCGTCTTGGTCTTAAAAAAGATGGGGCTCTGATCAGAACTTTGAAACGAAAACCAGAAAGGCTGTAATGCCTTTTTTTTGTTACTGTTTCATGACCCGGGTAACTTATCATATGACTTCATGATTAGTTATAATCAAGGCAAAAAGAGACAGGAGGGCGGATTAATGGAACTGACTTTAGAAACTTTTTTGCTGTTTCTGCCGTTAATTGTGCTGCAATTTGCCTTAGCCATTTATAGCATTGTAAAAATATTTACAGAAGGGGTAAGGAATCTTAACCGCTGGGCGTGGCTTGTAATTTGCCTGTTATTTAATATTCTCGGACCCATCAGTTTTTTACTGTTCGGTAGAAAGAAGGAATATTAAATGATTTCTGTCACTAATTTGCATAAACATTTCCAGACCTTTCATGCTCTTAAAGGGATTAATTTGCAAGTAAAGCAGGGAGAGATTTACGGTTTTATTGGACAAAACGGTTCCGGTAAAACAACCACCATGAACATTTTGGCCGGTTTGTCACGACCTACCGGGGGTAAATGTATCGTTGCCGGTATAGATGTAAAAAAAATAAAGCATCCAAGCGATCTTCCCATTGGCTACTTACCGGAGGAACCAAAATTCTATCCCTGGATGACTGCTTTAGAAACATTAGAATACCTGGGGAATAGTAAAAACAAAAAAGCTGACCCGGAGTGGATTAAGGAGTTATTAGGTTGGGTAGGTTTATTTGATGCCGCCCACCGCCGTGTGGGCGGTTTTTCCAGAGGAATGCGGCAGCGTTTAGGCATTGCCGCCGCACTGCTGCATCAACCTAGACTGTTAATTTTAGATGAACCTTCTTCAGCTTTAGATCCTGAAGGGCGCGCGGAAGTGCTGCGATTGATTTTAGAGCTTAAGGAGATGGGGAAAACCGTAATTTTTTCCACACATATTTTAAATGATGTGGAGCGAGTCTGCGATACAGTAGGCATAATAGCAGGCGGCAAAATGCTACTGGAAAAGCCCCTTAAGGCCATCCAAAAAGACAATTTGGCGCCGATTTTTGATGTGATTAGCCCGAAGCCTTGGCCGGCGGAAGTAAAACAGAAACTCCTCCAGCTTCCGGGGGTAAAAAGGGTAGAGATAAGGGGTGTAACAGCCGCCATTACCGTTGAAGACGCCAAAACTGCTTCAATCAGGCTCATGCATTTTTTAAGTAAGGAAGAGCTGGCTATCAGCAAATTTAGGCAACGTAAGCATACCTTGGAGGATATTTTTTTGCAGGAGGTTAAGGCAACATGACCACAATAAGTAAAGAAATAAAATATGGTATGCGCAATAATATCTTTTTAATTCTTACAGCAGGTTTTTTATTCTTTGCCCTTATGGCACCGGTAATGGCTAAGATCCTTCCTAAAATCATGCAGAGTCAGTTTCCGCACCTACCTCAAGAGCAGATTGACGCCATGCTAAATTTCAATCAAGCTGAAATTATCCGCAGTTTTTTGGGAGATATACTTGAAATTGTGGTCATTATTGTGGCATTTACTTTGTGCGGTTTGCTGGCCCAAGAAATAAAGGAACACACGCTGGTGCTGCCGTTAAGTTCGGGAAAACGTACCTCTGAAATTATTAGTGCCAAAATTATTGTTTTTGGTGCTGCTCTAATTATGGTTTCAGTTTTTGCCGTACTGGTTAATTATCTCTATGCCGGGCTACTTTTTTCTTTTGAAGTCGAAATTATAGCTGTAGTACGTGCAGGTTTGCTGCTGGGACTTTTCCTGATTTTTTTGCTTGTTTCTCTGCTGCTGTGGGGAAGCGTGACCAAAAAACCTCTGGCAGCCGGTTTTCTTTCCCTGATAATAGTTTACGGACAATATGGCCTGGCTTCTCTTTTTGATCTCCATGCTTATTTCCCCTCCGGCTTGCTTGTTGCCGCCACTGAACTTGCAAC